>JAISZT010000050.1 GCA_031284485.1 Desulfovibrio sp.
CCCGCATTCCGCTCGGGGGGAACGCTTGCACCAGTGAAGCAAATTTTGTTCCACAAAAATTTATTCTTTTATACCAATGTATTAAAAATATTTTTTGTATTGCGCGCCAATATTCCGTCACGACGCGGCAAGCTCTTTGGCTGGAGGGGTGCGACAATCGGCTGGATGCCGTAAAAATATGTCAAAAATTAACCCAAAAAAACTTGACAGGAATTATCGCCCGACATATCGTCTACCCAATGCATACATATTGTCGACAATCAGCATGCAATAAATGGCTTTTGAAATGTTCAACTACAAGAACATATTGGACCAGCAGGAATGTATTGAGGATGGAACCCTATGATATATAAGAAAAAAAATCTTGGTTGCTCCATTGGCCGGGTATATTATTACCTTTTTGACGCCATTATACATAATACTCTGAAGCCCGGCGATGCCCTTTCCGAGGCTGAAATCGCAGCGACCCTTAAAAGCAGCCGAACTCCGGTACGTGAAGCTATGATGATCCTGGAAAGCGAAGGGTTAGTTACCCGCTATCCTTCGCGCGGTTGCTTCGTGGCCCAGATCAGTGAAAGGGATGTGAAAGAAATTTTTGAACTGCGTATCTTGCTGGAAACGTGCGCCCTACGCAGATCCTATAGCCTGATTGACGCAGAACAATTGAACGATTTGGAAAAGACGCTCCTGGCTCTGACCCCGGATACGCCCGTCGAAGAATATTTCGAGTCGGACCGGGAACTGCATACCCTGCTGCTCTCTTACTGCGGCAATGGCAGATTGATTGATTTTCTGGGCATTCTTAACGCCCAGATTGAACGTCTGCGAGTAATTTCCGCTGGCAGGCCAAACCGTCTGGCTGAATCCCGACTGGAACACCTGGAGTTGACCCGGGCCTTGCGTCTGCGCGACCTTCCTCTGGCGGAACGGTTACTTGCCGACCACATTGCGCATGTTCGGGACAGTACCCTGGCGGTATGCAAGTACATGCACTCTGCCCAGGATGTGTTTGTTTCCTATAAATATGACCGGAACGCCTAAACATGGAATGCGGCATCGCGCGCTGTTTCGCCTTGTCCGACAATATGTAATTCCAAATTAAAAATACGTTAATTTTTAATTTGAAATTGGAATGCGCGACAGGATGTCGCACCGAAATGCGAAGCATTTCGTGAGGTAAGGCGGGACCACATTCCCGCCGTAGCCGGCAGATAAAAATTGCAGGACGCAATTTTTATCTGAAATACGAATAAGCAGAGGATGAAAAGCATGCCTTGTTGTGAAGCCCTGACGCACAAACATAGTCTGGATCTGAAGGAGAAACATTTTTCCCTGGGCGAGTTGATTCGTCTGGCTGAGAGCGAAAAAGTCCCTTTCAGCACCATCGCTATCGCCGAGGCCATGGCCAAGGAAGATAAATCCCGGCAAGAAGTGCTTGCTGATGCCTTGTCACAGTTCAGTCACAATCTGCGCGCTCTGGAAATCGGGATCACTTCCGGAAAAAGTTTTCTTTTGGGCAGTGTAGGATCGGATTTGGTCAATGGCGAAGCCCTGCCCATTCTCAATGACCGATTCCTTAACCGGGCTGTCGTCTATACTTTGGGGACAGAAGTCGGCAATCATGAAATAGGATTGCGCCCTTGTGCCGGCACGGGCGATTCCTGCCCTTATACCGGGTTGCTCAGAGCCTTGCGCGAAGAAAATATTGGCGAGGATAAATTGGCTGTTATGGCCGCCCTCATTCTTAAAATTGGTTCCTATTTTCGGGCTGGAAAACAGACCACCGGGTGTAATATGGAGGGCTACGGCGCGGGATCTGCGATTACGGCGGCCGTGCTGACGGAACTTTCCGGCGGTTCGCCGTCCCAAGTCGCCAAGGCCATAGTGTTGGCCCTTTCTCCCACCATAGCGGTGCCCTGTACCCCCAGAGTAATGGTTTCAGGACTCTGCGCCACCCATATCGGCGCGGCCATTCTCGTGGGCAATCTGGCTGCCCGACTGGTGTTGCACAGCAAAATCCCTGTAGACGTGGACGTGGATGTCATGCTGGCAATGGCTGCCCGCGTGCATGTGGAGGCAGCGCCGGTAATTACCAGGATCAACCTGGACTACATGCAGCCCTACTTCAAGAAAAACAGCGTAGTGGAAAGTTTTGTGGATCAAAAAGTCAGGGATCAGGAAGCTGCGGCCGTACGCAAAGTGGAAGAGAAAGCTCGTCAGGAGGTGCGCGGTTTTGCCGCGGCCAGCCGCCCGCTGACTCGCTGTCTGGGCGATGTGGTGGTGGGCGGCAGCAGTCTGGCTGTGGGGTCTCCATCCAATATGTCCCGAATTTGTCATGCCCTTATTTCAGGCAAGATCAGCCGCATTGACATTGAATTAACAACGGATCTTTTTGTGCGCAGAGCCATCAATATCCCCTCCATGCTTATGGCGGCAATTCTGGGAGCGAAGACGGACGATATTACAACCTACAAAAGCATTTTAAACAGTCCGGAATTAAAAAATATTGTGGTCTGCATTACTGAGGTGAAAGAGCCCGAAGTCCAGCGCATCCGCATTACGGCTTCAGAGCGAAGCGCTTTTCTGGATGCGCGCAATCGCGGTGGGGGCAGAGTTCACATTGTGACCGCCGAACCTTCCATGGAAGAAGCCACATCGGCAGCCGCAAAAATGGACATCCACATATCGGATACTTGAGTGAGGTGCGGCATGACTGAATTTGAAAGCAAATACAAAACGCGCTTGCTGCGCCTTTCCACCACCAACATCGCGGACGCCCTGGATGCCCTGGAATTAAAGGGGGCTACTTGCGGCATCCGCCCTATGTGGGAAAACGCCGCGAAAATCACCGGGTACGCGGTAACCTTAAAGCTCACTGCCGCAGGCCTGACCAAGAGCAAAACCCATCTGGGAGTCAAGGCCATTGAAACGGCCGCGTCTGGCGATGTCATCGTTGTGGATAACGGCGGACGTCTGGACACTTCCTGTTGGGGGGGGATTCTGGCCAACGGGGCCAGGATGAAAGGCGTCAGCGGCATTGTGGTGGATGGAGCCATACGTGATCTTGATGACATCATCGTCGCCAACCTGCCGGTCTATGCCAAGGGTACGGTTGTAGCCACAGCCAGAGGAAGAATCATGGAGGAAAGCACCAACTCCATGATCCAGTTCGGTGGAGTGCAGGTAAGGCCAAAGGATGTGATCCTGGCGGATAAAAGCGGAGTGGTGATTATCCCACAGGAGAAATTGGAGGCGGTACTGAGCAAGGCGGAGGATTTTTTTGTCAAGGAAGAGGCCATGGTGGCGGAAATTCTGGCCGGCAAAAGTATGCTTGAAGTTGATGCCAAGTACAATTACGAAAAAATGCTTCAAAAGTAAGAAGGACTTACCATGCGTGATTCGCTTCGCCTTCATGACTCTGTCATAGAACGCTATAAAAAACTGGACACAACCTCTGTTTCGGATGCGGTGGATAAAGCCGGGTTGCCGCCCTGCGGCCTTTTGCACATACGCTCGACCATTCCTGGCGCTGTTCTGTGTGGTCAGGCTTTTACCGTGCACTACGTCCCATGCGGCATGATAGCGGGCACAGTGGGCGATTTTCTGGATGAGGTGGAGCCGGGGCAAGTGGTGGTTATCGATAACGCCGGGCGCGATTACTGCACTGTCTGGGGGGATATCATGTCCCTCACCGCTCAACTCAAACACATTTCCGGAACAGTTATAGATGGGGTCTGCCGCGATATCCCGTCTATCCGCCGCATCGGCTATCCGGTTTTTTCCAAGGGCTGCTACATGGTTACGGGCAAAGATCGTGTCTATGTTGATGCGGTGGAAACGCCGGTTTCCGTTTCCGGCGTTCAGGTCAAACCGGGAG
The DNA here is from genome assembly GCA_031284485.1 of Desulfovibrio sp. Taxonomy (GTDB): domain Bacteria; phylum Desulfobacterota; class Desulfovibrionia; order Desulfovibrionales; family Desulfovibrionaceae; genus Desulfovibrio. The sequence continues at coordinate 3,878 of JAISZT010000050.1, forward strand.
ATATCATCATGGCTGATGACTCGGGCGCGATCTGTGTGCCTCTGGAAAAAGCTCCGGATGTTTTGGAACTTGCTGAAAACATAGCTAACATTGAATCTGCTATTGAAGAACTTGTACGCGCCGGAATACATTTGAAAGAGGCGCGCAAGCGCACCGGCTACCATACCCTGCAAACAAAAGATAAATTCTGAGGAAGAATTCTGCTGCATGTAGCGCCATATGCTGACAGAACTATCAACAAGGAGGTTACAGATGCGCTTCAGGAGATACATGGATCTATACATCGGGTTGTTTTTTCTACTGTTCACCGTTGTGTATATCGCGCAGATTCCGGCCATTCGCATGACCCGCGTATCGCGCATTGATTCTGCGATGTACCCCAAGATGATTGCCGCATTGCTACTGTGCCTGTCTCTGGCGCAGATCTACGTTGCCCTGAAGCAGTTGAAACTAGGCGGCCAGGCGGTCAGGGAAGAGCAGACAAAAAGGGAATACAAGGGCGCGGCGCGGACATTGTTTTTGGCTGTAGCCTATGTGGTGATGATGGAAGATCTCGGTTTTCTCATCAGCTCCCCCATTTACATTTTCCTGCAGATATTGATCATGTGTCCTCTTGAAAAAGTTCGGTACGTGCAGTTTGGCATTATCGCCATCGTCGCTTCCGGGATTATTTATGTGATATTTCGCCACGGGCTCAATCTTATGCTTCCTCTGGGGTTACTTGAAAGGCTGTACTACTAACGCGAGGGAAACGGAGTATGCTGGCATCACTGTTTGCGGGCTCCATTGAAGTGCTGCATCCCATGTGCTTGTTCCTGATCATGACCGGGGTGGCAGTGGGCATCGTTTTCGGATCAATACCGGGTCTTACCGCTACCATGGCCATTGCCTTGTTTCTTCCCGTATCCTACCAGTTTTCCCCGCTGGAGGGCATTGCGCTCCTGATCAGTCTTTACATAGGTGGTGTCTCGGGGGGGTTGCTCTCGGCCATACTGCTGAACATGCCGGGCACACCATCATCGGTGGCAACATGCTTCGACGGTTACCCATTGACGCAAAGGGGGGAGGGATTCAAGGCTCTGGGTGTCGGCGTGTTTTTTTCTTTCATGGGAACCCTCATCAGTATTTTGGTCATGATCTTCGTCGCGCCCGGCCTGGCCAAAATGGCCCTCAATTTCGGCCATTTCGAGTATTTTTCCATTGCAGTATTCGCCTTGACGCTGATCGCGTCCCTTGCGGGTAAATCTCTCATCAAGGGGTTGCTGGCCGGGGCTTTCGGCATGGCCTGCGCCACGGTGGGCATGGCGCCTATTGACGGGGTTATCCGTTTTACCTTTGGTAGTCAACAGCTTTCTGCCGGACTTGATCTTTTGCCGGTGCTGATCGGCATGTTCGCTTTAAGCGAAATCATGAGTTCAGCCGAAACCTCGCGCATTGAGGACGATACGTCCATACAGAACATCGACCTGAAGAATGTGAAGGGATTCGGCTTTTCCATAGCTGAATTCAAGAGCCAGATAACCAACATGTTCCGATCTGCGGCCATAGGCATAGGCATAGGCATTCTGCCCGGCATTGGCGGTTCCACCTCGAATCTGGTCGCATACTCCGTGGCCAAGAACCAGTCAAAAACGCCTGAAAAGTTCGGCACCGGCATCATCGACGGAGTCGTTGCCACGGAAACGGCCAACAACGCCACCGTTGGCGGGGCGATGATTCCGCTCCTCACTCTGGGCATTCCCGGCGACATGACGACGGCCATGCTTCTGGGGGGGCTGATGATCCACGGTCTTACCCCTGGCCCTTTGTTGTTCGTTGAACAGCCACTGTTCGTGTCCGGCGTCTTCGTCGCCATGATTTTGGCCAATTGCGCCATGCTTTTCCAGGAATTTTTTGGGCTGCGCTTCTTTATCCGGATGTTGCAGACCCCAAAGCATATTCTCCTGCCTATTATCTTTGTGCTGTGTGTTGTCGGCGCCTTCGGCCTCAACAGCCGCATGTTCGATTCAATCATCGTGGTCGCTTTCGGGTGTGTCGGCTACCTGTTCCTCAAGCTCAAACTGCCCGTGGCTCCATTCATCATGGGCTTCATCCTGGGGCCGATGGTAGAAATATACCTGCGCCGGGGTCTGATGCAGTCAAAGGGCGATTATCTCCCCTTCCTGACCGAGCCCATTTCCGGAGCGTTCCTGTTAATCACCCTGGTCTCCGTAATCCTCACGGTTCGCAAAAATATCAGATCAGCGCATGGGGGCGCTGGTACGCAATAACCATAACCACCTCAACAGATGAGAAGGATGGAAGAAAATGAAAAACAACATGTTCCGCAGACTGTCCTTTTGGATTGCCGGCATTCTGGTTGCAGGCGTATGCCTGTTTCCTGCAGTGTCTGAAGCCGCCGACTGGCCCACCCGCCCCATAGAGTTGATCGTGCCCTACCGCGCAGGTGGCGACACAGATTTTCATGCCAGAACATACGCCAAGTATCTGGGAAAAGTGCTTGGCGGCACGGTCACGATTATCAACATGGAAGGCGCGGCGGGTAGCGTTGCCATGCAGCATCTGGCCGCTTCCCGGCCGGACGGCTATAGAATGGTTTTCAACCAGGACGCCAATATGTTCACGAACAAAATTCAGGGTGGCTCGGATATGGACCACAACAACTTTGTAATCGCCGCCATTGGCGTCCGGGACGACACCAGCGTGCTGGTCGCGGGCAAAGGTGCCGGTTTCGCCAATGCACAAGACTTCTTGACCAAGGCCAGGGCTGAGCCCGGCAAGTACAGCGTGGCGACGAACATTGCCGGCTTCTCTTTCTTTGTTGTCTGCAAACTGGAAGCCTTCGGCAAGTTCAGCCTCAACCCCGTTGACTACGGCGGTGCCGCAGCCATGATACCTGCGCTCCTCGGTAACAAGGTCTCCTTGGCGGTCAACAGCTACGGCGTTTTCAAACAGCATATCGACAACGGCGACATCATCCCCCTGATGCTCTGCGCCGAAAAGCGCAACCCCAACTTCCCCAATGTACCCACTGTCAGCGAGTTGGGCATGCCGGGCGCCGTGAGCTCGCGCGGCTATTTTTTTGCCTTCCCCAAGGGTACCGATCAGGCGATAGTCAAAAAGTTTTCCGACGCGGTAGCCGCAGTGCAGAAAGACCCCGCCTACGCGGATGACATCAGGAAGGCGTATTATCTTGCACCGTTTTACCGTGACGCGGCAACCGCAAAAAAGTACATGGATGACATCTGGACCGACATGGTAAAATACCAGGACGCGATGCGGAAAAACTAAGGAAGGACTGATTAACTCGCCAAATACGCCGCCAGATAATTATAACTCAACGAAATAATTATTACGCGTATCAGGGCTCTCGAATTAATCAGCGTTTCCCTAACTCACTGCACGATGCTTGGGCGGTTTTGAACGACATCTTATGGGTGTTACGCACTGCACTGGAAGCTGTTGGACTGGCGACGAAACTAATTAGGAGGATGAGCGTGAAAAATAAAGTTGTTCTTACCCGTCCTTTTCCAGACGAATTACTGGCGAAGCTACGGGAGCATTTTGAATTAGCCTATTTCCCGTCGGGCATGGTCCCAGAACGACAGGACGAATTTGATGCTGCCCTCGCCGATGCCGAAGGATTGATCGGGGCCAGTTCACCGCCGAGAGTGTCTGTCGATGCCGATTTATTGCGCAAGGCGCCGAAGCTTGCGGCTGTAGCTACCGTTTCCGTCGGTTTCGATCATTGTGATGTTTCCGCTCTCACTGCAAGGAAAATACTGCTTACCCATACGCCGAGCGTATTGACGGACACCGCGGCAGACCTCGCCTTCACGTTGCTTGTCTCCGCGGCAAGACGGGTGGCGGAGCTTGACCGGATGATCAGAGCCGGTAACTGGCTGGAGGGCATCAGCCTTTCGCATTTCGGCGTGGACATCCACCATAAAATCATCGGCATTGTGGGCATGGGCCGCATTGGGGCCGCTCTCGCACAACGCGCGAGCGGCTTTCGCATGTCAATTGTTTACTCGGACGTCATTCCCAATAAAGCTGTGGAAAAAGCGTTTGGCGCACGGCATCTGCCATTGGAGGAATTGTTGCGGACAGCGGATTTTGTCTGCCTGACGCTGCTGCTTTCACCCGAGACGCGGGGTCTGATCAACCGTGACCGTTTGGCCTTGATGAAAAAAAGTGCCATATTAATCAATTCCGCTCGTGGAGGAGTGGTTGACCAGGCTGCCTTGATTGATGCACTGCGTCACGGAACAATCCGCGCGGCCGGATTGGACGTTTTCGAGAAAGAACCGTTGCCATTAGATTCCCCTCTCCGGCAACTCGACAACGTAACCCTTCTGCCGCACATAGGTTCCGCAACGGAAGAAACGCGATACGCCATGATGAAATGCGCCGTGAACAACATGATCGCATCGTTGGATGGTACGCTGAAAGAGAACTGTGTGAACAGGGAACTGTTGGAGCGTTGATGCGTACTTGGGAAATGCTGCGCAAAAAATTTGCCTGACAAAGAAGGTATATTACCATGCCAAAAAAAGGACACAAAATTTTAGAGGGCGTCACAGGCGCGTATCCCAGGCAGATGTTGCGTGCAGTGGGATATGTGGACAGTGATATGGACAAACCGGTCATAGGCATAGCAATTGCTTACAGTGAAACTCATCCAGGTTGCTTCCATCTCAAAATGCTGGCGGAACAAGTGCGTAGCGGCATTCTCAGCGCCGGTGGAGTACCTGTTGAGTTCTACACAACCTCCATCTGTGATACTTGGGGACACGGTAAGGGCATGCACTATATTCTGCCTAGCCGTGAACTTATTACAGCGGAGATTGAAACAGTAGTCTGTGCGCACAATGATCTGTTTGACGGGCTTGTCTTAATGTCATCGTGTGATAAATCCCCAGGCGCCATGCTCATGGGTGCGGCAAGAGTAAATATCCCATCTATTATGCTTACTTCTGGTCCAATGTTGCCAGGACGTTTTGGAGATAAACAGTGGGTGTTTTGTGATATCAAAGAGGCAATGGGCAAAATTACCGCCGGCAGTATTTCAGAAGATGAATTTTTACGTATAGAGACAGATAGTTGTGCCACTGCAGGAGTTTGTTCTATGATGGGTACAGGCAATACTATGGGGTGCGCGGTAGAAGCTTTGGGAATGGCGCTTCCCGGAAGCGGCACCATTCCGGCGGTATATTCTGAACGTATGCGTTTGGCGCGTCATGTAGGAGAACGTATTGTAGCCATGGTGGAAGAAAACCTGCGGCCAAGGGACATTTTGACTCCTCAAGCCTTTGACAATGCCATTCGATTTATTCTTGCCACCGGTGGTTCATCCAACACTCTGTTGCATATTCCGGCCATCGCCAGAGAAGCAGGGCATAGTATTCCACTGGAACGATTTGATGAACTAAGCCGCCAAACTCCATGTATTGCCAAATTCAAACCGGCAAGCGATTTCACTATTTTTGATTTATACGAAGCCGGAGGCGTATCAGGCGTGCTGAAGCGACTTGAACACTTGCTGCACCTCAGCGTAACTACTGTAACCGGTAAAGCTTTGGGGGATAACCTGCGTGGTGCAAAAATCCTGAATGACAAGATTATAAGGCCGTTGGATGCCCCTTACAGTAATGAAGGCGGCTTGGCAGTGCTGAAAGGCAATCTGGCAGAACTAGGTGCAATCGTTAAACAAAGTGGTGTTGATCCAAAGATGATGCGCCATTCCGGGCCTGCCAAAGTTTTCGAGCACGAGGAAGACGTCAGGACATATCTCTTGCAAAAAGAAGTCAAACCTGGCGATGTTCTGGTCGTACGGAATGAGGGGCCAAAGGGTGGCCCCGGCATGAGGGAACTCTCTCTACCGGCGGCTATCCTTATAGGTTTGGGCCTGGGTGATTCAGTGGCTATGATCACTGATGGTCGTTTTTCCGGTGCCACCCGCGGTCCCTGTATTGGACATGTCAGCCCCGAAGCGGCTGATAACGGGCCAATAGGCATCGTACAGGATGGTGATATCATCGACATTGACATCCCCGGTCGAACTCTGAATATTCGACTGTCAAATGAGGAAATTACAGCGCGTTTGGCCGTGCGTGACCAGGTCATTCCGTATTCGCGCTGCCCGGGCGGATACCTTGATCTTTATCGTCAAAACGTGACTAATGCGGCTGAAGGAGCAGTAATCAAAACAAAAAAATAACTTCCTGCCTGTCAGCATCTCCGGGCTTCAGGTCAAGCAGGGCGATATCCTGCTTGGCGATGATTCAAAGGAAGAAATAGCAAACCATCGGGATACACGGCATCTGGTGTTGACGATGCCGTATTTATAAATTTTAAAGGAGATATTTATGGCTAACCCCGGATTCCGTGTCAAAAAAAGCTTCAACCGTCCCGATCCTGAATTGGCCAGACAGTTTGCCGGCATTCCTGTCGCCAATATCGGCGACAATATGAATCGCATCAGTTGCATGAACTCCCGCGTGCGCCCAATGAACGCTGTCCCGCTTCTTGGCTGCGCTTTCACCGTCAAGGTGCGGGCGGGTGACAATCTTCTCTTTCATAAGGCCATCGACATGGCCGAACCCGGCGACATCATAGTTATCGACGCGCAGAACGAACAATCCTACGCCATTTTTGGCGAGCTCATGGTCATGTGGCTGCGCCGTCGCGGTATCACCGGCGTTGTCGTTGACGGTTGTATCCGCGATTATGACGCCATCAGCCGAATGAAGGATATTTCCGTATTCGCCACGGGCATTACGCCCAACGGCCCTCTCAAGGAAGGCGGCGGCGAGATCAATTTCCCCATCATGTGCGGCGGGCTTGTCGTAAACCCCGGCGATATCATTGTTGGCGACGCCGACGGCATTGTCGTGGTCAATCCCGCCGATGCGCCTGATGTGCTCAAAAAAGCTCGGGCGCAGAACGCGAAAGAAGCCCAGGCCATGAAAGATATCGAAAATCTTGCATGGGCCAGAACCTGGGTAGATGAGACGTTGAAAGCCAAAGGATGCGAATTCGTGGACTGACAGCAAGCGCTTCGCCATCCTGGATTCCAACTTTCTCACTTGGTTTCCCAAGCTCCGCTGAAATTATAGCGCGGGAGAGCAAGCAGCCTGTAAACAATGACGATTCAGGATAATTTGTCCTTGGCAAGAAGCAAAAACACGCTATAATTCGAAAGTTGAAATGCTATAGCGGGATTCTCGCCGCTATACAAAGGTGCACCACGAACACTCATGAGCGATAGTCGGAATTCAAACTCACGTACTCATGACCCAGGTCGGATGTCTGGAGAGAATAGCATCCCGGCCCGTCGCCAAGGATAATATCCACCGCAATGTCCTTCTCTTTGAGCAGTTCGGCAAGGCGCGCCTCCTGATCGTCGTTCACAGGCCGCCCCTCACAAAAACGCTGCACACCGCACAGGCTCATACTCACGCGTGAAGGCTCAAACTTCGCGCCGCTGTAGCCCACCGCCGTGACAATGCGCCCCCAGTTGGCATCGCCGCCGTAAACGGCCGTCTTGACAAGTTGGGAATGCCCGACGCTTCTGGCCACACGTTCGGCGTCGGCCTCATCCGCCGCGCCTGTCACCGTAATGTGAATAACCTTGCTTGCCCCTTCGCCGTCCATGACGAGCATGTGCGAAACAACGCCCAGAATATCCGTCAGAGCCTCTTCCAGCAGGGCAAGGTCCGCCCCTTCACAGACAAGGCCGGAAGCGCCGTTGGCCAGCCCAAGAATAGTGTCATTTGTGGATGTGTCGCCGTCCACGCTGATGCGGTTGAATGTTTTGGAGACCGCGCGCCGGAACATGGCCTGCCAGTCTTCGCGCGCGACAGCGGCATCTGTCAGCGCCACAGCAAGCATGGTGGCCATATTGGGGCAGATCATGCCCGCGCCCTTGGCCATAACGGTAAGCCGCGCCACGCCGCCGGAAAGCCGCAGTTCACGCATGGAAAATTTGGGAAAGGCGTCTGTGGTCATAAAGGCCCTGGTAAAACCCTCGGCGTCGCGGCTGCCAAGGCTCGCGGCAAGCGCGGGCACGGCAGCCCGCCAAAGATCCATGCGCAGACGCGCGCCGACAATGCCCGTGGAAACAGGCAGAATTTCCTGCGGCGCAAGGCCGACGGCTTCAGCAATCAGGCGCTGTGTGAGCCTGCACTCGGCAAGGCCGTCCTCGCCCGTGCAGGCATTTGCCTGGCCGGAATTGGCAAGCACGGCGCGCACCCCGGTTCCTTTGGCGAGAATTTCCTGACACACCAGCACCGGAGCGGCCTTGAAGGCATTTTGGGTAAACATGGCGGCCAGAACAGCGGGACGATCCGAAACGATCAGCCCCAAGTCGTCACGCCCCGGAGTTTTGAACCCGGCCGCCGCAGCGCCTGCCGCAAAGCCTTTGGGAAGATCGTCCGCCATACTGAAAATTACTTCCTGCTTTTCTGCACTTCTTCGGCAATAGTTGCCGGCACGCGTTCATAGTGGTCAAACTGCATGGTGAAGGTCGCGCGCCCCTGCGTGCGTGAACGCAAATCCGTGGCATAGCCGAACATGGCGGCCAGCGGCACCAGCGCACGCACACTCTGCGCGCCCCCGGAGCGGGCTTCCATGCTCTGCACGCGCCCACGCCGCCCGTTAAGATCGCCCATCACATCGCCGAGGTATTCTTCCGGAGTCACCACTTCCACATCCATGACAGGCTCAAGCAGCACAGGCGCGGCTTTTTGCATGGCGTCCTTGATAGCCATGGAACCGGCCACATAGAAAGCCTGTTCTGACGAGTCCACTTCATGGAAGGAACCGAACACAAGATTGACACTGACGTCCACGCAGGGAAAACCCGCCAGCACGCCCGACTTCATGGCATCCTTGATGCCCTTGTCTATGGCCGGAATATATTCCTTGGGTATCACGCCGCCGGTAATGGAATTGACGAATTCGTAGCCCTTGGCGGGATTCGGCGCCACCTCAATAACGCAGTGCCCGTACTGTCCGCGCCCGCCGGACTGCTTCACATGCCGCATGTCCGACTTGGAAGGTTTCGATATGGTTTCGCGGTAGGCCACCTGCGGCTTGCCCACATTGGCGTTCACGCCGAATTCACGGGTCAGGCGATCAACAATGATTTCCAGATGCAGTTCACCCATGCCCGCGATAAGCGTCTGGTTGGTTTCCTCGTCACCCTTGACGCGGAAAGAGGGGTCTTCCTTTGCCAGCTTGTTCAGGGCGGCGGACAGAGCGTCGCGGTCAGCCTTGGTTTTCGGCTCAATGGCCACTTCGATGACCGGTTCCGGAATGTTCAGAGATTCCAGAATCACCGGCCGTTTTTCGTCGCAGAGCGTGTCACCGGTGGAAGCGTTTTTAAGCCCCACAAGGGCGACAATATCGCCCGCTCCGGCCCATTTTATATCCTCACGCTTGTTGGCGTGCATTTTAAGGATGCGCCCGATGCGTTCCTTTTTGCCGGTGTTGGCGTTAAAAACACCTGAACCCGATTCCAGGCAGCCGGAATAAATGCGGAAAAATGAAAGGTGTCCGATAAAGGGATCGGAAAACAGCTTGAAGACCAGACCGGCCAGAGGTTCCTTGTCGTCACAGTGACATTCCGTGACCGCCTCTTCCTTGTTCGGCGCATGCCCGCACATCGGCGGAATGTCCACAGGCGAGGGCAGATAATCCACAACGGCGTCCAGCAATGGCTGGACGCCCATGTTGCGGAAGGCCGATCCGCACATGACAGGCACAATGTTGCGGGCTATGGTGGCTTTGCGGACGCAGGAAAGAATTTCCTCTTCCGTCAGCGTTTCTCCGCCAAGATATTTGTCAAGTAACGCCTCGTCCTCTTCAGCCACAGATTCCAGAAGTTCGTGCCGCTTTTCTTCAACCACTTTCCGCATGTCGGCCGGCACGTCCTGTACAGTAAATTCCGCGCCTTTCGTGCCTTTGTCAAAACGGATGGCCTTGCCGCGCACCAGATCCACCACTCCCTCAAACTTGTCTTCAGCGCCGATGGGCAACTGCAGGGGCACGGCTTTCGCGCCGAGGCGCTCGTGTATCATCTCCACGCAGCGAAAAAAATTGGCGCCCACCCTGTCCATTTTGTTGACAAAACAAATACGCGGCACATGATAGCGGTCAGCCTGCCGCCATACCGTTTCAGACTGCGGCTCCACGCCGGCAACAGCGTCAAACACGCACACGGCGCCGTCCAGAACACGCAGGGAGCGTTCCACCTCAATAGTGAAATCCACATGGCCAGGGGTGTCAATAATATTGATGCGGCAGTCCTTCCAGAAGCATGTGGTCGCCGCGGACGTGATGGTAATGCCGCGCTCCTGCTCCTGCGCCATCCAGTCCATGGTGGATTCGCCATCATGGGTTTCGCCGATTTTATGGGAAACGCCTGTATAAAAAAGAATGCGTTCGGTGGTTGTGGTTTTTCCAGCGTCAATATGGGCCATGATGCCGATATTACGCTGCTTGTCTACGGGAACGGTGCGAGACACGGTATTCCTCCCAGTCTGATTCGACTTCCAGCTCAAAATTAAAAATTAACGCATTTTAATTTGGAGTTGGAATAACGGGGGTTGTAAAAAAGGCGTCAGTAAAACGGGATATCTGAATATTACCAGCGAAAATAGGCAAATGCCTTGTTGGCATCGGCCATACGGTGGGTATCTTCACGTTTCTTTACCGCGCCGCCGCGAGCGTTGTATGCGTCCAGCAACTCGGCGGAAAGTTTTGCGGCCATCCCCTTTTCACCGCGCGAACGGGCATAATTGATGAGCCAGCGGATGGACAGGGAAATCTGGCGATCCGAGCGCACTTCCATCGGCACCTGATATGTGGCGCCGCCCACACGGCGAGCCTTGACCTCCATGTGCGGTTTGACGTTGTCCAGGGCCTTCTCAAAGGCGCGCATGGGGTCTTCACCGGTTTTTTCGGCAAGATTTTCCAGGGAACCGTAAAAAATTTTTTCAGCCGCGCCTTTCTTGCCGTCGTACATCAGCCGGTTCACAAACTTTGTGACAAGACGGCTGGAATAGAGCGGATCAGGCAATACCTCCCTCTTGGGGACGGAACCTTTACGGGGCATGTTATTCTCCTTTTAAAAACTTTTTGCAGCGCCGCCAGCCCCGCGCCACCTCGCGCCCTTACTAAAAAGGACTTACGATGGCGCATGACGCGCGCCGCGAACGGATGATGCTATTTCGGACGCTTGGCGCCGTATTTGGAGCGGCTCTTGCGGCGGTCAGTCACGCCGGAGGCGTCCAGCACGCCGCGCACGATATGATACCGCACACCGGGAAGATCCTTGACACGGCCACCGCGAATGATCACAACGGAGTGTTCCTGCAGATTGTGGCCTTCACCGGGGATATAGGCCGTCACTTCAACGCCGTTGGTAAGACGTATGCGCGCGACCTTACGAAGAGCCGAATTCGGCTTTTTCGGAGTGGTTGTGTACACGCGGGTGCACACGCCGCGCCGCTGCGGACAGGCCTGTAGAGCCGGCGTTTTTTTGCGTTTTATCACGGCCTTCCGCTCAATACGGATAAGCTGGTTAATCGTGGGCATTCTGCTCCTCCATAAGCGCATGAACAAACTCATGACGATAAAAATGGATTACTATTCCAAGCTGCCGCGTTTGTCAATAGAGTTGACGCCGGTTTGTCGACAGATGATCACAAAAAAAATTAAGACGGTCTGTCTTTCAAACATAAAAAACATCTTTTCCCCGTTTTTGGAGAGATATGGCCGTGGGCGTGGTGGATTATGGCCGACATCCCGGTGTCAACATCACGGTTGCCTTACGCCGCCGCCTTTGCTAATATGCATCGCTTGAACATTTTTTACCCGGAGCAATAAAAAATGGCTAAAAAATCCGCCATGTCGCCTGTGAACGCCCGTAACGAAGCGCTGTCCACAGCCCTGTCCACCATAGAACACAAATACGGCAAAGGCGCGGTGATGAAGCTTTCCGACGAGGCGCACGTCAACATTCCCGTCATCCCCACAGGTTCCATCGGACTGGATCTGGCACTCGGCGTCGGCGGCGTGCCGCGCGGGCGCATCACGGAAATTTTCGGGCCGGAATCTTCCGGAAAAACCACCCTCACCCTGCACATTATAGCGGAATGCCAGAAACAGGGCGGCACATGCGCCTTTGTGGACGCCGAACACGCCCTTGACATTGCCTACGCAAAGCGCCTTGGCGTGAACACGGACGAACTGCTCATATCGCAGCCGGACTACGGCGAACAGGCCCTCGACATCGCGGACATGCTGGTGCGCTCAAGCGCGGTCGATCTTGTCGTTGTGGACTCCGTGGCCGCCCTTATCCCCCAGGCCGAGCTTGACGGCGACATGGGCGAAACCCAGATGGGCAGCCACGCGCGGCTGATGTCGCACGCCATGCGCCGCCTCACGGGCACCATACACAAATCCCGCGCCTCGGTGGTATTCGTCAACCAGATACGCATGAAAATCGGCACAATGGGCTACGGCAACCCGGAAACCACCACCGGCGGAAACGCCCTGAAATTCTACGCCTCGGTGCGCATGGACATACGCCGCATACAGACTCTCAAGGACAAAGAAGAATCTTACGGCTCGCGCACCAAGGTCAAAGTCGTAAAAAATAAGGTCGCCCCGCCCTTTCGCAGCGCTGTCTTTGACATTCTTTACGGCACCGGCATATCGCATTCCGGTGAATTGCTGGATCTCGGTATTGAATGCGGCGTTATAGAACAAAGCGGATCATGGTTTGCCTTCGGAGCGGAAAAACTGGGACAGGGTCGGGAAAAAATACGCGCGTTGCTGGATGAAAACGAAGAGCTGCGCCTCCAGGTTGAAAAAGCGCTCGCCGATGCCCTTGGCACGCGCCCGGAAGCGGGAAGCCAGCGCGGCGACGCGACCGATCCGGATGACGAAGACGCCTAGCAGGAGCCGACATGCTCACCGCCAAAGAAATACGCCGCCGCTATCTTGCCTTTTTTCAGACGCGCGGACACGCTCTCGTGCCTTCCGCGCCGCTGATTCCGCCCAACGACCCCACACTGCTCTTCACGAACGCGGGCATGGTGCAGTTCAAAAAACTCTTCCTGGGTGAAGAAAAACGGGAATACAGCCGCGCTGTTTCCTGCCAGAAATGCCTGCGCGTGTCCGGCAAACACAACGATCTGGAGAACGTGGGACGCACGGCGCGCCACCACACCTTTTTTGAAATGCTGGGCAATTTCGCCTTTGGCGACTATTTCAAACGCGAAGCCGTCACAATGGCCTGGGAATTTGTCACAAAAGACCTTGAACTGGCCGGGCGAGATCTCTACGTCACCGTATTCCGCGATGACGACGAGGCCGCCGCCATCTGGCGGGAAATTGCCGACCTGCCGGAAGAACGCATTATCCGCATGGGCGAAAAGGACAACTTCTGGACAATGGGCGACACCGGCCCCTGCGGCCCCTGCTCGGAAATTTACATTGATCAGGGCGCGGACATGGCCTGCGGGCCGGACTGCGGCATCGGCAGGTGCGACTGCGACCGTTTTCTGGAAATCTGGAATCTCGTCTTCACGCAGTTCGACCAACTGAAGAACGGGGAACGCGTGCCGCTGGCCGCGCCGAATATAGACACCGGCATGGGACTGGAACGTGTCGCGGCGGTCTGTCAGGGTAAACGCTCCAATTTCGACTGCGACCTTTTTCAGGAAATCATACAGCACGCGGCGGAACTTGCCCATGTGACATACAGCTTCAGCGCTCCGGACACAGATGACGTGGACACTGCCCTGCGCGTAATAGCCGACCACAGCCGCGCCGCGGCCTTTCTGATTGCCGACGGCGTACTGCCCTCCAATGAAAACCGGGGATATGTGCTGCGCCGCCTCATCCGCCGCGCCCTGCGCTTTGCCACGCTTATGGGCGTGAACGAACCTTTTTTGTACAAAACAGCGCGTAAAACCACCGACATAATGGGGCATGACTATCCAGAGCTTGCCCGGAGCGCGGACTTTATTTCCCGCGCGGTCTTTGAGGAGGAACAACGCTTCTCCCTCACGCTGGAAAAAGGATTGCGTCTGTTGGACGAAGAACTGCGCCGTCTTGAATCTCTCGGCAAAACGGAAATATCCGGCGATTTCTGTTTCAGGCTTTATGACACCTACGGCTTTCCTCTGGATATTGTGACCGACGTGGCCGGCAAACGCGGTTTCAGCGCCAATGCCGCGGATTTTGAAACAAATATGCTCGAACAGCGCGAACGCGCCCGCAAAAACCGTAAAGCGGACATGCAAAACAGGCAGGGCAAGGACGCGACGCTTCCGGAGCATCTGGAAAAAGACGGCCTTCAGTCGGTATTTGTGGGATATGAAAGCCTGACGGCGCAAAGCCGTATCGTGGCCCTCTTGGATGCCGACGGACAACCTGCACAATGTCTGGATAAGGGGCAAAGCGGCTTCGTCGTTACAGGAAAAACTCCTTTTTACGGCGAATCCGGCGGACAGACCGGCGATCGCGGGTTTATGGCCTCCACGACAGGGCAGGCACGGGTGAACGCCACTCTCAGGCCGTCACAAGACCTCATTGTCCACGCGGTCGCCGTCAGCAACGGCTCTCTGCTTCCCGATCAGGAGGTCACTCTCGGCGTGGACAGCGACGCGCGCGAATCCACAGCCCGCAACCACACCTGTACACACCTGCTGCACGCCGCCCTGCGCCGCACACTCGGAACGCACGTCAAACAGGCAGGCTCGCTGGTTGACGACCGCCGCCTGCGTTTTGACTTTTCCCACATCACGGCTTTGACCCAGGAAGAACTTGCGGCGGTGGAGAGGGATGTCAATCGCGCCATTCTGGCGGATCTGCCTGTCAGTACAAGGGAAATGCCCCATGAAGAAGCTCTTTCCCTGGGAGCGATGGCTCTTTTCGGCGAAAAATATGGAAAGACCGTGCGCGTTGTGAGTGTCGGCGAAGTTGACGCGCCGCAAATTCCGGAATCTGTGGAATTGTGCGGCGGCACACATTTGCGCCGCACGGGGCAGGCCGGGATGTTCCTGATCGTGTCGGAAACAGGCGTTGCCGCCGGAACGCGCCGCATTGAAGCCGTCACCGGCTGGAACGCCTACAGTCTGGCGATTGAAC
Source organism: Desulfovibrio sp. (assembly GCA_031284485.1). Taxonomy (GTDB): domain Bacteria; phylum Desulfobacterota; class Desulfovibrionia; order Desulfovibrionales; family Desulfovibrionaceae; genus Desulfovibrio. Next base: position 19,043 of record JAISZT010000050.1, read on the forward strand.
AGCGAACGGAAATTTCCGCCCTGTCCTCACTGCTCAAAGCAAGGCCGGGGCAGCTTGCCGAACGCGTGCAAACCATGCACGCAGACATAAAGAAACTGCGCAAGTCCTCGGAAAAAGCGCCCGCCGCGCCAAACGGCGCGGATACGCTGGAGGGCATGGAAGAGGTCAACGGCGTCCGCATTCTGGCAAAACAACTGGAAACGCTGCCTGTGAAAGCGTTGCGTGAACGCATGGACGATACGCGTTCGCGCCTGACCACAGCCGCCGTTGCCTGCCTGGCCACGGTGGAAGAAGAAAAAGTGACGCTGCTGCTTTATGTTTCCAAAGATTTGCACAGCCGCTTTACAGCGCCTGCTCTTATCCGGGATGTCGCCGCGGCCTGCGGCGGCGCGGGCGGCGGCCGTCCTGATCTGGCGCAGGCAGGCGGCACAAAGCCCGAAGGCCTGCCGGACGCCTTTGCCCTGCTGAAAACCCTGGTCGCCAAATCCGCGACATAACGGAACACGCTATGATAGGCATCTCCAAACTCTACTGCGGCCAGGTCGAGGCTTCCGACACACTGCGTTACGGACGTGAATCCGGCAAACTGCCCTCGCATCTGCTGCAATTTTCCAAAGACAAAAAACCGGTCATCGTCTGGAACATGACCCGCCGCTGCAATCTCAAATGCGCGCACTGCTATGCCCACGCCACGGGAATGAGCGGCACGGACGCCATCAGCACCAGTCAGGCCATTACGATGATTGACGATCTGGCCGCCTACGGCGCGCCGGTCATGCTGTTCTCCGGCGGAGAACCGCTGGCGCGCGAAGATTTGCCGGACCTTGCGCGCCACGCCAGGCAAAAAGGCATGCGCGCCGTCATTTCCACCAACGGCACGCTGATCAGCAAGGACAAAGCGCGGGAACTCAAGGCCGTGGGGCTTTCCTATGTGGGTATTTCCCTGGACGGCCTTGAAGATGTGCATGACCGTTTTCGCCGTGTGCCCGGAGCTTTCCAAAACGCGCTCGACGGTATTGCCAACTGCCAGGCCGAAGGCCTCAAAGTTGGCTTGCGCTTCACCATCAATAAACGCAATGTGGCGGAAATTCCCGGTATTTTTCGTCTGTTGAAGAACCTTGACGTGCCGCGCGCCTGTTTTTACCATCTGGTCTACTCCGGGCGAGGATCTGATCTGATCGGCGAGGACTTGAACCACGAACAGACCAGGCAAACACTCGACCTTATTATGGACGAAACCCGCGCCCTTTTTGACGCCGGACATCCCAAGGAAATTCTGACTGTGGACAACCACGCGGACGGCCCTTACGTCTGGATGCGTCTGCAGCGGGAAAACCCCGAACGGGCGGACGAGGTTCTGACCCTGCTGCAGTTTAACGAGGGCAACAGTTCCGGGCGCGGCATAGGCTGTATTTCCTGGGACGGCAGCGTGCACGCGGATCAGTTCTGGCGCGAGCACGTTTTCGGCAATGTGCTTGAACGCCCTTTTTCTCAAATCTGGGACGACCAAAAAATTGAGCTTCTGCACAAACTCAAGGATAAAAAAGTTCATGTCAGGGGGCGCTGCGCAACATGCCGCCACCTGAATATCTGCGGCGGCAATTTCAGGGCCAGAGCGGAGGCCGTGCACGGCGACGTCTGGGCCGAAGACCCGGCCTGTTATCTCACCAAGGAGGAAATCGCGTGAACGCGCGCTTCCATCGCGGCAGACGTTTGCGTAAAAGCGCCGCCTTGCGTGCCGTAGTGCGCGAAACAGCCCCCTTGCTGGCGCAAGACCTCATCATGCCCTACTTTGTGGACGAGGCGGACGCGCGGTTGCGCAGGGAAATTCCCTCCATGCCGGGGCAGTTCCGTCTGGGGCTTGAAGAACTGGAAAAGCAGGTTGAACAGGCCGTTGACGCCGGGCTTCATGCCGTGCTGCTGTTCGGAATTCCCCATGCCAAGGACGAACGCGCAAGCTCCGCTTACGCTGAAAACGGCATTGTCCAGCAGGCGGTGCGCCGCCTGAGGCTGCGTTGGCCCGACCTCATTATCATAACCGACGTCTGTCTTTGCGAATACATGAGCCACGGACACTGCGGCATCCTTGCCCCCGACGGCTGCGTGCTCAACGACGAAACCCTGCCCCTGCTTGCCCGAACCGCTGTCAGCCACGCGGCTGCCGGAGCGGACATTGTGGCCCCTTCGGACATGATGGACGGACGAGTGGCGGCAATTCGCGCCGCTCTTGACGACAATGCTTTCACCCGGTTGCCGGTCATGTCCTATGCCGTCAAATACGCCTCGGCCCTGTACGGCCCTTTTCGGGAGGCGGCGGATTCCGCCCCCGCAGCGGGGGACAGAAAATCCTACCAGATGGATCCGGGCAATGCCCGCGAAGCATTGCGTGAAGCCCGCGCGGATCTGGCCGAAGGCGCGGACATGCTTATCGTCAAACCCGCAGGCCCGTATTCCGACATACTACGCCGTGTACGCGAGGCTGTGGACGCGCCCCTGTGCGCCTATCAGGTCAGCGGCGAATACGCCATGATCCGCGCCGCCGGACAGAAGGGCTGGATTGACGAACGCGCCATCATGCTCGAAACTCTGCTTTGCCTCAAGCGGGCCGGGGCGGACATGATCATCTCCTACTTCACCGAAGAACTGCTCAAACAGGGGCTTGCGCGCTGATGTCAAAAACGCTTGAAGACGGCAGCCCCTTGTGCCGCCTCATTGCCTGGGAAGTAACGCGTTCCTGCAATCTGGCCTGCAAACACTGCCGCGCCGAAGCGCACCCTCACCCCTACGAGAACGAACTTTCCACAGACGAAGCAAAAGCGCTGATCGACACCTTCCCGCAGGTGGGCGCTCCCCTTGTTATTTTTACCGGCGGCGATCCCATGATGCGGCAGGATATTTACGAACTGGTGAGCTATGCCCGCGATAGTGGCCTCACTTGCGCCTTTTCGCCCAACGGCACCCTGATTGATGAAGATTCCGCCCAAAAAATAAAGGCCGCGGGTGTGGAGCGCTGTTCCATTTCCATTGACGGCCCTGACGCCGAAAGCCATGACGCTTTTCGCGGTGTGCCAGGGGCCTTTGACGCCTCGTTGCGCGGCATCGCCCATCTGAAGGCGGCGGGCTTGCCCTTTCAGATCAATACCACTGTAACCCGCGACAATCTTGCGAACTTCAAAGATATTTTTGACCTCTGCGAGCGTCTCGGGGCCGTGGCGTGGCACATCTTTCTCCTGGTGCCTGTCGGCCGTGCCGCTACTCTGGCTGACCAGTCGATCACCGCCGGAGAATATGAAACCGTGCTGCACTGGTTTTATGACTTTCGCAAAACCACGGCCATGCATTTGAAGGCGACGTGCGCCCCGCATTATTACCGCATACTGCGGGAACGTGCCCACGCTGAAGGCCTGCGCGTTACGCCGGAGGCTTTCGGCATGGACGCGATCACCCGCGGCTGTCTGGGCGGCACAGGTTTTTGCTTTATCAGCCACGTCGGGCAGGTACAACCCTGCGGCTATCTGGAGCTTGACTGCGGCAATGTGCGTACAACGCCTTTTCCCCGCATCTGGCGGGAAAGCGTCTATTTTCGCCAGTTTCGCAACCAGTCCGCCTACAAGGGCAAATGCGGCGCGTGCGAATACCACAAGGTCTGCGGCGGTTGCCGCGCGCGGGCTTTCAGCATGAACGGCGACCACATGGGGCCGGAGCCGCTGTGCGAATATCTGCTCGCTGCGTTAAGAAAACCATGAACGAGTCAACGGACAACATATCCACGGCGGAGACTGCCGCCATGGACATTCTGGATCGGCGGCTGCTGGACATCATCCAGACGGATTTTCCCCTGACGCCAAGACCCTACCGGGAACTCGGCCAGCGCCTCGGCATATCGGAAAAGGAATGTCTCACACGGGTGCGCGGCTTGCGTAAAGCGCAGATTATCCGCCGTCTCGGGGCCAATTTTCAATCCGCGAAGCTTGGTTTTGTGTCCACGCTCTGCGCGGCCAGCGTGCCGGGTGAGCGGTTGGACGATTTTGTGAAGGTGGTCAACGCCCACCCGGGCGTCACGCACAATTATCTGCGCGAGCACCCCTACAATGTCTGGTTTACGTTGATATGCCCCTCACGCGAAGAAGCCGGCGCCGTGCTGAAGGATATGAGCGAACGCACCGGGGTGCGCATCCTCAATTTGCCTGCTGAAAAAATCTTCAAAATCCGTGTGGAGTTCCGGATGGAGGCGGGCGACGAATAGCAAAGCTATCGATCAAACGTCAAATAGTTGCTTGACATATCCCGAACTCAGCGCGTATATCTTTTAATTCCTTGCTCGCGCCCCAGGCATGTACGGCGCGGGCTGCCAATCCACAAGGAGTCTACCATGCGAAAATTTGAAACTCTGTTGCTCCTGTCACCGGAGCTTTCCGCCGAAACCCGCGAAAGCCTCCTGCAGGGGCTTGTCGCCATCATCACGCGCGAGGGCGGGGCGGCGGCGGAAATTGACCACTGGGGCATGCGCGATCTGGCATATCCCGTACGCAAGCAGATGCGCGGCTATTACGCGCGTCTGGAATACCAGGGGCCGCCGCCTCTGGTGGCCGAACTGGAACGCAACATCCGCATCAGCGACGGCATCTTCAAATATGTGACCGTCAAGCTGGCCGACAAAACGGAAGAGGAGGTTGCCTGAAATGGCCTTTAAAAGAAAATTCGCGCCGCGCCGCAAGTTCTGCCGCTTTTGCGCTGACAAAATTCTGCCGCTCAATTACAAACGCCCCGACATACTGCGCGATTTCATCACCGAGCGCGGCCAGATTATCGCGCGGCGCATTACCGGCGTCTGCGCCCATCACCAGCGCCTGTTGACCAGAGAAATAAAGCGCGCCCGGCAAATGGCGCTGCTTATCTACACAGCCACACACGACACCACCGTCAAGAAAAGAAGCATGATATAGGGAGGCGCACATGAAACTGATACTCCGCGCCGACGTGGAAAATCTTGGCACCCTTGGCGATGTGGTCAACGTCAAGCCGGGTTATGGCCGCAACTACCTTCTGCCGCAAGGACTGGCCATGACAGCCAGTCCGGGCAATCTGAAAGTTTTTGAACTGGAACGAAAAAAACTTGAAGCCAAAATGAACGCACTGCGCGCGCAGGCGATGGAGGCGCAGACAAAACTTGAATCCCTGCGTGTGGTCATCCCCATGCGTGTCGGCGAAAACGGCAAACTTTATGGTTCGGTCACTACCGGCATCCTCGGCGACGCCCTTGCCGCCGAAGGCGTTGAGGTGGATCGCCGCCGCATCCTGCTGGACGCGCCCATCCGCGCTCTGGGCGAACATCAGGTGCGCATAAGGCTGCACGCCGGCATTATCGCGACAGTTCCCGTTGAAGTGATTTCCGATCACCAACCGGAAGAAGAAGCCCTGCCGGAAGCTGTTCCGGCAACGCCTGAACAGCCCGAAACTGTCTGAACAGGTTGCGGGACACCGTGACTGCCCTGAACGAAAATTCCGACGCCTCCGGCCGCAAGGCCGGGGGCGCTACTTCTTCACCACGCGCGGGTAAACCCGCCCGCGACGGCATGGACGCGCTCATAAGCCGTGTGCCGCCGCACAGCGTCGAGGCGGAACAGGCCGTGCTCGGCGGCGTGTTGATGCGCCCGCAGATAATGCACATCATTGTTGACACTCTGGTCGCTGAAGATTTTTACCTGCCGTCCCACGTTATCCTTTTCCGCGCCTTTCTGGCTCTCTACAGCAAGCCGGCGCCCATAGACCTCATCACAGTGGCCGAACATCTCAAAAGCCGCAACGAGATGGAAGCCGCGGGCGGGGCAGTTTACCTTGCCGAACTGGTTCAGGCCGTGGTTTCCGGGGCCAATGCCGAATACTACGCCGGCATCGTGCGCGACAAGTCCCTGCAGCGCGGGCTTATCAATGCCTGCGCCGGCATTATCAGCAACTGTTACGACGCCTCGCGCGAAGTGTCGGCGCTGCTGGACGAATCAGAACAGGCTGTCTTTGCCATTGCCCAACGCACAACAGGCCGCGATTTTTCACCTTCCAAAGATCTGGCCTACCAGGTTTTTGACAAACTCGGCAAACTGGCCGATACCAAGGATGTGATCACAGGCGTGACCACCGGTTATACGCGCCTTGACCAACTCACCGCCGGCCTTCAGCCCTCGGATCTTATTATCGTAGCCGCGCGGCCCAGCATGGGCAAAACGGCCTTTGCCCTGTGCATGGCCCTTCGCGCGGCGATAAAACAGCAAATACCCACCGCGATATTCTCGCTTGAAATGAGCAAGGAACAACTCATGCAGCGCATGCTGGCGGAATGGGGCAAAGTGGATTTGTCCCGTATACGCCGCCCTTCGCTGCTCACTGAACAGGACTGGATAAACCTGCGGGACGCCGCAAATAAAATCTCCAACGTGCCCATATTTATCGACGACACCCCCTCCCTCTCAACCCTTGAATTGCGCGCGCGCGCGCGACGCCTCAAGGCGGACAAGGGCCTTGGCCTCGTGGTTGTGGACTATTTGCAGCTCATGCGCACAAGCCGCCGCACGGATTCGCGGGAATTGGAAATTTCCGATATTTCACGCTCTCTCAAGGGGCTTGCCAAGGAGCTGGACGTGCCCGTGGTGGCCCTTTCCCAGCTTAACCGCAAAGTTGAAGAACGCAAGGACAACCGTCCCATGCTCTCGGATTTACGCGAATCCGGTGCCATTGAGCAGGATGCGGACGTAATCATGTTTATTTACCGCGATGATGTCTATAAATACTCAAAACCGGCAGACAGGCCGTTGCAGGGAACTGCCGAAATCATTATCGGCAAGCAGCGCAACGGGCCCGTTGGCGTGGTGGAGCTGATGTACATTTCGCCCTACACATCTTTTGAGAGCAGGGAAGTATCACCGGCCCCGTCAGAATCGTTGCGTGATGAATAACCTGTAGAATTTCAGACAAAATTTTCATTCAACTACGCATAACAACAATTTTTTTTGCATTATGCATTGACAGGACAGGCAAAACATGCTTTTCTGCTCCCCAAGGCCGCGTGCCGCCAATACGTTTTGCCGGGTAAAATGCGCGGGAGATTATTTTTTTTGCGAGGGTATTTCATGTCCAAGTCCATTTATGTCGGGAACCTTCCCTGGTCAGCCAATGAAGAGCAGGTGCAAAGTCTTTTTGCAGAACACGGTGCAGTATTGTCCGTAAAACTTGTTAGTGACAGGGAAACCGGGCGCGCACGCGGCTTCGGTTTTGTGGAAATGGAGGACGGCGAAGCCGATACCGCCATTGAGGCGCTGGATAATTTCAGCTTTGGCGGTCGCACGCTGCGCGTTAACGAAGCCAAGCCCAGGTCACCGCGCCCGCCGCGTTACTAGGCCGTCCCGACAAACATCTGCCCCGGCGTAAGCCGGGGTCTTTTTTCCCCCTCCCTGCCATAACGGCAAAAACTGGACGCAGGATATTTTTACGGCTGATTGCGGAGCTTGACGCATACACCGGACAAAACACTCAGGAGGAATAATGCATCTGCGAAAACGTGTTCTGGTGACCGGCGGTTCCGGCTTTCTGGGGTCGCATCTTTGTGAACGCCTGCTTGCCCAGGGCCATGAAGTGCTCTGCGTGGACAATTTTTTTTCCAGCGCGCGCGACAATGTGGCCCATCTTATGGACGACAGGTCTTTTGAACTGCTGCGCCATGACGTCACCTTTCCACTTTATGTGGAAGCGGACGAAATATACAACCTCGCCTGCCCTGCTTCGCCTGTTCATTACCAGCACGACCCCGTGCAAACCATCAAGACCTGCGTGCACGGCGCCATCAACATGCTGGGGCTGGCAAAACGCCTCAAGGCGCGTATCTATCAGGCATCCACCAGCGAAGTGTATGGGGATCCGCTTGTGCATCCGCAGACGGAGGACTACTGGGGGCATGTGAATCCAAACGGCATTCGCTCCTGCTATGATGAAGGCAAGCGCTGCGCCGAAGCGCTCTTTTTCGCCTACCACAGACAGGGCGGGCTGCCTGTCAAGGTGGGACGCATCTTCAATACCTATGGCCCCAGAATGCATCCCAACGACGGACGCGTCGTGTCCAACTTCATCATACAGGCGCTGAAAAACAAACCGATAACCATTTATGGCGACGGCAGTCAGACGCGCTCTTTCTGCTATGTGGACGACCTGGTGGAGTGCATGCTGCGCTTTATGGACACGCCCGAAGATTTTACCGGGCCTGTGAACATGGGCAATCCTGATGAATTCACTATACAGGAACTAGCTGAAATAGTGGTGAAAATCACTGCAAGCCGCTCACCGATCGTCCATGAGCCACTGCCCCATGACGACCCGAAGCAGCGTCGCCCCGACATCACCCTGGCCCGTGAAAAAATTGGCTGGACGCCCGCGGTGCCGCTGGCCGAAGGCCTGAAAAAAACCATAGCCTATTTTGAAAATCTGTTGGGCAAGGCCTGAACGCCCGAGCTCGCCGGATGCAAAAAAGAGCCGCGAATGCCCTGGCGCTTCGCGGCTCCTGTATTTTTATGCGATACGGCGATTATACGCTGTAATCACCACGGTTGAATTTGATTTTTTCGGTGACGGCCATAATTTCCAGCTCATTGACCAGCGAATCAATCACCGGGTTCTGACCACGCACATCTACGGTTTTCCCTTTCAATCCAGCTACTTTGCTATCTATGCCTTCCAGCAGGGCATAGGCGTCGCGCAGGGAGTTGCCGGGTGTTTTAAGGGTACCGGCGTAAGAATCCCACAAGTCCAGCGTTCCGGAAGCCACATTCAGCGCCTCCTGAAAAACATCCTCATCAACACCGGTTGCGTCGCTTTTTTCCGATCCCGTAAGGAGCATTTCGCTGATAATTCCTGCCCGTTCAGCACCGGGAGGAAGCAGGCCGACGGTTGATGAACCGCCTTCCATGCCACTTCCAAGCCGCTCTGCAAGCAACGCTTCAAACGCGTTGGCCGCGCCCGTCCCGGGCTTAACAGCCGCGCGCTCCTGCTGGCGCAACAGGGCATCCATCTGTTCAGTGTTTATCTTCATAGTGCCTCCAGGGTTGGCTCACAAAGGCCAATATGCAAAAACTCTGCCACAGGCAAACATCATTATAGCGCCGTGTTCCGCCATACAGCCCAAAAGCTGGCGGGAAAAATTTTCCTTCTGACAATACATACGACCTTGAGCAGGCCTTGTCTATCCTTTCAAATATGTCTATATATATGATTGTTGAACTTACCGTCAAAATACAGCAAAATATGGAGACTGCCATGAAAGAGATCAAAAAAATACTCTGCGCCGTGGACCTTTCCGAACACAGTACGGCAGTGGCCGAATACGCCGTTCTGCTTGCCAAAAGTTTCGGAGCTTCCGTGGTAGTAGTCTACACCGCCCCGTCACTGAGCCAGTATGTGGGTTTTCATGTTCCTCCAAACACCATTGAAAATTTTGTCGGCGAAATCGTCACCGGCGCGGAAAAATCCATGGATGAGTTTGTTGCCGCGCACTTCAGCGGCGTTACGGCAAAGGGACAGGTGCTTATCGGGTATGCGGCCGAAGAAATATTGAACCGCGCCCATGATGAAAGGGTTGACCTTATTGTCATGGGAACCCACGGGCGCAAGGGCATTGACCGTATTCTCTTCGGCTCTGTAGCGGAAAAAGTGGTCAAAAACGCCGACATGCCGGTATTGACCATACGCCCCACACTTACTGAAGACAACCAATAGTCTGAGGAATGCACCATGCGGGAATTGCGCGTGCGCCCGGAAGTCCAGGCACTTGATCCTTATGTGCCCGGACTTTCCATCGCTGAAATACAGCAAAAATACGGGATCTCCCAGGTCATCAAAATGGCCAGCAACGAGAACCCGCTGGGGGCTTCCCCCCTTGTGCAGGAAGCTCTCTGCCGCTTTGCCTCATACGCGTTCAGGTACCCGCAGGGTGGAAATCCTCGTCTGGTCAATGCCCTCGCCACACTACACAATATAGATCAAAATCGTATAGTTGTAGGAAATGGCTCCGATGAAATCATTGACCTTTTACTGCGTCTTCTGATCAACCCCGGCAAAAATTCCATTGTCTGCTGCAAACCCTGCTTCAGTATTTATCCTATCCAGGGGCGGATTGCCGGAGCGCAGATTCGCCTCTGCCCCCTGAATGAAGATTTTTCCTTTAATTTTGACGGGCTGCTCGGCCTTGTGGACGCGGACACGCGGCTGGCTTTTATAACAACACCCGACAACCCGTCAGGATACTGCCCGCCGCGCGCCTCTGTGCGCGCTCTGGCCGACAGATTGACCTCCGCGTTTCCAGACTGCCTTCTGGTGGTGGACGAAGCCTATATGGATTTTGCCGACGACGAAGCCGGGGCTTCCCTGCTCGCTGCCCACGAACTGCCTGACAATGTCGTTTTTTTACGCACTTTTTCCAAAAGTTACGGTATGGCGGGCTTGCGCCTTGGTTATGGCGTGCTGCCGTCTTCGCTGGCTTCCTGGTTCTGGCGGGCGCGGCTACCCTTTTCCGTCAACTTACTGGCGGAGGAAGGCGGCCTTGCGGCATTGGCCGACGCCGCCTTTCGTGAAGCCACGCTGCAAGCCACGCGCGACGGCCGAAAAATGCTCACACGCGGCTTGGCGGACATGGGGTGCGTGGTCTGGCCCAGCGCCGCGAATTTCCTCCTGTTTCAGCCTCCGGGCGGGGCAGGCTCCGCCCGCGCCTGCTTTGAATTTCTGCTCAGAAAAGGCATTATCATCCGCTCACTCAACAGCTACGGACTGCCGGAACATTTACGCGTCAGCGTAGGCAATGCCCAGGAAAACAACGCCTTTCTCAGCAATATGCGCGATGCCCTCAATACATCCCGGACTTCTCCGGCATGAATTTTCTGCCTGTTGTGACCATAGATGGCCCGGCAGGAGTGGGCAAAACCACGCTTGCCGCCCGATTGGCGGAAAAATTGAGCATCGCCCGCCTGGATACGGGCGCCATGTTTCGCAATCTGGCCTTCAAACTCGGTCCGGGCGCCGAGCATCTGACGGAAGAAGAACTGCGCGGTCACTGCGCCAAACTGGCATTCAACCTCGCAGGCAGCGGCGCGCATACCCGGCTTTTGTGCAACGGACAGGTTGTCGGCGAGGAAATGCGCTCTGAAGAAGTGGGTATGCGGGCTTCGCGCATCGCCACTGTTCCCGCTGTGCGTGATGCGCTCAAGGCGGCGCAGCGCGCCATTGGCGAGCGCATTCCCCTGCTTGCCGAGGGGCGTGACATGGGCACGGTAGTTTTTCCTGATGCGCGCTTCAAATTTTTTCTGGATGCCACAGCGCAGGTGCGCGCCAGACGGCGCTTGCTCGACCTTGAAAAACGCGGCGAAATTGTTGATCTGCCCACCTTGACGAAACAGATACAAAAGCGCGACGAAATGGATCGCAACCGCGCGACAGCGCCGCTATGCGCCGCGGCCGACGCCCTGATTGTCGACACCTCAAATCGGGATATTGACAGTGTGCTGGGTGTGCTCCTGCTTCATATAGAAGCCGGCGGCGGCGCATAGTCGCTGCTCGTCTCATCCTGACCTTATCGGCAAATTTTGCCGATTTTCTCCCGCTCCTGCGCCGGAAATTTGGCGTGCTGACCCCTGCCCCTCCGGCTTCTTGCCTGTTCCAACAGCTTTTCTAGAAAATAATATATTTATTTTATTGTATTTTATATTAAATGGCACAGTCACTGCATGTATATGTCGCAAATACCACGCGCGCATTCCGCGCCACTGTGGAAAACAGCATCAATGGGGAGGACCTCATGGACACACAGCTTGATTATGAAATCAACAAGGAACTCGGTGAATGCTATCTGTTTATGGGCGACTTTGACAAAGCGGAAGAATACTACCGCAAGGCCGCCGGAAACAACGCCAAGTGCGCAGCTCCCTATATGGGACTGGCTACCGTGGCTGTTCAGCGCTCTGAACTGGACAAGGCTCTCGTGCTTTACGAAAAGGCCGCCGCTGTGGAAGAGACCGACAAGGCGCTGTGCGGCATCGGGCTTGTCTACATGGAACAGGGCAAGCATGAGAAGGCTTTTGATCTCTTCAGCCGCGCTCTGGACATAGCTCCGGAGAATATGGTGGCCCTCAACTGCCTCGTACGCGAAGCCTATCAGATAGGCAGCGTGACAAGGACGCTGCGCCATCTGGAAGCGGCACTGGAAACGGGCGTTGAGACTGAAGCCGTCCGCGTGACGCTGGCCGGCTGCCTGATCTACCTTGGACACGGAGACGAAGCGCGTACACATCTGGAAACCGTTCTGGGCGCGAACCCGGCCAACAGCAGCGCGAAAGAACTTTTTGAAACCATGGCTGCGTAGACAATACCGGGCGGCACGCCGCCCGGTATTCGCAGCTTGCAGATACTCCCCTCCCCCACACGATTTTCCGGCCCCAGGCATGCGTCGGGGCCGGAGAATCCTTCAGAGGGAGCAACGCCGGCAAACTGTCGGCGTTTCTATTCTATTCCGCCAGCAAATCCCTGCCTTCGGCAAAACGGCCGCCATAATTCTTGCTCAAACGGCGCGAAAACCTCTCCATATAATAATAATACACCGGCGTAATGTAGAGCGTTATGATCTGTGAAAAGCACAACCCGCCAACCACGGCAAGCCCCAGTGGTCTGCGGGCGTCAGCCCCGGCGCCGATGCCGATCGCTATGGGCAGAGCGCCCATAAGCGCGGCCATGGTGGTCATCATGATCGGCCTGAAACGTACATGGCAGCCTTGGGTGATGGCGTCCAGCGGCGTCAGGGAGGGGTTGTGCCGCTGCGCCACCAGGGCGAAATCCAGCATCATGATGGCATTCTTTTTCACAATGCCGAGCAACATGATCATCCCTACAAAACCGTAAAGATCCAGCTCCAGCCCAAAAAGCCACAGTGTCGCCAACGCGCCGAAACCGGCGGAAGGCAGCCCGGAGAGAATGGTCAGGGGATGGATAAAACTCTCGTACAAGACGCCCAGCACAAGATAAATCACCACAATAGCCAGAATCAGCAGCCAGCCCATTCCTTTCAGAGAGCTTTGAAACGCCTGTGCCGTACCCTGAAACTCCGCGGAAATGGTGTCGGGCAAAAGCGGGCGCGCGACGGCTTCCACAGCCGTGACAGCCTGCCCCAGCGCCACACCGGATCGCAGGTTGAAGGAAATGGTCACAGCCGGAAACTGCCCTGCGTGATTGACGGCGATGGCCCCCACGCCGGGCGAGAAATGCGCCAGCGTGTCCAACGGCACAAGCCCTCCATCCCCGGCGCGCACATACAAAAGGGAAAGCGCCGATGTTTCCTGCTGGAAACGTTTCTGCAATTCCACAAAAACCCTGTAACTGTTTGTCGGCGCGTAAATAGTTGATATTTCCCGAGAGCCGTAGGCAGACTGCAAGGCAAGCTCAATTTGCTGCGGGCTTACGCCAAGCACCGCCGCCCTGTTGCGATCAATTGTCACGCGCAATTCCGGGTTTTTGAGCTGCAAGTCGCTGTTCACATCCTGTATCTGCGCCAGACCGCGCAGGGCTTCCTCCACCCTGCCGGCGCAGTCATACAGGGCGGTTATGTCCGGCCCTGAAAGAGTGTACTGATACAGCGCCTTTGAGGAACGTCCGCCGATATTGATGGCCGGCGGTATACGCACAAAGGTGCGCAAGGCCGGTGAAGCGTTCAATTCCTTGCGCAACCGGTCGGCCACGGTCGCGAGGGGCGCCCTTTGCGAATGGGGGCGCAGGTGTATGAGCAACGTGCCGTTGTTCATGCTCTGGCTGGATCCCACGATACCCACGATTGAATTGAATCTGCTGATATCCTTATCATTTTCCAATATGGGGTCCAATGCGTGCTGCGCGTCCACCATCCCCTGAAAGGAAATTCCCTGCTCGCTTTCTGTGGACGCCACCAGAAAACCCATGTCTTCCGACGGCAAAAAACCCTTGGGCATGGCAATGCCCAGCCAGACAGTCAGCGCCAGCAAACCCAGCGACGCCATGAGCGCGGTCCGGCGATGCCGCAAAACATGGTCGAGAGATTTGGAGTAGCCTTCCGCAAGACAGTCAAAAGCCCTCTCAAGTTTGCCGTACATGCCTTCATACCCGGCTTTGTGCTTTGCTCCGGCTTTCAGAAAATAGGCGCACAGCATGGGGGTAAGCGTCAGGGAAACAACACCCGAGCACAGGATGGCCGCAATGATCACCACGGCAAACTCACGGAACAGACGCCCCACGATGCCGCCCATGAAAAGCACGGGAATGAACACCGCCGTCAGGGAAAGGGTCATGGAAACGATGGTGAAACCGATTTCTTTGGAGCCGTCGTAAGCCGCCGCAAGGGGATCTTTGCCCATTTCCTGATGACGGATAATGTTTTCAAGCATAACAATGGCGTCGTCCACAACAAAACCGACGGCAAGCGTCAGCGCCATGAGCGAAAGATTGTCCAGGCTGTATCCGCACACGGCCATGACGGCAAAGGTGGAAATAACGGACATGGGCAGGGCAAGGCTCGGGATGATGGTTGCCGGCATATTGCGCAGAAAAAGAAAAATCACCATCACCACAAGAAATACCGTAAGGATCAGGGTAAATTTCACGTCCGAGACGGATTCGCGAATGGATTCCGAACGGTCAAAAAAAATCTCCGTAGTGACGGAAGGCGGCAACTGGCGTTTCAGAACAGGCAACAGTTCGCGTATGGCGTTCACCACCTGGACTGTGTTTGTGCCCGGTTGTCGGTCTATGGCCAGCGTGATGCCGGGCGCGCCCCCTTTGCCCCAGGCGGTCTGTTTGTCCTGCTGCACGCTGTCCACCACGTCGCCCAGTTCGCGCAGACGCACGGGCGCGCCGTTGCGGTAGGCCACCACCGTGTCGCTGAATGCCCGTGCATCAAACATCTGCCCGGAGGATTTGATAAAATTCGTTTTGTACTGGCCGTCCATTGAGCCAGTGGGCAGCATGGTATTTGCCGCGGCCACCGCGTCGGCCACTTCGTCAATGCCGAGACCGCGCGTGGCGAGTTCGTTCGGGTCAAGCTGCACGCGCACGGCGTATTTTTTCTGCCCGTAGATGACAACCTGGGCAACGCCTTCCACCATGGACAATCGCTGTCCTATAAGGGTATCGGCGTATTCATTGAGCGTGTACATCGGCAGAGTAGCCGAAGAAACGAGCAGATAAAGAATGGGCATGTCCGCGGGGTTGACCTTGCGAAAACTCGGCGGCGTGGTCATGTTGGTGGGCAGCCTGCGCTGGGCAAGCCCGATGGCGGACTGCACATCCAGAGCGGCCGCGTCTATGTTGCGGTCCAGAGCAAATTGTATGGTAATGCGCGTTCGCCCCGTGGAATTGACCGAAGATATGGAATCAATACCGGCGATGGTGAAAAATTCCTTCTCCAGCGGGGTAGCTACCGACGTGGCCATGGTCTCGGGATCTGCGCCGTCCAGATCAGCCATAACCATAATTGTAGGAAAATCCACATTGGGAAGCTGGTTTACCGGCAGGGAAAAATATCCGGCAACACCGAAAAACAGCATCCCCAGCATGATCAGGGTAGTGGCGACAGGACGGCGGATAAAGACAGAGGCTATATTCATGCGGGAAAGTATGCTGCTTCGCGGACACACATGCAAGAAAAATTTTGCAGGGAAGGCGTCAGATTATGGCGCAATAAAGCAAGCCATCAAAACCGCCGCGCTGAATGTCGGAAAAATCAAAGCGGCTGAATCTCTTGAGGAAGGCGTACAGCAGTTTACGCAAAACGTCATTGGCGAGATCGCCAAGCACATCACCGGCAATAACGCAAACTTCGATGCCTACACCCTCCTTGAAGGTGTTGCGGATTCCTTTACGCAAACACTGTGGTCAGCCATTGGAACCGGTTCGCCGTCCATACGCTTCGGCCTTGACGCGGTTGAGGCGCGCGGCATAGCCCGCCTTGACGCCATACTGGAAGCCGGTCAGAAACGCGAACAGGAAATCCTGACGGAGCTTGACGGATTCAGTCAGAACTCCACATTGGCCAAACGCGACCCCCTGCTGTTTCAGGACGCCATGCATCACCTGGCGCAAGGCGCCAAGATAAAGACGGTGTATATCCCAGCCGAAGGGCTGTATCTCGCGTACGGCGAAAACAAAGAGGGATTGCACTCCGCGCTTGAAGCGTTGGGAGTTGAAAAAGACGCCTTTTATGAAGCCATGAACGCGGGGAACGACCTGCAAATTTCCGTCGAAAAGTATGCTTCCGCCGTGGCGACCGATCAGACCTTCAGCGGTCTTGTGGCCGACAACCGACGCCTGACCGAAGACGGTTTCACCATCAATGAATATCGTGAATTTACGGCCCAACGACAGGAGGAAGTCGAACGTCTGCTTGCCGACACGCAGACTGAACAGGAAGCGGCCACACAGCTTGAAACGGAAAGCCGTGAAATATTCGAGACGACACGCGACATGCTTGTGACAGTGGGCAGGCCGTTACAGGAAGCCCGTTCCGATGCCGCGCTCACAGCCGCTTTTTTCGCCACAATGGCCCAACGCTCGAACGGGAAATCCACACCGCGGCAGTTATGGGAAAAATACGCGCCGAACATTCTGGGGCCAAATATGGGCGCTCTGGCGCATCTGAACGCGGGCATTGAAAAAGACCTGCAAGAGCTTGGCGGCTTTTCCGACGTGCAGGAAACGCCCTCGCCCCCTGTCGTGGAGCAGCCGCCGGCGCGGGAAACGCCCTCTCCTTCAACGCAGGGCCAAACTTCCGGCGTTTCGTCAAAGCCCGCCGATGAGGTGGTGACGCATACCGGCGTTCAGTCTATTGACGATCTGTACGCCCTTGCCGCGCAAACCCTTCCGGACTTCCAGTCCAATATCTCCAACATTGCCCAGGCCACAGGAGGCATGCCCGTTTTTCGCTCTGGAGACGGCCTGAAGAGGCGAAACCGCGCCCAGGAGAAGATAGACCGGGATTATCCCGAAATCGGCGCAAAGCGCGTTCTGGACGTGCTGGGCGGCACTATCCTGTATGGCAGCCGGACGGATGTGGAAAACGCCTTGCCGGAGATCGAAAGGCTGGTGAAGGAAGCGGGCGGGGAGGTTGTGCGGAAGAAGAACCGTTTTGACCATCCATCAGCCGGATACAAGGATTATCTGCTGAACATCCGTCAGCCGAACGGTATGGTCACGGAACTGCTTCTGACCACCAAGGCCATGCATCAGGCAAAGAGCGAAGGGCCGGGGCATGTGCTGTATGAGGCGCAACAAATTGTTGCAGAGTTCTTCAAGTCGGGGCAAGCACAAGGGGAAGAAAGAAATGCGGCAAAAATACTTGCAGTTATTTTAGATGGAATAAGCGAAAGCTATTACGAAACAACCGGGGATCAAAGCAACAAAACAGCTTCTTTTTCCGGAATTGTAGAACCTTTGAACAACGCGTCACCGTATATAGAATCGCTTGCTTCTTCCAAAATATATGGGCGGCTGGAATCATTACTGGGCAGCATACGGAACAAGGTGCCGTCAGTAGCGAATACAAACGGCTTGTCTTCATATTCCAAGAACTTCTTGACGAACACCGGTTCATTGGCTGAACCCTTTTCCCACGGCGTACCGTCCGATGCGTCTCTGCCGTCCATGAACAATGTGCGGATGGGGGGCGAAAATGCCATAACCGAACCTCCTTCTGACGGCGTAAATATAACACCTTCCGAAGCGCAAAGCAACAGCAATTCCGGACGAATCACCGGATCGCCGACAAGAATACTGGGCAAGGGCATAAAGGATGCCGCCCGGTATGAAGTGCGGGAACTGGCGGACGTTGTTCCTTCCCATGACGCGGAGAACGGCTTTGCCAAACGGAAGGATTATCCGGCCAACGTACAGGAACGGCCCTACCATTCCGACAAGGGCGAGCAGGAAAAAGTCCGGACAAACGCCCTGGAATATGATCCGGCCTACGTGGTGAACACCGATTCCACGGCGGGCAACGGGCCGCCCATTATCACCAATGGCGGCGTTGTTCTGGGCGGCAATTCCCGAACCATGACGCTGCAACTTGTCTATGCCGACAAGAAGCCGGACAGGGCAAATGCGTACAGGGCCGCGCTTCAGGGACAGGCGGAAATATTCGGCCTTGACCCTGATGCGATTGCTTCCATGCGGCAGCCTGTGCTGGTGCGCGTGGTTGATGCCGAACTCACGCCCGAAGAAATGGCGATAAAGTCCCGCCGGTACAATCAGACCACAACGCAGAGATTGCAGGCCAAAGCGGAAGGTGTTTCCCGCGCCAAAATGATAAAGCCCGACACGCTGGGCATATTGTCCGCCGGTATGGCGGATTTCGACACGCTACGGCAATTCCTTGACAAGCCCGCTTCCAGGGGCTTTGTGGATTCCATGATCCGGGACGGCGTTATCGAGCAGACGGAGATTTCCCGCTACACCGAAAAGAACGGCCTTCTGAACGATGAAGGCAAAAAACTGGTGGAAAACGCCCTGCGCGGCCTGATCGTTCCGGATTACGATATTCTGGCCGCCGTTCCGCCGTCCGTGCTGAACAAACTGGACAGAGCGATTCCCGCCCTGGCAAGGCTGAAAACACGCGGGGAAGGGTGGGACTTGTCCAATGTCGTTGCCGCCGCCCTGCGGATGGTGGGCAAGGCCGCTCTGGAGCGCAGGCGGGTGGACAACTGGTTCGGGCAAACCGACCTGCTGGAGACAGACCCCGACAAGAAGCGCCCGACCGTGCAGGCCATAGCCATAACCTTTGCCAACGCCACACAGAAGGAAGCGCTCGCGCGTTTTGAGGTTATGGCCACAGAGGCCGAACGGCAGTCCAAAGGGCAAGGCATGCTGGTTTCCATGCGGGGCAACACGCCGGCGCAGGCGTTCGTCAAGGCGTTTCTTTCCCCGGTTGTTTCCGTCGACGGCCAGACCATTACCGACTTTGACCCGCAAGGGAACGAGCAACACGCGGCCTTGCAATATGCCCATGACAACGGCGGCAAGGGGCATTCCGTCAGCGCCGCCGTTGAAAAACTGCACAAAACAGTGACCGGCAAAAAGGCCACCGCTGAACAAAAGGCGCGGGCAAAGGAAATGATCCGCCGGCTCGCGCCGTTCTCCGGCGCTGTGGCCGTGTATAAGCCCGATCTTGGACGGTATTTCAATTATCGGGACGGAGACACGCTGTACCAGCCCGCCTACCACGGCTCACCCTACCGTTTCGACAAGTTCACGCTTGACCACATCGGCAGCGGCGAAGGGGCGCAGGCTTTCGGCTGGGGGCTGTATTTCGCAGGGAAGAAAGACTTGGCTGAATGGTACAGGACTAGCCTGTCGGGAAAAAAAGAAACGCCGTACGCCTCACGCTATCCCTATGCCACGCAATCCGAGAAAAAGGCGTTTACACGGAACGCAAAAAAACTGCCAAAAGAATTACAGGCAGATGTTGCTGACGTTCTTCGCCGAATGGGCGAGATTGAAATGTGGAAGGTAACGGAGGATGTTGATGAATATTATGACCAAAAAATAGCCCAGGCTCTTCGTGCTGCCACAGCAAAGCGGTATGATGGCGGCCAACTCTACGAAGCGGAGATTCCCGACAACGACGTTCTGCTGGACTACGACAAGCCGCTCAGAGAGCAACCGGAGAAGGTGCGGGAAGCAATCGACTATGAAGAACTGGAAAAGCCTTTAATCAAATTTTACGAGAATTTACATCGCCGAACTGCGACGCTGGAAAACGAGCCCGTAAATTTTGACACCATTACAGGGAAAGACCTGTATGATTATTTGCAAGAGCGTTTTCAAAAAGCCAGGAATCCTGCTGAAGCGGCGTCACGCTTTCTCAATGGAATGGGCATCCCCGGTCTGCGCTACCTTGACGGCAACAGCCGCGCCCAGGGCGAAGGCTCCCATAACTTCGTCATCTGGGACGACGCGGCCATTGATGTTCTGAATACGTATTATCAGCCAGAAACGGACGGCCAGGGCCAGCGCGACCCCCAATACGCCGAACAGCAGGCGAAGTTTGACGCCGCTCCGGTGGCGATGGTGACGGGGGAGGAGATATTTACTCCGACCGAAAAACTTCCTGCCTTGAAATCTATCCGCGCCAAATTGGTTCAATGGCTCAAGGATCGCGGATGGCTTAAGGAATACACAAATACAGATACCGGCTGGAATATCAATGTTTCAGGGCAAAGCATCAAAGACACTATTTATCACGGGGCGGGATTAGGCAAGGTACAGGTTGTCGCTGCGCTACCGGAAATGCTTCAAAATGGAATTTATCTTGAACCGGGAAAATTGGCCCCAAACGGAAATCAGCGGCATATCTTTGCGGCCAAAGTAAGAATAGGCGAAGACACGTTTGTTATCGGATATGTGGTGGAAGAACATAAAGACGGCAAACGGTTTTACAACCACGAGCTTACAGAAATAGAAAGCCTCGGCTCACCGGCGCGCTCGCAAGGCGAGGGCAAACCAGGGCACACCGAGGCATCTGTTCTTGATATAGTCCGCAAGTACCTTGGTGTCAAGCCCGATGTCGTACTTAATTCCGGCGTTCGCGGCTCCATTACCCTGAATACCCCTTCGGGCCGACCGCTGATAGAGCTTTTCAGAGACGCGGACGCCTCCACCTTCCTGCACGAATCCGGACACCTGTACCTTGAAATACTGCGCGCCGTCGGAACCGACCGGGACGCGCCCCCGGAAATCGCCGCGTTGTGGGGCATGGCAAAAGCCGCCCTCAACATGCGGGACGATCACCTGACCCGCGAGCACCACGAAGCGTGGGCTTCCTCCCTGGAAGGATATCTCATGCGCGGGGAATCTCCCAGGCGTGAATTGCAAACCCTGTTCGACAGGTTCAGCGGATGGCTGAAAGCGATTTACAACGGTTTCCGCTCGCTCGGCGTCCAGCCAAATGAAGAACTGTACGCCGTCTTTGACCGCATATTCGCAACGGACGCGCAGATAGCCGACGCTGAGGCGTGGCATGACGCGCAGAAGCCTCTTGCCGGGCTGCTCGAACAGATGAGCGAAGAGGAGCGGCAAGCCTATCAGAAGGCGCGGGAGGACGCGCGGGAAACGGCAAAGAGCGACCGCCTGACGCGGCTGACTAAGGCGTATGTGCAGGCCATAGGAGGGCGAAAACGACTGGCTGACGAAGCGTGGGCGGAAACGAACGCCTTGCCGGTATACGCGGCAATGGACGTTGCGGGCACCACCGGGGTTGACCTTGATGAAGTTGACGCCATTATCGGCGAAGACGCGCGCAAACAGCTCGGCAAAAAGCGCGTCGGCCTTGTGCGGAACGAAGGCGGGGAATTGCCGGACATTCTGGCCGCGCAACACGGCTATGATTCGGCGGAAGCCATGCTGAACGATATGCTGAACGCGGAAAGCAAGGCCGCAAGGGTCAAGCGCCTTGTTGCCGAGCGTGAACAGCAAATTGCCGACACTCTGGCGCGCGGACTGGAAGCGAAGAACGCCCTGCCCGGCGATGCCGAATACCACAACGACGACCGCCTGGCCATACTGATTGCCGAACAGCAAATTCTGCAACGCGGCGCGGGCATGCAGGTACGTTCGCAGGCACGCGCCCTCGAAGTGGCGGCGGCCAGACAGGTGGCGCGTGAGGCCGTAGCAAAGACACTGGTGCGTGATTTACAGCCGCACAAGCATGCGCTTGCGGAACGCCGGGCCGGAAAGAAAGCCGCAGCAGCCGCAGCGAAGGGCGACATGGCTTTAGCCGTTGCGACGCAGGAAGCTACGGATGAAGACAGCAATTTGTTACGCGAAATTACATCTCCGAGAACTGCTGTCGCTATCCGTAAGCCTGAGGGACAGGCTAACGGCTACCGCAAAGCCGCCGCCGAATACAAACGGCAGGAAATGCTGTCCCATGCGCTGTACATGGAAAGCCGCGAAGCCCGCGACGCCGTTGAAAAAGGCGTCAAAAGCATGGGCAACGCGACGAAGCAGAAGGCGTTGCAGCCGGGGACGCGGGACTTGCTGCACGATATAGCCGTTGCGAAGGGCATTGTAAAATACGGCAATCAGCCTGACCCCGGCGCCGGTTTCCGGCAATACCTTTTCGACCTGAAACGGGACGGAAAGACCCGACCGGACGCCCAAGCGTGGCTGAGTCGCGTGGGCGAGGCGGGGTACGCCGTCTACCTCGGCGATGACGACGCTGCCTTGCGGTTGCAGACGCAGACCTTTTACCGGGACATGGATTTCACCGAATTCACGGCCCTGCGCGACGCCTTCAGGCAGATTCAGCACGTTGACCGCGAGGAACGCACGGTCATTCAGGACGGAAAACGGCGGGAGGTTGAGGAAATCCGCAATGAGCTTGTGGCGGCGGCTGAAGCGAACGACACGGAGGTAAAACGCAATTTCTTCGAGCGCAATCGGCCATGGAACAAAATCAAGACGGCCATAGCCAAGACGAATGCCACACTCAAGAAGATGGAAATGGCCTTGCTGAAGCTGGACGGGTACGAGCACGGCGTCTGGTGGAATACCATATTCAGGCCCATTGCCGATGCCGAAAGCGCAAGGAACGTGATTCTCAAAGCCGCGGAAAAAAAGCTGAAGGGGCTGACCGACGCGCTGTTTACCGGGGCAAAGGGCAGCTACGATTTCTTCAACAAGCGTATCCGCATTGACGCCATAAACGAAAGCCTGACCATGTCGCAGATCGTTTCCATGGCCCTGAACGTCGGCAACGCCGTGAACAGGGAACGTCTGCTCACCGGCCACGGCTGGCGGCAAAAGCAACTGGACGCCGTTCTGGAGCAAATGGAAGAAAGGCATTGGGACTTTGCCCAGGGTATCTGGGATTTTCTGGAAACATTCAAAGACCCGTCCTTCAACCTCCAGAAAGATTTGACCGGCGCGGAGCCGCAAGCCGTTGAAGCGGAGACGGTGCATACGAAATTCGGAGACTATCGCGGCGGGTATTACCCGATAGTCTATGACAAGGATACAGGCTTCAAGGCGTGGGAACGCGCCATGAAGGATATGGGCGACGCGATATTCGGCGGAACGTCATACGGTACCATGCAGACGCGCCAGGGGCATTTGAAAGCGCGTCAGGATGGCGGCACGGGGGAACGTCTGTCCGACGATCTTGGCGTGATCGTGAATCATGTTTTCAACACGGTTCATGACGTGACGCACAGGCGGGCCATTATAAACGTCGCCAAGCTGCTCAAGGACAAGGGCATCGGCGAAGCGCTTGACAAGTACCTTGGCCCGGAACTGCGGAAAGAGTTTCTACCGTGGTTGCAAAACATAGCCCGTGAAACGAACGAACAATATGTCTGGGCGAACACCTTGATGCGCAAGGGGCGCAACGCGGTGACGCTGTTCTATCTCGGCTGGCGGCTGACATCCATGCTCATGCAGATCGCGGATCTGCCTGTGGCTCTCGCGCAGAAAGGCGAAGGGAGGAACACGGCCAAAGGGCTTGCGCTCATGTACGGCAATCCGCTGAAAACGCCGGAGCGCGTCCGCTTTATCATGCGGAAATCCCCCTTCATGGCGAACCGGCTAAAAGACATGGACAGGGAGTTCAGGGAAGCCATTTCCGGCATGCGTCTTGTTGAAGGCAAACTCGCCAAGATCAAAAAAACTTCCATGAAGGGCATCGGCGTCGTTCAACTGGGTATCGACATGCCCATATGGATGGGCGCGTATGAAGCGGAACTGGCGAAAAGCGGGGATGAAGCCCGCGCCGTTGCCGTCGCCGATTCCACTGTGCGCCTGACCACCGGATCGGGTTCGGCCAAAGACCTTGTTTCCCTTCAGCGCGGCGCGGAATGGAAGAAGCTGATCACCATGTTCTATACGCCCTTTTCCGCGCACTACAACTTGTATGCCCGGCGCGTGAACCAGACAAAGAAATGGACGGACGTTCCGGGGCTTGCCTCGTATTCTTTTATCCTGTGGGTGGTCGCTCCGGCCTTGGCGAATTGGTTGACAGGACGCGGGCCGGATGAAGATGAAGGCGAAGAATGGCCGTCGTGGCTGCTCAATATTGCCCTGCGCGAACCGTTCAGCATGATCCCCATTGCCCGTGACATCGCAAGTTCCGTCGGTACGGGCTTTGCCTACGAACCGACACCGGCTGCTAAAGCCGTCAAAAACGCCGTCCGGTTCGGGGAAGCCGTGTACAAGGGCATCACTGAGGACGAATGGGAAGGCATCGGCACAAAAACGGCGGAATTCGCAGGGATTGCGACCGGCGGGGTTATCACATCGCAACAGATAATCACCATAGGCAATGTCTGGGACTACATGAACGGCGACGCTTATGATTTTCAACTGCGTGATCTGTTCTTCAAGAAACAGAAAAGCAGGAGATAATTTTCCCCGCCAGCAACAGGAGCGGCGGGCCTGATTTTGACAATCGCATAGGGTTGGAAGGAAAGAAGGGGGCCGGGCTTTCGGCCCGGCCCTTGATCAGAACGCTTATTTGAATGTGGTTGCGAGGGCTTTTTGAGAGCCGTGAGGCGACTACACCACAACTTTTTGGAGAAGTCAAAAGATTTATCGGACAGAATAGAGGAAAGATTAGGCCGGGGGCCAACAAGAAACCCGATATTAAAATCCCAATGTCAAGGGGCTACTTGCCGGTTTTTATCCAAGTGTATATTTTTTGGGGGAATCCTTGCATTAAAGAGATTCCGATAACTACAGGAATTAAAATAATATAAAATTCAATACCATTCCAACTTTCAACGTCCATAAAATCTCTATGTACCGTATGTGAATACCGATATGTATCAGGCCAGTAAATATCAACAGAATAGTTTCTAATATATATTAAAAAATTAATACATATCAATATAATGGATGTCATAAAAATAATAAATCCCAATCTTTTTGACGGCGTTGCGAGTTTTGTAGAGAGATTAGGGAGTTTATCCGAAAACCTTTTCATAACATTCCCCTCCGCGTTGAAATAAATCAGAACCCGATGCGCTGTTTTTCCTTGTCCGGCGGCGTCATGAGTTCGCGCAGAGCTTGTAGCACCAGATTGATGGATTCATCATGCCTGCCACCGGCTTGAATTCGACAGCATAGGGCATATCAAAGCCCCAATTCTTTTTTCAGATCTTCCCAGGGGATGCTCAGTCCTCTGCGGTATTCTTCTCCATTGACCGCGAGATCCGCCTCGTCTTCGGCGTCCTCTTCCAGCCAATGCGCAACCTCATGCTTTTCGCCGGTCAGTTCCTCGTATTTGGGAAGCCACTCCTTGAGCATGGGTTGATCGTCGGCATAATAAGCGGCCAGAAGTGAATCGGATATAGTGTCAGGCATGGATGACTCCTTAGACAATTCAGAACCCGATGCGCTGTTTTTCCTTGTCCGGCGGCGTCATGAGTCCGCGCAGGGCTTGCAGCACCAGATTGATGGACTCGTCATGCCTGCCCACGGCGGATTCCAGTTCGGCGACCTTCGCGGCAAGCTCGGCGTATGCGGGCACAGTCTGCCGAAGCCAGACAAAGGCGCGGATGATGAGCAGGCTTATTTCATCAGCACGGGGAGAATTAAGAACACTGGAGAGCATAAGGGCACCGTGTTCCGTGAAAACGTAGGGAGCATAGCGGCGACCGCCCCAGGAACTTGAGGCTCCATTTTGTGACCTCAAGTTTGAGATCCCAAAAGTGGATTTCAAGTTGGCCCACTCCTCAGTGGACAATTGAAACGCGAAGTCTGGAGGAAAGCGTCCGGGATTCCGCTTGACGGCTCGCGGGATATACCGCGTCTCCACCCCGTACAAAACGGCCAAATCAGCATCAAGCATCACCCGCTGGCCGCGCAAATCAAAGATGCGGCGGACTACAGCATCCAGCGTGAGTACCGGCGACAGTTCCATACAGCCCCCTTTTCTTCCCTTCCTCCCCTACCCGATTGCCGGGCTTTTAGCAACAAAGGAGGCAACACATGAACATGTATCAGAAATGCCGCAAAGGAGGGGGTCACATCCGTTGTGACTCCCTCTAGGGTAACGCATGAGCACGAGTATCAGAAATGCCGCAAAGGGCTACGGGCAGTAGGAGGAAAAGGCGGGAATCTTCGTCTTCTTCCGGCCAGTTCAAGTCGGAAAGGCAACCGAGCGCGCAAGCCGCCCAGTACAGTTCTTCGGCGGAAATATCATCGAAACACAGTTCCGGCTCTTCAAGCATCTCACTAGGCTCAAAAGAGTTCATGGTGTTCGGCGCGCGGTTGCATAGGCTCCATATTGTCTGAAGATGCGACGACAGTCAACATATACATGTAAAAGAGGAGTCCCACATGACAGTAGAATCAACCATCACGAAAGAGATTTACCAGGGCAACGGCGCGGCCACGGCTTTCCCTGTGCCGTTCCGGTACGCGCAGCAGGTGGACTTGCACCTGTTGCTTGTTGCCCCTGACGGCACGGAAACGCCGGTCACAGACAACTTTCAGGTCGTGGCCAACGAGTCCGGCGACACAAGCATAACGTATCCCGTGGTCGGTGATCCGCTTGCGCCCGGCTACAATCTGGTGATTTACCGCGACACGCCGAACACGCAGATTGTCGATCTGGTGTACGGCGGCGCTTTTAATCCCGACATGCTGGAGCACGACGCTCTTGACCGTCTGGAAATGCAGATACAGGAAAAGCAGGAGTTGCTCGACCGCGCCGTAAAAGTGCCTATCGCGAGCGATGAAACGCCGGAGGAGCTTTTGGAGGATATTTACACCGCCCGTGACGAGGCGGCGGCTTCGGCTTCAACTTCGGCGGAATCAGCTACATCATCTTCAAACTCGGAGAACCTTGCCCATGCCTGGGCGACGAATCCGGAAGACTGATGTAGTCTGTCAAAATCGGAGGGCATACTCACGCGGCCTTGTGATAGTTTTTTCTATCTTGTGATGTCTTCATAAACTCCACCGGTGAGAGATATCCCAAGCTCTTCTGAA
>JAISZT010000103.1 GCA_031284485.1 Desulfovibrio sp.
CGTGCAAAAGCTTCTTTGCAGCCTCAATCTGCTCATACCCTCTCGCCTTCCTGGCCATACCTTGCCTCCTGGGAAACGTATGGCTTATTATTACATATTTTGATGCGAATTGGAATTACCATTGTGCCGGAAAAAGAATTTGTCATGATCCTGACGCCCAAGGAAAAAGCCGGCGAAGTTCTGGAAGCGATCCCCCCTGTCTGAACAAACCCGGCATAGGCATTGTTTTCTGCCTGGACGTGGAGTGCTTTGTGCCCTTGGGGAAAAAGGTCGTCTAGAATTTTTTCTTCCAGAATTTCACCAGGTTGCCCTGCATCAATTCAGAAAAGCCTTGACTTGAGGGACGTGTCTGGATATGTCCGTGCAAATGCACGCTACACTCCTCCTTGATCAAATCATCATAATCTTTTTACTTTCCATTCTGGTCACTATTGTCTGCAACAAGCTGAAGCTGCCTGCCACTGTGGGTTTTTTGATAACCGGCGTCTTGTGCGGACCGTCCATGCTTGGCATCGTCACCGATCTGAACGATATCAACCATATCGCGGAAATCGGCGTCGCCATGCTGCTTTTCACCATTGGAATGGAGCTTTCCGGCGAAGCCCTGAGCAGACTCAAAAGACCGGTTTTTCTGGGCGGAAGCATGCAACTGGTCCTGACAGTCCTGGTGGTGGCCGTTCTTGCCGTTATGGGGGGCGTTCCCTACCAGAAAGGCATTTTCTGGGGTTGTCTTGCGGCACTCTCCTCTTCGGCCATTGTCCTGCGCATCATGCAGGAAAAAGCCGTCACCCACTCGCCCGCCGGGCGACTTTCTCTGGCAATTCTGGTCTTTCAAGACATCATGGTGGCGCCCATGCTGCTTTGTGTGCCGCTGCTTGCCGGCACGCTGGAACTTTCACTGACCAATTCCCTTCTGGGCATAGGGCGCTTAACGCTGGTGACAGGCGGAGTGCTGCTGTTTGCCCGCTTTGGGCTTGACCGCCTCATGGAAGCGGTTATGCGCACCCGTACGCGGGAAATTTTGCTGTTGACCACGCTCGGGCTGTGCATGGGCATGGCCATGCTCAGCAACATCCTGGGCCTCTCCCTTTCACTTGGAGCTTTTCTGGCCGGGCTTCTGCTGGCGCGCTCCCAGTACAGCATGAGCGTCATTTCCGGTATCCTGCCCTATCGTGATGTATTTATGAGTCTGTTTTTCATTTCCGTAGGCATGATGCTCAATGTGGATTTTTTTCTTCAGCATTCCTTCTTTATCATTTTCATTACCGCCCTCTTCATTGTGCTTAAAACCCTGCTGACACTGCCCTCTGTGCTGATTCAGCGTTATCCGCTACGCACGGGCATCGTGGCCTCGCTCGCGCTCGCCCAGGCGGGCGAATTCGCCTTTGTACTGGCCGCCTCGGGCATGAAAAGCGGCCTGCTGGACATGAACAGCTACCAGTCTTTTCTGGGTGTGAGCGTACTCAGCATGATGCTGGCGCCGGGAATGATAGCCATTGCCCCCAAGGTTGCCGGGTTTGTGGCCAAACATAAGGGCAAACCGTATGAATCCGGCAGCGAGGATACTGAAGAAACACCCGTCTGCGTTCTGAAAGACCACTTGATCATTGTGGGTTTCGGCATCAGCGGCAAGCATCTGGCGCATACGGCGAAGGAATCCGGCATCCCCTATACCATTCTTGAAATGAACCCGGAAACAGTGGCGCGCTACAAGAACAAGGAGCCTATTGCCCACGGAGACGCCTCCCAGCATGTGGTGCTTGAACATCTGGGCGTTGAAAAAGCGCGCGTTCTGGCAATCATCATTTCCGATCCGGCGGCGGTGCGGGCCATCACTGTTGAAGCGCGCCACATGAACCCCAATGTCTTTATCATAGCGCGTACGCGTTTTCTTACGGAAGTCGCGCCGTTGCAACAACTTGGCGCCAACGAGGTGATCGCTGAGGAATTTGAAACCTCCATCGAAGTTTTCAGCCGGGTTCTTGCCCAGTACCTTGTGCCCATTCAGGAAATAGACGCTTTCGCCGCGCGTATCAGGCAGGAGAACTATCGCATGCTCCGCCGGATGAACGCGACTGTTGACACGCTGGACGCTATGGCCAGCCGTCTGCCGGATATGGGCGTACAGGCCATGCGCCTCGCCGACACATCCCCACTCTGCGGGTTAACCCTGGTTAAAAGCGCTCTGCGTAAAAAGCATGGAGTTACGGTGGTTGCTATTCACCGTGAGGGTGAAATACACGCTTCTCCAGATCCCGACACAACCTTTGCGCCCGGCGACATCATTTACTTGTTCGGCAAAACTGACAAACTCTTTGCCGTCAAGCCGCTGTTCTCCGGAGGGGCGAATAAGCTGTCTTCATCCGGCCGCTGAAGCGGCAACGGCTGAAACCCGACCGATGCAGAAATAGGCAAAACCGCGCCCGGCCATGGCCTCAGGCGCATACAGATTGCGCCCGTCAAAGAGCAACGGAACCGTGAGCAGGGATTTTATACGTTCAAAATCGGGGTTGCGAAACTGATTCCATTCCGTCACAACAAGCAAGGCCTGAGCGCCCCGACAAACAACGTACTGGTCATCGCATATTTCCACCAAGGCGTTGTCCTTAAATATCTGCCGGGCATTTTTGCCCGCCACAGGATCAAAAGCGCATATCTTCATGCCGGACGCGGTGAGCGCTTCAATAATGCTCACAGAAGCCGCCTCACGCATATCGTCGGTATTGGCTTTAAACGCTAATCCCCAGAGCGCCAATTTTTTGCCTTTCACTCCGCCCTGTGGAGCAAAATATTCCTGTATGCGCTCGGCCATGTGTTTTTTCTGGCAGTTATTGACAGTTTCCACGGCATTGAGCAGCACAGGCTCTACCCCGGCGCTTTCCGCCGTATGGATCAGGGCCTTGACATCTTTTGGAAAGCAGGATCCGCCGTAGCCGACGCCGGGATAAATAAACTGGTAGCCTATGCGTGAATCCGAGCCTATGCCGGAACGCACATCGCGAACATCAGCGCCTACGCGCTCACATATCCGGGAAATTTCGTTGATAAAAGAAATTTTTGTCGCCAGCATGCAATTGGCGGCGTATTTTGTCATTTCCGCGCTGCGCACGCCCATACGCAAAATCTTTTCCCGTGTGCGGGCAAAGGGCGCGTACAACTCGCGCATAATCGCCGCAGCCCTGTCTGAATCCGTGCCCAGTACCACCCTGTCCGGCTTCATGAAATCGGCAATGGCGTCGCCCTCTTTAAGAAATTCGGGATTTGAAACAACAGCCACACAGTAACCGACACCGCGCGCCTTCAGTTCAATTTCAATAATCTCGCGTACCATGTCCGCCGTGCCCACCGGAACTGTGGATTTGTCCACAACCACAATATCTCTACTCAGGCAGCGCCCTATGTCATGGGCGACCTGCCGCACATAACGCAAATCGCAGGAGCCGTCAGCCTGCGAGGGCGTCCCCACACAAATAAAAGCGCAATCAGCCCCATCTATGCCGTCTTCAATTCTGGTGGTAAAGATCAATCGCCCGTCAGCACGGCTGCGCTGCAACATAGGCTCAAGGCCCGGCTCAAAAATATGGACGGAACCGGCATTCAATTTTTCAACCACTGCCCCATTCACATCAACACAGGTAACTGTATTGCCCATTTCCGCGAAACAGGCGGCGCTGACCAGTCCCACGTACCCTGTGCCGATAATACATATTTTCATAATAAGCCTCCTGTGCCCCGTACTTGACGTTGTGGTCAAAAAAATATTTTAAGTATTTATTATAAATATAATTGGCCTTACAGGCAAGTGACAGACAAGAAATTTGAACGTAAACTGACAAGGTGTGCGACATGATTATAGGACTTGGCACAGATATCGTGGAACTGGCGCGAATTGAGACAATTTTTAACAAATTTGGACACCATTTTGTGAAAAAAATACTTAACTCCGCGGAAATTGCGGCTTTGCCCATACGCCCCGCAGCATATCTCGCCGGTCGTTTCGCCGCAAAAGAAGCTGCGGTGAAGGCTCTGGGCACAGGTTTCAGTGGCGGCATCGGGCCGCGTGATATCGAAATTGCCTGCAATGCCCAAGGGACGCCGTGTCTGCGCTTTTTTAATCAGGCGGACGCGCACGCCCGCTCATTGGGGGTCACGCGTTCCTTTCTTTCCATCAGCCATGAACGCTCGATGGCTGTAGCCGTTGTGATTCTGGAGGAATAATGCGCGCGCCTGATGATTTTTCCGACAACAACTTCCCGGCCTTGTCCCAACTGCCCCTGCCTGCTGAAATGCACGCCTGGGACGCGGCTGCCGTAAATCTCGGCCTGCCGGAAGTTCTGCTTATGGAAAATGCGGGCAGGGCCGCCTTTTCCGTTCTTTGCCGGCATGTATCGGAAATTTCCGGGAAAGACGTGTGGCTCTTTATGGGAAGCGGCAATAACGGCGGCGATGCGGCCTCCCTTGCGCGGGCACTGCTGGAAGCGAACGCGCGCCCCCTTGTGCTGCATATAAGACCGCTGAATACCTACAAAGGGGTGGCAGCAAAACACATTCGCATGGCAAAAGCCGCAGGGGTACCTTTTGTACCGCTGAAGCGCCACCCGCTTGAAAACCCGCCCGAAATTCTTGTGGACGGATTGTTGGGAACCGGATTCAGCGGCGTCCTTCGCCCTGAACTGCAAAAAAACATTGAAAATATCAACCATATCACGTCGTTTTCTCCCCGTTTTGTTCTGGCTCTGGACATACCTTCCGGTCTTGACGCCGCAACCGGACTGCCCGCGCCTGTGGCAGTACGCGCATCCGCAACGGTCAGTTTCGCGGCGGCCAAACCAGGCCTGCTGCTGCCCTGGGCGCGGCAATGGACAGGCCGGGTACATGTTCGCCCTATCGGCATCCCCGCCCGGATACGCGCAAGCCTGCCGTGCAGCGCTTATCTGCTGGACGGACGCATGATACCGCCCGCGGTGCCGCAAAACAGTTACAAAAACAGTTATGGGCATGTGCTGGTGTTGGGTGGCGCGCAAGGATACAGTGGAGCGGCGCATCTGGCCGCGCGCGCGGCTTTGCGCGCCGGCGCGGGCCTTGTCACAGCGCTCGCGCCCGCTGCGAACGTATCTGAAATCAAAAACAACTGTCCGGAAATCATGACGTGCGCCTTGCGTTCATCAAATACGGGGCAGTGGCCGGAAAAAATCCCTCCGGAACTGCATGAGCTTGGCAAACGCTGCACCGCGTTTGTCGCAGGCCCAGGCTTGGGGCGCGGCGACGATGCCGCCCGTTTTCTTACATCCCTCATGTCTCTGAAACGCCCGCCGACAGTTTTTGACGCTGACGCGCTGATGTTGTTCGCAAACTATCCGACATTGCTGCAACGTATAAATGACACGGATATTTTGACGCCACATCCCGGTGAGGCCGCCGCCCTGCTGCTGTGCGACACAAAAACTGTGCAGGCCGACAGGGAGTCCGCGCTTAAAAAGCTGTGCGGTCTCTGCGCCGGGGTAATCCTGCTCAAAGGCGCGGGCACACTGGTGGGGCAAAAGGGCAAACCGCTCCTCATAAGTCCATACGATGTGCCGCAATTGGCAGTGGGCGGTTCCGGCGACGTGCTTTCCGGCTGCCTTGGCGCGTTGCTGGCCCAGGCGGGATCAACGCAATCAAGCCTGTATCTTGCCGGCACAGGTGTTGTACTGCACGCCCTGGCAGGCCGCAGGTGCGCCTTGATGTGGCCTGAGCGCGGCAATACGGCTTGCGATATAGCTGACGCGCTACCATTGACACGTGCGGATTTGACCCGGCAAAAACCGGATCGGGAACTGCTGCCGTGGCCGGAATAGTTTTGCGCAACCTTGAAGACACATGCACCCTTGCCCGTTTTCTGGCCGAAGAACTGCGTCGGTGCAGCTCCGTCAGGGCACTTTTGCTGCGCGGTCCCCTTGGCAGCGGCAAAACCACCTTCACCACGGCACTTGTGCGGGCGTTACCAAACGGGGAGCAGGCCGAAACAGGCAGCCCATCCTTTACCCTGTGCAATCACTACCCAACAGCGCCACCTGTGATGCACTGTGACCTCTACCGCAGCCATGACGGCGCGCCTGATGAAATACTGGAAGGGCTGGAAAACGGCACTGCGCTCATTATTGTAGAATGGGCGGAATATTTGCCGCTGTCCGACCTGCCTAATGAATTTCTGGACATAACGTTCAAGCCATGCGAAAAGAGTATACTATTGACTATGCGCAGTCACGGGCATGACGCCGCTGAACTTTTGCGCAACTTATTGAATAAAGTACAATGGACTGCACTATGAAGATTCTCGTACAAAAATTCGGCGGCACTTCAGTGGCCACACTGGAGCGTATGCAAAAAGTGCGTGAAAAAGTCTCGAACGCCCTGCGACGATTTAACAAAATTGTTGTCGTACTTTCGGCCAGAGCCGGCGACACCAACAACCTGCTGCAGCTTGCCGGGCAATGGTCTCCCGCCCCGGACAAGGCGGAGTGCGATTTGCTGGTTTCCACAGGCGAGCAGATGTCCATAGGGCTTTTCACCATGCTGCTCAAGGACGCCGACATACGCGCCCGTTCACTGTTGGGCAGCCAGATACCCATCACAACGGACGACAGCTTCGGTTGCGCACGCATTCTGGAGATCAACAGCGCTGCGCTGCTTGACTGGCTGAATCAGTACGATGTTCTTGTTGTGGCGGGTTTTCAGGGCTGCACAATAGACGGCAGGGTTACGACACTCGGACGCGGCGGGTCGGACACGTCGGCTGTGGCGCTGGCCGCGGCGCTGGGATCTGTGGAGTGCGAAATCTACACTGATGTTGACGGTGTTTACACTACTGACCCGAATATATGTTCCAGCGCCCGCAAAATAGACCGCATCGCCTATAACGAAATGCTGGAAATGGCCAGCATGGGCGCAAAGGTACTGCATATCAGGTCTGTCGAATTTGCCCAGAAATACAGGGTTCCTGTCCGGGTGCGCTCTACATTTACTGATGATCCCGGTACTCTTGTTACCCAGGAGGACTCCACTATGGAAGCTGTTCTTGTGTCCGGTATTGCCTATGACAGAGATCAGGCCCGCGTGACTCTGCGCGATTTGCCCGACGTGCCCGGAGTTGCCGCGGCAGTGTTCGGGCCGCTCTCCGAAAAAGGCATCCTTGTGGACATGATTGTTCAAAACACCAGCCTTGGCGGCCATACGGACATCACGTTCACCATCCCGCGCAAGGAATTAAAACAAACCCTGGAAATCATGGCT
Organism: Desulfovibrio sp.; assembly: GCA_031284485.1. Lineage (GTDB taxonomy): Bacteria > Desulfobacterota > Desulfovibrionia > Desulfovibrionales > Desulfovibrionaceae > Desulfovibrio. Next base: position 7,273 of record JAISZT010000103.1, read on the forward strand.
AACGTAGCGCCAAAGCTCGGCGCGGCGGAAGTATTGCACGATGTAAACGTGGCCAAGGTTTCAGCCATAGGCGTTGGCATGCGCAACCATTCCGGCGTCGCGGCGCGCACTTTCGCCGCCTTGACCAAGGAAGGCATCAACATCCTGATGATCAGCACCTCGGAAATAAAAATCACTATACTGATTCAGGAAAAATACGTGGAGCTGGCCGTACGCATCCTGCACGACACGTTCGGGCTGGATTGGGATTTGAGTTAAATTTTGACTACGCCGTTGCCGGACTTGCCGTCCGGCTTTTTCTCCGGTTCGGGCGAAACAGGCGAGCCTGAAACAGGGGGCATTGATCTGTCCCCGGCATAGGTTCTGGCGGTATTTTCCAGAATAGCTTGGGCAATCACCAGCCAGCGGTCACCTTTTTTTTGTAGCGCCAGCCAGCTTGTCATTCCTGTGGCTGTTGTCACCTTGGCAATGGCCGCCGTATCGCCCAGTTCCGTCACGACAGCATTTTCCAGCGCTTCAGGCGTCCACGGACAATCCGGGGTCTGCGCCGCGCGGCACTGTGCCGCCAGTTCGCCGGTGCTCACGCCGCGCGTGTACTGCTTCTGCAACCGCGTTTCCATATTCAGCACACTGCCCAAGAGATCGTCCAGGCCGCCAAGGCCCAGCATTTGCCCCAATGAATTCAGGGAATTCAGCGCCTGGTCTTCACGGGTCATATTTTTGATCTGGTTGGCCGCAAAAACCTTCAGGTCCAGTTGGGCAAGAAACGCGACGCTGTCCTTTTTGTTCAATGCCTGAGCCAGAGCGTTCAACGATTTCTTTGGGCCGGAAGTCAGACAGGCCGACAATAAAACCGCCATCGCGATAATCGGCAGACACAACAATGCAGGACGCAACTTGTTCATAGTTAACCTCTTTTATTGGCCGGCCTTGGACAAGGCGGCGCGGCAATCCAGTTGCAAATAAACATCTCCGGTTTCCGTCAGCACCTGAAAAATACCGTCGGTGAACAGTCCGTAACATGGGGGGCTGCCTTCCTTGGGCATGGCAAAGGATCCTGGATTGCACAGATGGATGCCGTCAGGTGTTGTCGTGCCCATGGGCACGTGGGTGTGCCCCGAAAGCAGCACATTGCCCGGGGCGAGCGGCGGCAGGTTATGCGGCCCGAACCTGTGCCCGTGGGTGGCAAAGATGCGCAGGTTTCCGTCTATTACCCAGGAAAATACCGGGGCCAGCGGAAAAGGCAGCACCACTTCATCCACCTCACTGTCGCAGTTGCCTTTGATCGCGATGATGCGCTCGGCATATGGCGCAAGCACCCCGCACACCGTGCCCGGATCGTACCCGCCCGGCAGGCGGTTGCGCGGCCCGTGATACAGCATGTCTCCCAACAGAATAACAGTGCCCGGAGCGTACCGCTCTATCAGAGCGACCATCTGACGGGCCGCGGAAAGGGAACCGTGAACATCGGAAAAAACAAGAGTGGTCATAGTTTGTGCATCTCTCCCGCCGTTTCAAATCAAAAGACCGGTGCAGAATACCCCACAATCCGGCATGGCTACAAGATAAAATATGGGGAAATTTCAAAATCTGACCTTGACAGCATCTGATGCAAGAGCTAACATTTTCACTTCAACATATCAATATGATAGTGATGTGTTCAAGGAGAGGTGTCCGAGTTGGCTGAAGGAGCTCGCCTGCTAAGCGAGTGTGCGGGCTTAAACCCGCACCGAGGGTTCGAATCCCTCCCTCTCCGCCAAAAGTCAATAAGAACGTCTGGTTACTGCAAACAAAGCCAGCTTTCTTTGTCTTTTTTTTGACTATTCAGGGGTTTTCGGCAAGTTGTGTCCAGAGTTTTTCGAACTTTTTGTAGCCGCACTGAGATGGTCCCCATTGTTTGGACAGGTTTCAGCGGTTTTTTAGCTTGTCTTTTCCCTTATCAGGCTGCCTTTAACAAGTGCTGCTTATGGTACATGTTGGGGGTTATGCCTCCCAAGGCGGTATGAGGCCGGAGCCGGTTGTAGAAGTCGATCCATTTACCGATACCCGCACGGGCGTCAGCTTGAACGCCATTCGGTTCCATGCTAAAAAATGCCATGACAAAACTTACCGTCTTATCCACGCCCGTCTCTTGGTACACCCAGAAAGATGAGTATTACATCATCCAGAACTGGATACGTACCCGTAATACCATTGAATTTCTTGGTCTTTGGGAACAGATGAACAACCCCGATTTTAAAAGCATCGAATTCGATGCCTTTAGAAAGCAGGCCGGGCTGAACGGTCCAGGCCAGTATGGTTTACGCCTCGGAAGCCGATATTTTAAATGTCGCCCTGTTTGGCCTGACCGCCTCCGCATGGCGATCCGTCACCCCTGACAAGGAAGGCAATGTGCGCGATTATGCAACTGTGGAGCAACTTGTCTGCCCATCAAATCTGAAGAATCTCAATGCGTTATTCATCAGGGAAGGCTTGCCGCAAGAAGAACGCCTTACCCGCCTGAACGCCATAGCCATCCACCAGATGACCCTTTTGAGCGCTGATCCTGGGATACGGAAGTTACAATCCTGAAAACTGGATTTAACCGCCAAAATTGTGACTATCGTCCACTGATGCAAAAAAAAATCAAAAACTTTCAAGATGTGTTGGCGCATCTGGACAGCCTCGGACTTTTCCACATGGATTTGCGCCTTGACCGCATGCGGCGCGCCCTGGAAGCGTTGCGTCTGACCAAACCCCCTTTCGTCACGGCGCAAATACTCGGCACAAACGGCAAGGGATCCACCGCCGCCTTTTTGGCTTCCCTCTGCACGGCGCACGGATGCAGAGCCGGACTCTATATCTCGCCCCACTTTGTCTCTCCCACCGAGCGAATTTTGATCGACGGCAATAGCTGGCCGGAAAAATACTGGGCTGATGCCGCAAACGCCATCCTGCAGCTCGGCGAAAATTTAACCTATTTTGAGTTTATGACGCTTCTCGCGCTGCTGGCTTTTTCCCAGGCGTCAGTCGATGTCGCCATACTGGAGGCGGGGCTGGGCGGCCGTCACGACGCCACAACAGCGATACCGGCAGACGTGCTCTGCTACACACCCATCGCCATGGATCACGCAAACGTGCTCGGGCCGACGCTCAAGGACATCGCTGCCGACAAGGCGGCCGCCGTGCGCGGCAATGCCCCTGTCTGCACAGCGCCGCAGTTTCCGGTGGCCGCGCGCGGTATCGCCGATGCCGCCGCCGCGCGAAACGCCCCGATCATTCCGGCCGCTCCCTTGCCAACCGGCTTCACCCTGGGGCTGAACGGCGCGCACCAGACGCTCAATGCAAGCCTCGCGCTCACCGCCTGGCGGCAACTGGCCCCTTTTCTGGGCAAGGACGCGCACAACATAACCGCCCAGGCCCAAGGGCTGTCCCGGGCTTTTCTGCCCGGACGGTTCCAACGGTTACCCGCCGACAGCGAACACCCGCCTCTGCTGCTTGACGGCGCGCACAACCCCCACGGCATGCGCGCTTTAATCAACGCCTTGCGCGAGGCCGACATCCGCCCCGCCTGCGCTGTATTTTCCTGCCTGTCCGATAAAGACTGGCAACCCGCGGCCATGACGCTCAAGCGCTTTCTGGGCGCGTCCCCGGCATTTATCCCGCCATTGCGCACGGAACGCGCCACATCGCCCGCAGACGTGGCCGCTGTCTGGAACAGGTCGCCCCCGCAGACGGCAGCGCCCGCGGGCGACCTTGCGGCCGCGCTGATTGCGGCAGGAAAGGCGGCGGGAACGCAAACCTCCGCCGCCCGCCCGGTATTGCTGACCGGCTCATTGTATTTGCTGGCAGATTTTTTTACACTCTACCCAAAACTGATAAGGAAATTTCAGTGAAAAATACGCTCGCCTACAAGCCCAAAAACGTCTGGGGAACGCTCTCTGCCGCGCAACGCAAGGAACTAGACGCCCTGTCAACCCGGTATATTGATTTTTTGAGCAGTTGCAAAACAGAACGCGAAACCGTGGCCTATGTTTGCGAACGGCTTGTCAGGGCCGGATACAGCGAGGATTTCAAAAAAAAATCCATTTTCCGTTCCTTGCGCGGCAAATGTGTTTTTGCCGCCCGACGCGGAAAAAACACGCTCTCCAAAGGGCTGGCATTGATCGCCGCGCACGCTGACACCCCTCGCCTGGACTTCAAGCAACGTCCGCTCATAGAGCAGCCGGGCGTTGCCCAGGCGAAAACGCATTATTACGGCGGCATCCGCAAATATCAATGGCTGGCGCGGCCACTGGCTCTGCACGGGATCATTGTGCGTGAAGACGGAAAAAAACTTCCCGTGACTCTGGGCGAAAATCCGGGAGAGCCTGTTTTCTGCATAGCCGACCTGTTGCCGCATCTTGCGCAAAAACAGGGCACACAAACCATTAATGAAGCCTTTGAAGGTGAAAAATTAAATCTCATCCTGGCCCACAGCCCGGCGCCCGAGGCAAAAAACAAGCACACGAACGGAGAAATCAAGGAACCGGTCAAGCAGCATCTGCTGTCCCTGCTGCACAAGAAATACGGCATCCACGAGGAAGATTTGATCACCGCGGAACTTCAGGCTGTCCCGGCCGGGGCTGCGCGCTTTGTGGGAATGGATCAATCGCTTGTGGGCGGCTATGGTCAGGACGACCGCATTTGCGTGTTTACAGCTCTGGAAGCCTTGCTCAACGCCAAATCCGGGCCTCAAAATATAGCCGTCATTTTCTGGGACAGGGAGGAAACAGGCTCAGACGGAGCAACAGGCGCGGCCTCACGGTTTTTTCAATACTGCGTGGAAGATATGACCAGATGTTGGATGCACGGCGCATCCGTCTCCCAGGTCTTTCTGGCGACGCGCGCCCTTTCCGCCGACGTGCAAGGCGCGATTGATCCGGATTTTCAGGAACTGCACGAAAAACAGAACGCCGCCCAACTTGGGCACGGCCCCTGCTTCGCCAAGTTCACCGGTTCACGCGGCAAATACGGCGCCAGCGAGGCGGACGCCGAATTTTTCGCCTCCTTGCGCGGATTGCTCAATGCCAAGGGCATTCCCTGGCAGTCGGCGGAACTCGGCAAGGTGGACACGGGCGGCGGCGGCACAGTGGCGTTGTTTCTGGCAGCCTACGGCATGCAGGTTATTGACCTCGGCCCTGCCCTGCTCTCCATGCACAGCCCCTTTGAACTGGCAAGCTGCGCCGACCTTTGGGCGACGCTTGCGGCGTACAGGGCTTTCTTCGAATAATGTTACTTTGCCAAGAGTATCCAGGCCGGCCCCTTCGCGTCCAGATGGCTTGCCACATAGTTGGCGTGTGCGTCCGAGCCGCAAAAGATGTCAATGCGCCTGCCCTTGATAGCGCCGCCCACATCCTGGGCAAAACCGATCCCGCGCAAAGGGGCTTTGCCGTATTTTTCATCCGGGATATTGACGCCGTAGGCCAGCACTGCGCCCAAAGGAATATGGTCACGGTTCGTGGCCAGAGAGAGCCAATCGTCAACCTGATATCCCATTGCTCCGGTAGGCCCATTGTCGCCGAATCTGAAAAACACGTAACTGGGATTGTCGTTTAAAATTTCACGCACACGATCCGGGTTGTTTTTGAACCACTCGCGCTGTTCATAGATGTCGCCGCGCTTGAGCAGGCCCTTCTCACGCATGATCCGCCCTGAGCTCTTGTACTTGTGTCCATTCTGGCAATCATAGTTCACATAAACCTGGCTTCCATCCTCAAATACGAGACGCCCGGATCCCTGTATTTCCAGAAAAAACGTATCCACAGGATCGGCTGCCCAGGCAAGTTCCAGCCCGCGTCCGGCAATCACTTGTTTTTCCTCAATAGCTCTGCGATCATAATAATGCCTTTTCCGTCGGCTATTTTTAATTTCCGGGGGGCACCGATAAATTGCCTGAGTAAACCCCGGCTTGCGTGTGCGGCTTGCCCGCACTACCGGTTCGTAGTATCCTGAATAGTCGATTCCGCCGGGTATAGCCACCCAGCGAAAATTTTGCAGAAAAAGCGCCGGATCGGCATCCAGTTGCGGCAGAAGTGTTTGCAAGCGCGCTAACGCGCGGGCAAGATCGCCCCACGTCAGCGTCAGGCCGGACCGGGCAAGAACAACGGAATCTGCAGGTTTGCCGCTGACGTAACGCATTGACTTGCGCACGGTAGGCTCCATATCTTTCCAGCTTTTCAGATGCTGATTGTATGGAGCAAGGTGAGTCACAAAAAACTCCGGGCTTTCAAACGACACGGGGGGGCCAAGGGGCCGCTCCGGTTCCGCCGGCGGTTTTTTTGCGCAGGCACACAGACAGAGGCTCAGCAGCAAACATATGCCTGCGCCGCGGCGCGCGTTAAAAAAAGGAATTTGTCCATGCATAATTTTGGCACTCCCCATGTCTGGATGCCCCATCGTGTTTCCTATGGCGAAACCGACACTATGGGCGTCTTATATTACGCAGAGTATCTGCATCTTTTTGAACGCGTCCGCAGCGAGTACATTCGTCAGTGCGGCATGAGCTACGCTGAAGTGGAAAAAAAGGGTATCCTGCTGCCCGTGCGTGAAGCCTATTGCCGCTACCGTTCCTCCGCCCGCTATGATGACCTTGTGCAGATGCGTGTAGCCGTCAGCGAGTGGGGACGCGCTTCGCTCCGTTTTGTATATGAGATATGGAATGAAGACAAGACGCGTCTTCTGGCGGAAGGCATGACCCAGCACGCGCTGGTGAATGACAAAGGACGACCCGTTGCCGTGCCCGACTGGTTCAGACGGCTTTTGGATGCCCTGCAATAAGCAGTGCTTTCCGTTCACCTGCCGATAAAATCGGGCATACGCGCGCCGTTGTTCTCCACAATGGCATGCGCTTCAGGGTATATCTGAAGGAGCAGATCAACAATAGCACCGGATATTTTATGCCGGCTGACCATGCCAAGCATAATGCGCGACAGCGCTTCCTTCCCCAATTGTTCCCGATATGGCCTGTTTTCCGCCAAAGCCACAAAAATATCGGCCACGGCCATGATCCGCGCACCCAGGGAAAGAGAATCTTCAGCAATCCTGAATGGATACCCCATTCCATCCAGAGTTTCGTGGTGGCAGGCTGCCCATTCGGCCACTGTTTCCATGTGCTCTATATTCTGCAAAATGCGATAGGTATAGTATGTGTGCTGACGGACCAGATACAGTTCTTCCTTGTCCAGTTTGCCCGGTTTTTCCAATATGGCGTTGGGCACGGACAATTTTCCCAGATCGTGCAAAAGTCCGGCAACGCGCATGAGGTACAACTCTTCCTCACAAAAACCGACATGCTTTGCCAGCAGCACGGCGACACCTGTGACGCTGCGCGAATGCGTCGCCGTGTAGCGGCTCATGCGGTCAATAATCGTGGCAAATAATTCTGCGATTTGAATTACTTCCAAACTGGCGAATGGTCTTCGCCCCCAGTACACCTTGGAATACATGCTGTACGCATATTCAGGATTGGCAAGATCCAGCCAGAAGCACTCTTTTAAAGAACACTCCATAAAAATGTCCACAATATCGGGGTCGAAGTTTTTTTTTCGATATTTGTTGACGGTGGCTATAATGTCCGTACTATTATTGAGAATATGTCGATTTTTGTCGATGGCGATTTCTATGCGATCCGCAAGATGAATAATACGGGCGTGCAGAGGAATGGTTGCGCCCGAAAGGCCTGAAGGATTTCCCCCTGACCAGCGGTCATGATGGTAACGGACAGCCTCCGATGTGCCGGAAAAACACGCCATGTTATTGAGCAGCGAATAGCCGTCTTCGGCATGGCGAAACATGTCTTTTCCGTATGCCTCATCCAGATTCTGATTGGAGAGCATCAGGCGCTCGTCCTTGAAAGATGCCGCGCCAATGTCATGCATGAGCGCCGCGCTGAGCAGGTTCTGTTTTTCTTCCACATCCATGCCGATCTCTTCCGCAATATAGCGGCAGATAATCGCGGTGCGGTGCTGGTGCATCCCAACGCCGTCCACGGCAAGATCAAGCGCCATTGTCAATGTACGCATCAAGCTGATGGGGCTTATGTCAAACGAAAGCATCACCACTCCTGATTCGGCAGGTTTTACCGGATCAAATGACGGACAAATTCCGCCTGCTGAACATTTTCACCACGCAACTGCGCGTTAAGACAGGCCATCATATCACCGATTCTGTCAAATTGCTCATTCACTCCAAAGCCGCTTAATTGCCAGCGTGCTTTGCCGCGCAGCACTCTGCCGGTATTTCGCAACGCATGTTCACGCATATTGAGATCAATACGCCACGCCCCTTTAGGGGTTTGCAGCAATATGGCGAATTCTTCATCGACAATTGAAAAACCCGGCGGATTGTCGGCCAGACGCAGCATGTCCGCGATGCCCGCACGAGCAATGTCAAGATGTTCGGATTGAGAAATATTTTTTTTATCTTCTTCAAGTTGCTGTTCTTCAGCGCGAATACGTTTAAGATACCTGTCACGATCCATCTCCAGTGATGTAAGACCATGCCGCATCATCCGGAAACAGAAAATCAGTCCCACAATAATTACAATGACGGCCGCGCCCAGTTCCAGCAACATAATAGCTATTCATTCAGAAAGTAATGGCAACTTGTCCCTCATCACCCATGCGTCGCGCAATCTCGCCAATATGCCAGGCAAAAAGATCAAACGCCTTCACGCGGCTGACGGCTTCTTCAGCCTGCTCTACGGGCACAACCAGAACATAGCCGATACCGACATTAAATATCTGAAACATTTCAGGCCAGGACAGACTGCCCATTTCCTTGATCCAAACAAAAACTTCCGGAACGCGCCAGGTGCCGAAGGTAATGCACGCCGCCACTTGCGCAGGCAACATGCGCGGAATATTGTCGTAAAAACCGCCGCCTGTTATATGCGCCATACCCTTGATGTTCAGGTCGCGCAACATGGAACGCACTGCTTCAACATAAATGATTGTGGGTGTTAAGAGCACATCCCGCACACTTGCGCCACCTGCGCCGGGGAAGGCGTCATCCGCCCCAAGACCACTTTTTGCCAACAGTTTCCGCACCAGGGAAAATCCGTTAGAATGCAGACCGGATGAAGCGATGCCCACTATGGCGTCGCCTACCTGAATGCCCGAACCGTCAATCAAACGCGTATTGTCCACAAGGCCGACACAAAAACCGGCCAGATCGTATTCACCCGGCGCATACATATCCGGCATTTCAGCAGTTTCACCGCCCAGCAACGCACAGCCGGCCTGACGGCAACCTTCCGCGATACCGCTGATAACCTCGTGCGCCGTATCCGCATCAAGTTTACTGAAAGCAAAATAATCAAGAAAAAAAATAGGATGGGCTCCCTGAACCAGTATGTCGTTGGCGCTCATGGCCACAAGGTCAATGCCCACGCTGTTATGCCTGTCAAAAGCAACGGCCAATTTTAGTTTTGTGCCCACGCCATCCGTGGATGCCACCAGCATCGGTTCGTCCATACCGCTCAGATCCGGGCGAAACAGACCGCCAAAACCGCCGATGTCGGAAATCACCCCTCTCGTCTGGGTAGTCGCCGCCAAACGCCGAATGTGCTCCACCAAATCTTTGCCCGCCTGGATATTGACTCCTGCCTCGGTATAAGCTTTTGCGCGTTTGTCCGACATTTCACATCCTCCTTGCGGTGCGCAAAGAGTATCAGATGTTCCAAGGAATCCCAAGCATCTTTTTTGTCTCTTTTTCATAGACCAGCCGACACTTCACTGATATATTGCCAAAAAACGCACGGGGACAAACATAATGTACGAAACCGCACATCTTCATACGCCTTGCGTCACGCTCCATCCGGAAGAGACTCACTGATATGCGCGCCATGCTCTGGGATATCCTGCCCAACGGCGCAATTCAGTGCCGCCTTTGTGCGCACCGTTGCCGACTGAAAAAAGGCAAAAAAGGACAATGTGGGGTACGTATCAATAACGGCAACGAAATGACCTCGCTGGTGGGCAACGTGGTCAGTTGTGCCCATATGGACCCTGTGGAAAAAAAACCGCTCTACCATTTTTTGCCGGGCACTAAAACTTTTTCTATAGGGAGCGTTGGTTGCAATTTTACCTGTAGCTTCTGCCAGAATCACAGCATTTCACAAATTCCCGACACCGGGGTTGTACCCGGCAAACGCATCAGCCCTGAAGAACTGGCGCGTCTGGCAGAAGAGCAGAGCGTGCCGAGCATGGCTTTTACCTACAATGAACCGACAATTTTTTTCGAACTGGTGTACGAAGCGGCGGCCATTGCCCAGATATCCGGCATCCGCAGCATTCTGGTTAGTAACGGATATATGTCGACAGACTGTCTCCAGGCTCTGAGCCAACGTATCAGCGCGATCAATGTCGACCTGAAATCTTTCAGCGACGCGTTCTACGCCAAATATTGCGAGGCCCGCCTGCAACCCGTGCTGGATAATCTGAAAAGCATAAAGTCCATGGGCTGGTGGCTGGAAGTGACAACGCTTGTTATTCCGGGTCTCAACGATAGCGAAGCCGAACTGAAAGAAATAGCCGCCTTTATCCGCAATGATCTTGGTGAAAATACGCCGTGGCATCTTTCAGCCTTTCACGGGGCGCATAAAATGGCCAACTACCCGGCCACGCCGCTCACGCTTCTGGAAAAAGGCTGGCAAATCGGTCGGGAAGCGGGGCTCAACTTTGTCTATATCGGCAATTTGTCCAGCGCCATAGGCGGTAATACCTTCTGCCCCTCCTGTGGAGCACTGGTCATTGAACGGCATGGCTATGAAGTGCGCCGGACAGGCCATCCGGGCAAATGCCCATCCTGTTCGTTCGAATTGCCGGGCGTCTGGAAATAATATGGTTATAATTTACACCGGTGACGGCAAGGGCAAGACAAGCGCCTGTGTCGGGCAAACGGCGCGCGCGCTTGGAAACGGCATGAATGTCGCCTTTGCCCAGTTCATGAAACGCGATGGACAAGCGGGCGAACAACGCATGTTGGCCCAGTGGCTGGGATCATATTTTCTGGCTGCGGGACAAGGTTTTCTGCGCAAGGAAGAAGAACGCCCAAAGCACCGTAACGCCGCCCTTCACACCCTGACATGGGCGCGCGAACACCTGCCGCCGGTTGACATGCTGGTGCTGGACGAAGCCTTGTATGCCTTAAAGTCAGACCTTCTGACCCGCGATGAAATGGAATCACTGCTTGTAACTGCCCGCACCAGCGACAAGCATGTGGTGTTGTCCGGCCGCAATGCGCCGGACTGGATTATTGAACTTGCCGATATTGTAACGGAAATGAATGAAATCAAGCACGCCTGGAGTCTTGGGGTTAAAGCCTCGCCTGGCATCGAATTTTAAAAACTCATGTCAACCAACCCTGCCGCCCGAAACTTTCCCCGTGATTTTCCCCTATCCATTTATGTGGCCGCTTCTTTCAAACACAAGCACGGGGTGCGCCTGTTGGGGCGTGAACTCACAGCGCTTGGCTGCAAAATTCTGGACTGGACGGAAATGGCGATTCCCCCACCGGGTCTCACGCCCCTTGAGCGCCGTGTATGGATGGATACAGACAGAGACGGCGGCCAGGTGTACGCATTTTGCCGCGATGCCTGCCTGAGTGCGGATATGGTCATGTATTACGGGACATCAGGGCAGGACGCGGGGGTGGAAATCGGGTTGGCCGCAGGAGTCGGAACACCGGTGCTCGGCATTCGCGGGCCGTTGGAAGCTCCGGGTCTTATGCTGCATGGCGCGGTGAATCATTGGGTGGATTCTGTTGAAGAAGCGCTGAATATTACCGGGCTGCTGGTCGCGCATGCCCGCACATTCTGGAAAAATTTGGACACCGAATCACATATTGGCGTAAAACGCCTTGCAAAACGCCTTATCCTCACACGTCAAACAGAACTTCAAGGTCCTCTCGCGTCAAAGACTTCCATGTGTCCTGACCAAGTATAACGGCCTCGGCCATACCACGCTTGCTTTCCTGCAATTTCAGAATTTTTTCCTCAACGGTATTCTGACAGATCAGTTTGTAGGAAAACACCTGTCGGATTTGACCAATACGGTGCGTACGATCTGTGGCCTGGCTTTCCACCGCCGGGTTCCACCATGGATCGTAATGAATCACGTAGTCGGCCGAAGTCAGGTTAAGCCCGGTGCCACCAGCTTTAAGTGAAATCAGAAAAATTGGTATCTCTGGGCTATTGTTGAATTTATCCACCTGTTCCAGCCGCTCCTTGCTGGCTCCGTCCAGATAACAGAAAGGCATCCGGTTCACCTCAAGCCACTGCCTGATGATGTGCAGCATTCGGACAAATTGGGAAAAAACAAGAACCTTGTGCCCTCCTTCCACAATCTCCGAAACCATATCCTTGAAAGCCTCAAATTTGCCGGATGGCAAATGATTGCTGAAACCGGGGAGTTCAATTTTAAGGAGGCGCGGATGACAACATACCTGACGCAGTTTGAGCAGCGCGTCCAGAATGGACATCTGACTTCTGGACAATCCTTTTTCGTCCACGTTGGCCAACACCTGCGTGCGCAATTTTTTGGCAAGAGCCGCGTAAAGTTCGGCCTGATCGTCCTCCAGGGCGCAAAAAGTAATGCTTTCCACTTTCGGCGGCAAATCCTTGGCCACCTCGGCTTTTGTACGGCGCAAAATAAAGGGTCGCACACGAACACGCAAATATTCCAGGATTTCGGTATCACCATCCTTGATGGGTTTGACGATGCCGCGCTGAAAAGCATGCTGTGATCCCAAAAATCCCGGCATCAAAAATTCAAAAAGCGACCATAGCTCAAAAAGATTATTTTCAATGGGCGTTCCTGAAAGGCAAAGCCGCATACGCGCTTTGAGCCGACGCACCGAGCGGGCTGTTATGGTATTGGGGTTTTTAATATTTTGCGCCTCATCCAGAATCACGGTGTTGAACTCAAATTTTTCTATCTCTTCCAGATTACGACGCAACAGCGCATATGTGGTGACAACAAGATCAGAATCAACCACATGCCCAAAAAGACTTTCACGTCTGGCACCGTAGATAATCAGCCGTTTCAGTGCAGGCACAAATTTTTCGGCCTCACGCTCCCAATTGGGCAACACTGATGTCGGCACTACAATAAGATTTGGCCCTTTAATTTTTTCTTCCGACATGTATTGAATAAAAGCCAGAGTCTGCACTGTTTTCCCAAGGCCCATTTCATCAGCCAGAATGCCGCCAAAACCGTATTCTGAAAGAAAATTGAGATAAGAAAGCCCTTGGCGCTGATAACATCGCAACTCGACCTGCAAACCTTTGGGGAGATCAATAAGTTGCACTTTCTGAAAAGAACGTATTTTTTCGCGCAATGAGTTCCAGAATGAATCGGAAGACGCGCTCGGCAAATCGTCCAGCAAATTGTCAAGCAAAGGAGCCTCAAATTGCTGAAATTTCTGCTGGGGAGGCCTGGAGGGATCAAGGCCCAATGAGGTCAGCCTGTGGGCAAGCTTTTTCAGCCATGATTCCGGCAGGCTGGTGTACGATCCGTCGTTAAGCTGAACGTAACGCTTGCCGCGTATCCAGGCCTTCCAGATTTTATCCAGCGGTATGGACTGATCATCATAATCCACTGAAATATCAAGGGAGAAACATTTTTCATCCGGGTTGCTGGCAATGTTCGCCCTGATGACGGATTTTGTGGTGCGCACTTTATAGCGCGTGAGGGCACGTTCGCCATAAACTCTATAATTTTCAGAAAGTTTCGGATAAGAATCCAAAAGAAATGTTATGGCCTCTTCCGGTTCAAGAAACCAAAGTTTACTGGATCTGGACTGAAAGCCAACTTCGGCAAGTTCGCCCAAAAGCGCGGCTTCCTCATCCTGTGAGCGACGCACAAGGTATGTTTGTCCGTCGTACGTATAACTGCCGGTCTGGAAATCCGGATTTGGGCCATTAACGGTAAATTCGCCGTGTTTTGATTCATAGATATTATCAATTTCAAGGGTCAGGAGGCTGCCCTCTTCATCCAGAAACAACTTGGGATTGTAGGTGGCCGCCTGAAAAAGAGGGGCCATAAGCTTTAAAAATTCTTGTGGCTTATAAAGTTCCGAGGTGGGCAAACGGGTCCATACACGATCCAGGAATTCTGAAATATCCTGATGAGGCACCACAGGACAGTCTTGAATAAGCCTGTAGATTAGTGAATGATGCAGGCAGGTCTGTGTTGGATAAAATTTGTGCTGATAACACACCCAAAGCGGCATCTGCCCGTGAAAGGTGGGCGCGTCGCGCCCGTCGCGCTCCTCCCCCTCCTCCATGTTTTTTTCATCTTGGGCAAACGCGCCCAACACGCGAATGGGCAGCGGATGGCGACCTTCCCGCTGGAGCAGGACTTCAAATCGCAGTCCGTTGTTGTCCAGTAGGGGTTTGAGTTTCAAGGCAAAAGGCGTGCTTTCAATATGGCAAAACTGGTCTGAATCTTTCCAAAACAAATAGTGTTCCTTTCGCACAGCCCAAAGAAACCAGGACATCAGTCCGTCCGGGATTTCAACACGGTGGCCGTAATATTCATGGTAACTGCCAATCTGACGGGCGACGTGCGGCAATTCCGGAGAAAATTCACACCAATCCGGGTTCTGGATAATCTGTTCCAGTGTCACCTCGGTATGCACACTTGAAATACCGGTTTTGTTCTGACGACTGCGAAAAAAGGACACCAGCAAACGCCCTTCTTCGGGCGCAAAACGAAAGATCAGGTAGTGACGCCCCGGCTCCGGTTCCATATCGGCAGAAAAAAAACTCCGGAAACTCTGCTTCCAGTCCTTGACCGGTGGGAGCGCGTCTTCCCCGATGCCTTGCTCCTTGCGCATTATCTCGATAAAATGCAGCGCCAGAGCGGCGACATGCCTGCACACGCCGCTGAAGGCGTCCGCGCAGTTGCACTGGTAATGCACGCTCGCGTCGGCAAGGGCAAAACTTAAAGTCGGCGTGTATACTTGCAGGTCTTCGCCCTGAATTGAGCCTTGCACTTCCCAGATTTCGCTTTTCTGAACAGTTAATTTTTGCACACCGTTTTCGGAAAGGATATACTGGGCTGTATCACGTATGTATTCGGGCACGGAATCGTGCAAAAAAGCTCTGCACGATTCACAGACAGTCATTCGTGTTGGATGATTCATACAAGTTGACACTAACATTGAATAGAAAACTATTGCAACCATGCGCACACAATATATGAAACAATTTTTTTGCGCTGCCGCGCTTATTGTTTTTCTGACGGCCCTGCGCCCGGCAACGCCCCTTGCTGCCTCGCCGACGGCTGCGACAGACCAGCCTGCGTACGGTGACAGAATTTTATTCGGCAGCATAGGCGAAGCCTCAAATCTGATCCCCTACCTGACTTCGGACGCACCCTCGCATGATGTGGCCGGGCTGATTTACGTTTCACTGCTGCGCTACGACAAAAATTTACAGCCGGAATGCTGGGCTGCCGAGTCTTTTGATGTTGCGGAGGATGGCAAGGTACTGCGTTTTACCCTGCGCAAGGGAATTTTATGGGAAGACGGTCAGGAACTGACGGCCGAGGACGTGGCCTTTACCTACAGGCTGATTATTGACCCGGCCACAGGCAGCCCGTACGCCGAAGACTTTATGCGGATCAAGGAATTCACCGTGCTTGACAGGTACAGTTTTGAAGCGCGATACGACCAGTTTTTTGCCAGGGCTGTCTCCTCATGGATGAGCGCCATACTGCCGCGCCATATACTGGAAGGACAGGACATCCGCAACACGCCCTTTGCCCGCAAACCAATCGGGGCCGGTCCCTACCGCCTTAAAAGCTGGGAGCCGGGCAGCCGCATCACCCTGGCCGCCTCGCCCACATATTTTTTGGGCAAACCCCACATAGCGGAAGTGATTTACCGTATCATCCCGGACAGCGCCGCTATGTTCATGGAAGCCCGCGCCGGTCGCCTGGACGTGATAGATTTGAGCCCGTTGCAGTATCTGCGCCAGACAGAAACCCCGACCTGGAAGGAGCAGTTCAGCAAATATCGCTATCTTGCATCAATGTATGTATTTTTAGGTTTTAATCTGGAGC
The DNA here is from genome assembly GCA_031284485.1 of Desulfovibrio sp. GTDB lineage: Bacteria > Desulfobacterota > Desulfovibrionia > Desulfovibrionales > Desulfovibrionaceae > Desulfovibrio. The sequence goes on from JAISZT010000103.1 coordinate 23,361, forward strand.
ATCCTTTTTTTAAGGACGCTCGCGTGCGCAGGGCCATATCCCTTGCCGTCAACCGCCATGACCTTGTAAAGGGGGTGCTGCTTGGGCAGGGAGAAGCGGCTTTTGGCCCCTTCAAACCAGGGACATGGGCCTATCACCCTTCGCTCAGGCCCGTGGAGCAGGACAAGGACGCCGCGCGCGCCCTGCTTGCCGCAGCCGGCTTCAAAGACACGGACGGCGATGGCCTGCTGGACAAAAACGGCGTACCTCTGGCCTTCACCATCCTTACCAACCAGGGAAACGACCAGCGCATTCTGACAGCCTCTGTCATGCAGAACCAGTTGAGAAGCATTGGTGTTGACGTGCGCATTCGCACTGTGGAATGGGCGGCTTTTATACGCGAATTTGTGGACAAGGGCCGTTTTGACGCGGTGCTGCTGGGATGGACCATACCACCGGATCCGGACATTTATTCCATCTGGCACTCCTCCCAGGCGCATGCGGGCGGGCTGAACTTTATCCGCTACAGCAATCCCCTTGTTGACGACCTGCTGGAAAAGGCGCGGTCAACGCCGGATCAGGCTGTACGCGCGGGACTGTACGCCCGCATCCAGGAAATTCTGGCCGAAGACCAGCCGTACTGTTTTTTGTATGTCCCCTATGCGCTTCCTGTGGTGCAGCGCCGTTTTATGGGCATCACACCGGCGCTGGCGGGCATAATGTACAATTTTGACGAATGGTGGGTGCCGAAGGCGCAGCAACGGTATATGTTGATTGAATAGTAGGGGCGACCAATTCATCCGCCACGCACGATGCGCACACGTCCGCGATTTGCCATGCCGCAAAATCGCCAAAGACGAGAAATAGACAAGCCCCGGGCAAGGCTTGGGGTTTGCCTATTGTCGCCATGACCGCCAATGTATTCCAGACGGATGTGGATCGCCGTCTCACCAGCGGCATGAACGAACATCTCGGCAAACCGGTCAACCTTGTGGATATGCTTGTGGTATTGCGCCCCTATCTTGGCAAAACATAAGGAAATGTCACTTCAAACGGGTGGAAACTGTCGGCACGTTCCCTTCGCCTTTGACCGGATCCTGCAACAGAGGCAGCACGTCGTTTGTTATGGGAACAGTGCCTGTGCCCATCGCCAGCACTTCATTGCTGGTCGTATGAATCAATCTCATGCTGAAACGAACCTGCTCGCCGCTGACAACGTATGTTCCCGCCAGGACAGCATGGCTGACGCCTGTTGTCGTCGCCAGTTTACCGACGTCACGGGTCAGAAGCAATTCGCCCGTGCGTTTATCGAATCGAATATAGCGCCCCTTGCGCAATTCCTGAAAACGGTATCCGGCATTGATAAGCCAGCGCGAAATTTCTTCCGTCATTTGCCGCGCAAGCGGTGAAGATTCTTCAAAATTGTTGATATTGGCGGGGCTTGTGCCCATAATAACTATACGCGCTCTGACGGCCGCCTGATGCTTTCTGTCGGCAAAAATCGAATTATCCCCCGCGTAACGCATCATCAGTTGAGAATCTATCTGCCTGGCAATGCCGTCCGCAGCTATTGGAACAGTGCCGGCGGCGGCGGCGCTTAATGGAATAAGCAACGACGCAAACAGCAACACCATAAAAATAAATCGTTTCATGACACGCCTCAACGCATGGTGCGCAGCAAAAGTTCAATAGCGCCCAATTCGTTCCGTATCATGGCGGTATCCTCATTTGAGCGACTTGTTGAAAGCGCCTGCAAGTATGCTTGCCGCGCCAGTTCGTACCGTCCATTTTCTCTGTAACTACGCGCAATTTTTAAATAACGCGTGCTGATGTCGGGGCCGCCGTATACTGACGGACTGTTCTGCGCCTGATCAGCATAAGAAGATATTCCCGGCCCGACAAGACTTGCCGCCAGGGCCATGACAAAAAACACGTTGCGCATTACTTGCCCTGCCTGATTTTTATGCTGCCGCTGCTTAAGACGCCGGCTTCAAGCGGCGGATAGAGACTTTGTTGGCGGGTGGCGGATTTGCCGCCGGAAGAATCTTTTGACGGAACCTTTGGCGAAATCTTTGCTTCAGGCTCGTCGTTTTTTCCCAGACGGGCGATAATTGGCGTATTGACCAACACAAGCTGGCCTGTCCTCAGTACAAGCCCGTCACTTGCGCGTACCAGTCTGGCGTTGATAAAAGTGGCGTTGCTGTCCACAAAGTAGGTGCCCACCAGCAGGGCCGCCCACTTCTGCCCGGCAGTTGATACGATCTGGCTTGACGCCAACGCCAGATCGTCACGTCCGCCCGTCACGGCAATGTTGCCTGTAAGGCGGTATTCGCGCGTGGGGAAGCCACGCTGATTAAATTCGTAAAACATGGACTCCGCGATCAACCTGCCAAGGGGTGAACTGCGGGAAGTCATATTTCTGTCCACAAAGGATGTTGGCATGGCCACAAAACCTTGGATAGCGTCGTTGGGCATGGTGGCGAGCATCTGATCCGCAAGTTCGCGGCATTTGAGCTTGAGTTCCACTGCGTCAATATACCCGGCGTCATTGGGTGAAGCTTTCCCGCAACCGAACACCCAAGGCAAAAATAATACGCATACCAGGCAGAAACAGACAAAATTACGCATGATCACTCCAGGGCCGCACTGCTTATTTCCGAAAAAGAGGTTAAAGGGCACCGCACGGCAATACTCTGCTTCTCTTATCGGCGCTCTCCATAAAAACTTGAGGACATTTACCTCTGAGGCACAAAAATTGCTGCTTCGTCTATCGCCTTGATATCTCTGCACCCTGTCAAAATCATGGTTTGAACAAGTTCATTTTTTACCATGGTGAGCCAGGTATTGACGCCCTCGCTGCCGCCGCCGATGGCGGCAATCGTCACAGGTCGCCCCATACCGACAATATCGGCGCCAAGCGCGAGCATTTTGAACACGTCCGCGCCATTCCTCACCCCACCGTCAACCATGACGGAGATTTTGCCCCGCACCGCCCTGGCTATGGCAGGCAAAACCTGCGCTGTCCCCGGCGCTGCGCCAAAAACACGCCCGCCGTGATTGCTCACTACAAGGCAGTCCGCACCGGCCTCAACCACGTTGTACGCGTCCTGCACCGTCATAACGCCCTTGACGATAAATTTGACGCCGGCCTTCTTTGCTTTTTCAATAATTTTTGTAAGTTCTTTCAAAGTCTTCGGGCCGACAGGCCGACCCATTTTGCGCAACGTCGTCAGTCCGGCGGCGTCAATATCCATACCCATGACCGGGCAGCCGGACGCGATGGCCAGTTCCATTTTTTCGTCAAATTCGCCGCTTTCCCAAGGTTTAATGAAGGGAATGCCGTGCCCTTGCGCATTTTTAATTGCCGAAACCGCAGAATTGATAATGACAGACGGCACGCCGTCACCGGTACAGCCGATAACGCCTGCGGCGCGGCATCCATCCAGCACGGCATGAATGTAATCATCTTCGGTTACAGCATCATTGAAATTAAACGTCCCGCCAATGGGCGCGGCCACGACCGGCATGGACAACTCCAGCCCAAGCCAGGCAGTTGCGGGATCAGGTTCCCTGACATCGTGAACAAGTCGCATATTCAACGTAATGTCCGACAAGGCGGCAACATTGTTCCTGAATGCGTAACCAAGCCCCCCCATGCCGGGCACTTCACCTACGCATGCCCTGCCGTCACAGACGGGACACAACCTGCATGATCCTTTCATGAGTTCTTTTGCCTTGCTGCGTATATCTTTCATAGCATCCCCCGTAAAATTACCATTTTATCATCAAAAACAGACGCATAATTTATAAATTAGCGAATTTTAAATTCATAGTTTAGTATTTTTTTTGAAAAGGCAAGACTTGCGCTCATGAAATCTTACAGGTACACACTACATTTGCGGAATATAAGCCAGCTAGTTGGAGATGCAGATGCAGATGGAAATATTTGACACGGCTGAAACCTGGAACAGGGAACGTATTGAGCAAACACAACTTCTGCGCCTGAAAGCGACTCTGGAACAGGCGCGCAACTGCGTGTTTTATCGTGAACGTCTGGATGCCGCGAGGGTCACTTCCGGCACAATACGGAGCCTTGACGACATACGCCGCATTCCCTTCACCACCAAGGAAGATCTGCGTTCGCAATATCCCGTTAATCTTTTGTGTGTTCCACAATCGGAAATTGTGCGCATGCACTGTTCCAGCGGCACTACAGGCACGCCGGTGGCCATCTGTCATACGCAAAACGACATCAATTCCTGGGCGGATTTGATGGCGCGCTGCATGTATATGGTGGGGATACGCCGCGAGGATGTTTTTCAGAATATGTCCGGCTACGGCCTTTTCACCGGAGGCCTTGGAATCCATTTCGGGGCGGAACGCATCGGTTGCATGACTATTCCCGCCGGAGCCGGCAATTCACGGCGGCAAATCAAACTGATAAAAGATTTCAAGACAACAGTAGTGCACATTTTGCCGTCATACGCCCTGATCCTGGGAGGACATGTTCGTGAAGCGGGCGAAAATCCGCGTGATCTTCCGCTACGAATAGCCCTTGTCGGCGCTGAACCCTATACTGAGGAATACCGCGCGCGTATTGAAGAACTTTTCGCCATGAAGGTTTATAATTCCTATGGATTATCCGAAATGAACGGGCCTGGAGTCGCTTTTGAATGCCCTGCGCAAAACGGTCTGCACATATGGGAAGACGCCTATATTCCGGAAATCATCAATATGAATACCGGTGAACCCGCGCCCGACGGAGAGGTGGGGGAACTTGTCATAACCACCCTCTGCCGTCAGGGCATGCCGATTTTACGTTACCGTACCCGCGACCTGACGCGATTCATACCTGGCCCCTGCGCCTGTGGCCGCGTACATCGGCGTATGGACCGCATACTCGGCCGCTCGGACGACATGTTTGTCATCAAAGGCGTTAATGTTTATCCCATGCAGATTGAGCAAGTCATTATGACCTTCCGGGAAGTAGGCCAGAATTATTTGATTTTGCTTGAAAATGACGGTATCAGCGATGTGTTGCGGGTGCAGGTTGAAATTCGCGATGAATTCTTTGTAGAAGATATGCGCGTATTGCAAAAATTGCAAAAAAGCATCGCACAGCGCTTGCGTGATGAAATTCTGCTGACGCCGCGTGTGGAACTTGTGGAAAGCAACAGCCTGCCGCGCACTGAAGGCAAGGCGGCCAGAGTTCTGGACACGCGGCATAAAAAATAAGAAAACAGCATGGAATACCTGCCCTTTCAACTTTCCTGGCTTTTAACGGGCGCGTTTATCACGCTGCTCGGTTTTGTGCTGTTACTGAACATTTTTGGTTTGCCGGCCAACTGGATACTGCTTGGGCTGACAGTGCTCTGGAAAATGGCGCACCCCTCGGCCGGGAATCTCGACATATGGTTCTGGGTCATGATGATCGGTCTTGCACTGGTTGGCGAAGCTCTGGAACTTGGCGTGCAGGTGCTCAACGCCCGGCGGCATGGTTCCAGTTCGTTCGGCACATTCGCGGGCATGATCGGCGCCATAGCCGGGGCAATTTTGCTTGCGCCGCTCTTTTTTGGCCTCGGCGCTCTGATCGGCGCGCTGGCAGGCGCATGGACAGGATGTTTTGTCACCGAATTACTTATCCGGGGGATGCCTCTCAAAACTGCCCTGGATGCCGCATTCGGCGCAATGATGGGACGATTTCTGGGAACAGTCTGCAAGTGCGGCGTCGGGGGCGGCATGCTGGCGCTCACCGCCGGTCGCATCTGGCCTAGGGCCATGCCGCCGTTATCCCCCGATTCACTGGATGGGCCTACGCAGGTTATGTTGCTGTTGTCGCAGAACATCTAATTCGGATTTCAGATAAAAATTGCGTCCTGCAATTTTAGAGAGTGCTTACTTAAATGTATACAATGCAGTTTCTCGGAGTGAAAAAAAAGAGAGTGTTACCCAAGGAATGATTCGGCTTCTTGAAATCCTTGCGCAACAACGCATGAAAACGGCAAAATCATTCGCAAGTTAATACTCTCCTTTTCAGATTGGGGTATTCTGCCGGAAATATATATTTAAGTTAACGCTCTCCATTTTTTTGACATTTTTCGTAGACTCATAATATATTCACTGAAGCGGCTTCACGCAAAAAATTTGCCGCCTGCCCCCGGGAGGGTAAAGTGTGCTGAAGCTGTGCCGATAATAGAGATGGGTACGCAGTTTGAATGCGACTTGGAGTTAATGCTCGAAATTTCAGAGGAGGATGAAAGTGCGCGTGAAATTCCTGAATATCTTCCCCCGCCTGATCTTCATTTTTATTTTCGGCTTGGCCTTTGCGGCCCCGGTTTGCGCTCAGGACATCACCATCAACGCTCCGGCAACAGGCCCCGTGGCCGGCAACGGCGATCCGCCGGACGGATCAATTCCCGGCGGAAATCCGGCCAATCTTGTGCGCAACCCTGACGGCAACAGCGTAACGGTGAACGCCGACGTGCCCGGCTCTGTTTACGGCGGCGCAAGTTCTGTCGGCGGCAACGCTCCGGCATCCGCCTCCGACAACAGGGTGATCCTCAACAGCGGCACGGTGGCCAACGAAATTTACGGCGGGTACAGCCTGGCCACTAATGGTTCCGCATCGGCCGCAGGCAATACGGTGACCATCAGCGGCGGTTCAGCGGGCTACGGGATTTACGGGGTTTACGGCGGATACAGCGAGACCACTAATGGTTCCGCATCGACCACAGGCAACAGCGTCATCATCAGCGGCGGCGCGGTGACCGGCAATGTTAACGGCGGGAACAGCTACAGCACTTCCGGTTCCGTCACGGCCGCGAACACCAGCGTCATCATCAACGGCGGCACGGTGGCCGGCATAGTTTTTGGCGGGAACAGCGCGAGCGACAGCGTTTCCGGTTCCGATTCAGCGGCCACGGGCAACAGCGTCATCATCAGCGGCGGCGCGGTGACCGGCGATGTTTACGGCGGGAAGAGCTACAGCAATTCCGGTTCCACCTCGGCCACGGGCAACAGCGTCATCATCAGCGGCGGCACGGTGACCGGCAATGTTTACGGCGGGGACGGCTTCAGCTCTTCCGGTTCCGTCTCGGTCGCGGGCAACAGCGTCATCATCAGCGGCGGCGCGGTGACCGGCGATGTTTACGGCGGGAGCAGCGCGAGCACTTACATTTCCGCCTCGACCGCGGGCAATACGGTGACCATCAGCGGCGGCGAGGTGCGCGGCAGCGTTTACGGCGGATACAGCTACAGCAGTTCCGGTTCCGGCTCGGCCACGGGCAATACGGTGACCATCAGCGGAAATCCGATCTTCGGCCCGTCGACTGTACTGTACGGCGGCTGGAACAACGTCAGCACGGGCGATGTCCGCAGCGGCAACACCCTGAACCTGCATACGCCGGTGACCGTGTTTTCGGCGCGGAATTTCGAGTACTGGAACTTCCATCTGCCCGCCGCCCTGAGCGCCGGACAGGCCATGCTCACTGTGGACTCCGCCGATCTCGGCACGAACGCCAGGGTCGGCGTGAGGCTTGACGGCGCGCATTCCCCTCTGGCCAGAGGCGATTCCCTTGTCCTCATCGACGCGGCGAACACGCTGAGCGTAACAACGCCCATCACCCCGGTCCGCGGGATGCAGGGCGTGACCCTGCAATACGACTTTGAGATCGCAAAGGCAGGGAATCAGCTTCGCGCCGCTGTGACCGACGTCACGCTGAACGAACAGACCAAGGCCCTGTCCGAAGGTTTTCTTTCCGGCCTGGGGCTGGTCAATCAGGGCGCCGATCTTGTGGCCGGGC
>JAISZT010000003.1 GCA_031284485.1 Desulfovibrio sp.
CGGCGCGATCTGCTCCCTCTGTATGTCTCCTGGAAAATCTGACCGAACATCAAGCGCCTGAGTTCAAAAAAAACATGCAAAACGGCTAGGTTTCGTCTAGTCCCAAAATTTTTTCAGCGTGATACGGTGACGTAATTTCTCGGCATTTATCCATGCAAGGGTCACGTTACCTGTGGCATACGCGGAACACCAGAATTTTTATATTACTTCCACAAGCTCAAGACTGGCAAATAGTTCCATTTGTTTTGTCACGCCTCGTTCGCCCTTATCCAAAGGGAGGACGGGGCGTTCTGTTTTTCCGCCCATACAGCCGGTTCCCGCTTCGGCCTTTTCGGACAAGGCGGACGCGGAATATGAGCGCAAGGAACAGTCCCTTAACCAATACGATATTACGGAGTCCACCAATGAAAAAAATCGTGCCGGGAACGCCTTGTAAAACAAGTACGCCCCTCCTGACGGGAATGCAGTTTTGCGTAATCGCGCTGTTTGCCTGCCAGCTGCTTTTACCCGCTCCAGCCTTGGCCGCCACCGTCGATTATAGTTCGGGAAGCTTTGACTACCTTTTCGGCAACCCCGTCAATGCGGGGGATAGCACCGGCATCGGCGGCACGAATAGCCGAGTACGCAGCCAGCGTGACACTAGCCGCTGATGCGAAGAGCATCTGGAGGAGAACGCCTGTTCACGGGCACCGCGATCCGGTCAGCGGCACTGTGCCGCCGCCGAACGACATCCGCTGGACGCCGATATTTTGATCGGTTTTCCATCCTATAGATAACAACCGCCATTCCACCATGCGCGGCGCGGCGTCGGCAACGGCGGTTCGCGCCGCGCTTTGTTTTTGAACGGAGGAATGCCAAACGATGGTTCAGCGATGAATTTTGCAAAATGATACCAAATGGGCACTGCCTTACGCCAATTCCTCCGTGCTACTGCCAGTAAACGCACGATTGTGTGCGCTCATACACCCATTGGAGGAGTTCGCTATGCGGAAATTGAGCAAGCGCGATATGGAGGTCGTCGAACTGCTGGCACAGGGCATGGAACCTAAAAGTCATTGCGGTAAAATTGTTCATCACGCCAGGGTCGTTGCGTCTGCATTTGACCCGCCTCCGCAAAAAACTCGGCGTACACAGCAACCGTGAACTCCTGCATATCCTGCGGAAAACCCCGGAACACGCCATGTACACACTCCGTTTCACTCCACGCGGCAGGGAAGTTTTCGCCCTGATCATTGAAGGTTTGACCAGCAAAGGGATCAGCGAGCGCCTGGGCATAGGCGTCAACGGGATCAAAAGGCACAAGGATAAGATGCTGTTGCAAAACGACTGCGAAACCATGCGGGAGCTTATCGCCAAATATTACCGCGCCGATGGGTGTAAAGACCAGACAAACGAATAACGTGGCACATTGAGGGAATATTGTGGAAACACATACCGTTATCACTGTCACCATGTCGCCGGAGGATTTGTCCGAAATGATAATCGCAGCGGTGCGGGCCGGTTTGCGGGAAACGCGGCCCGCGCCGGAAAGCGATGGAAAAAAGAAGAAAAAGATGCTCTCGCCAAAAGACATTGAGGACGAGTACGGTATTGCGAGCCGGGTGCTTATGTACTGGCGGCAAATGGGCATGGGACCGGCTTACACGAATTTTGGCAGACGGGTCTTTTACGACCGAGCGGCTTTTGAAAAATTTGTGGCCGCTGGACAAGTTCAGACTACGGGGTTTATTGACTCATGAAACACTGCTATTCAGGCCAAAACGTCATTGATGATGGACAGTTTTTCGGTTGCCTGCCCCGGTATCAGGTGGGCGTAGCGCATGGTCATATTGATGTTGGCATGGCGCATAAGGTCTTTGAGTTCGATCAGGCTGACCTTGCCCGATTGGGCCAACCAGGAGGCGAAAGTATGCCGGAGCGTATGAAAGGTGACGGCGTAAAGGGTGTTGCCGTCTTCCGGCGCGAGGCCAAGACGTTTGACGGCGAAGCCAAAGGCGGCAGGCGTCTTGGTGAGGGCCTTGCCGGTGATAGGAGCCTGGAAGATCGGCTCTCCCGGTTTTCTGTCGTATGCCTGGAGCATGGCGATCATGTCTTCGGGAACCCGGACCGGCTTTCTATGCCCGCCCTTGGCGATCACATGGAGAACGCCCGCGTTGGCATCCACGTCCGCGCCTTTGAGTTTGAAAATCTCCGTGCAGCGCAGACCCGTGCGGAGGGAAAGAAGGGACATGTCGCGCAGTTGGGGGTTGACCGCTTCCAGATCCGCCAGCAAGGCCCTGGCTTCATCCCTGGTGAAAAAACGCAGCCGGGAATTATTGATCTTGACCATGCGCCAGACGCCGCCTTTTGTGGAAAGGGGATTAGCACCATTCCACATGCCGGTGGCGATGGCCCGATTGATGGAAGAACGCATGAAGTTGAAGATATTGTTCACGGTGGAACCGGCCAGGAGTTTGGCTGGGTTGGCCTTGTCGCCTTTTCGGGGCTTCGCGGTTTTGATGGGAGCCTTCAGCAGTTCTCCTTTGAGGGCGGAAAGCAGCCCCGGCGTGACCTCCACAATAGGGGTAGTGTGAATTTTGGCTTTCACGTGGGCGACGTATTGCCGATAGTGCTGGTCAACGTACTTGCCTTCGTTGCGACCCCACGCGAGGTAGGCTTCCACGGCCTGCCCGACGGTCACTTTCTCGCGTTCCCTGGGGCTGACGCCTGTGGCGGCGATTTCAGCAAGGTATTCGGCTCTGGCGTTGCGGGCGGTTTGCGGGCGGACGCCCTGGCTGTGTCTGCCCACAGTTTTCCAATGGCCTTTGCCTTCATGGTCGGCGTACCAGAAAGCGTACACGCGGTCTTGTTGGCCGGTCTTGGGATCGCGCTTGGGGGACAGGCGATAGAAGACGCCTTCAAACTTGGTTTTGTTGTATTTTCTGTTGGTTTTGTCGCTCATGGGGCGACAGTAGCGAGGAACTACAGGGAAGGCAAGATGCTTATCCAGAACTTATCCAAAACGAAAAATTCCGGAGAAAAATATGATGGTAATTATGCGAAGTTATTTAACAAATCAGACGATGAAGGGGAGAGGTTGGAGAGAGAGAGAGAGAGAGAGCAAAGAGTGTGCCAGACACCCATTACACCTTGCAGTATGCCTCGCGCGCATCGAACTTCTCTCTCGCTGGAGTCGTGACCCTGTGTGTACGCCACATCACAGGATAAGGCGACTTACTGATCTCTGCGTTACAAAGTACACGTTCTGACGCAGGATCGTCGGCCGGGGATTTTGCCCTTCTCCCTTCCGGGCAGGATAGTAAGATACTCTCCGCCCATAAGCAAGTTACTTTTTGCCTTCAGCGCGCATCCGTCATTGCTGCGCCTTGCCGGCCGCCGGCGCTCAGCGGCGTTGCCGCTTTGCCAACTTCAGTTGGCGGCAACGCCGCCCAGCTCATCGTTTTTATTTATAATCAGCTATTTTTATTAATTTATATACTATGGCACAAGTATTGCAGATTATGCTGAGCACAAAAAAAGCGCTTTACCTCGTTCATGTCCGAATCCTACATACCTGAGGAGAACCCCACATGGCTTTCACGGAAAACGATCTGTTGGAACAGGAACAGGCCTTTGCGGCTGTAAACGAGGAACTCTCCCGCCTGAACGCGCGTTTTGACGGGATGCTCAGGGAAGCCGGCCTCTCCTCCGACGATCTGAAAAAATTC
>JAISZT010000020.1 GCA_031284485.1 Desulfovibrio sp.
ACTTGTCAATGAACCACCCGCGGCACCCGGCATACGCCGGTATTCGGCCGCGCCCCCTGCCCCTTTCGCAGCGGGAAAGATTATTTATACCCCGCTGGCATGGATGTCAAGCAGGAAAAATGCGGGAGAGCGATTTTTTTCATGCCCGACGGCAAAGAAAGCTGGCATCAAAAATGCATATACATTGAGTCACGGCGATATGTTGCCGGAATCCTGACACCCAATAAATTTTACAGGAATTTTCTGTGGCGCGCAAGGACAACAATACTTCTTCCAGAGATGACACGGCCACCGCGAGGCGAATTCTGCCGCCTCTGGCCTTTGCCCTTGCCATGTGCCTGCTGGTCGTCTGTTTTTACAACCCCGGATACAGCTCCCTGCCCCCGGCGGAAAAACGCTACGACGCGGCAAAAACAGCCGCCGCCGCTCTCCGGGCGAACGACGCGCGCGCCGGCAAACGTGAATCATGGAAAAAGATGGCCGGGGAATTCAGCGCCATTTATGAAGACGCGAAAGACTGGCGCAACCGCGCGGCGGCGCTCTTTCGCGCGGCGGAATGTCTGGACGAGATGGCCCGGCATTCTTTTGACGCAAACGACGCCCGTGAAGCCGTCGCCTGTTACGAATCTCTCGGCCGAAAACATCCGGACAGCGTCCTGGCCGATGACGCGCTTTTCCGCGCGGCCGCCCTGCGCGCCGCCTGGCTCAAGGACGACAAGGGCGCGCTGGAACTTATCCAGCGCCTTAAAATCCGCTACCCTAAAGGCGACATCCTGCCCGAAGCCCTGGCGCTGGAAAAAACCCTGAGCGCCGCCGCGCGCGGGCGCACCGCGCCGGAGTCCCGCAAGGTTGCCGCCGCGGAAAAAAAAGACGTGAAGGAAGAGCAGCCTCCGGCCGCACCCCCTGCCAGATCTGAAAAGCGCTCGGAAAAAACCATAGCGGCCCCCATTACCCCCAGAGCGGAAAGCGCCCCCCTCCCCTTTGCGCGTTTCATACAGCCTGCCGCAGAAGTCGAGAAAAATGAAGCCGTAAACGTTCATGCCCCGCAAAAGCCGCGCCTTACCAGGGCCGAACTCCGGCAACGGCGTCTCGGCAACATGGCCGACCAGCTCGGCCTCACCGTGGGCACGGTGTTCATTGACGCCGGGCACGGCGGCAGAGACCCCGGCACGTCCCACCACGGCATTCTGGAACGCGTGATCACGCTGGATGTCGCCCTGGCCCTGGGCAAGCTGCTGGAACAAAACGGACTTTCGGTGGTCTACAGCAGAACGCGCGACGTTTCCGTTTCCCTGAGCGACCGGGCGTGCAAAGCCAACAGCGCCCACGCCGACCTTTTTGTGTCAATACATGTCAACGCCAATGAAGACGCTTCCGTCAGCGGTTTTGAAACATATTATCTCGATCTGGCTTCAAATGATCATGAAGCCCGCGTGGCGGCGCGCGAAAACGTCGGCAGCGACCGGCGGCTCGGCGACATGCGCGATCTTCTGGCCGACGTCATGCTGAGCAACCGCGTAGAGGAATCACGCCGTCTGGCCGTCGACATCCAGCAGACCATGCTGTCCTTTCTGAAGCAAAAAAAATTCAGGCAAAAAAACAGCGGCGCCAAAGCCGCGCCTTTTCACGTGCTTATCGGCGCGGGCATGCCGGCCGTGCTGGCGGAACTCGGCTATTGCACAAATACCGCCGAAGCCCGCAACCTCGCCGACCCGCAATACCGCCGAATTCTGGCCGAAGGGCTTGCCTGGGGCATCCTCGCCTATAAAAATCGTCTTTTGAACAACAGAATTGCAGAGAATGCCTTGACGCCGGACAGCCCCGGTGCTAAGTGACAGCAAGTTGTTGCGTCAAACCCACGCAAGCTGAATTATTTTTTTGTTCTTAAGGAGAACACCCCATGCGCATCATGCTCCCGGCCGCACTCGCGGTCAGTCTTTTGATGGCAAGCGTCGCTCTTGCCGCCGACAATGCTGTGCCTGCGCTCAGAATCGGCGTTGTCGACATGCAGGAAATAGCTACAAAAAGTGACCCTGCCGAGGCCGCCAAAAAGCAAATGGAATCAAAATTCGGCAAGGAACGCCAAGCGCTGGAAAAACAGGGCGAAGATCTGAAGAAAAAAGCCGAATCGCTGAAAAGCCCCAAGACCAGCGAGGATAAAAAACTGGATTTCATTCGCGCCAAGCAGGATCTGGATCAAAAAACCCGCAATTTCATGCGCAAAGTTGAACAGGAAGAAATAACGCTGCGCCAGGAGATGGTCACGCTGGTCTTCAACGCTTCCTACGCGGTAGCTCAGGAAAAGGGCTTTAATTTTGTGGTGGACGTGACCGCCGGCGGCGTGCTCTACGCTGATCAAAGCATGGATTTGACGAAAGATGTGCTGGCGGAAGTGAACAAGCTTTACAAGAAAAAAGCCGCCGAAAAAGGCAAGGACGAGAAGAAGTCCGACAAAAAATAGCGCTTGCGACGGAATTTGAAGTGAACAATCCGACAGGCATGGACATGCGGCGCATAGCGAGCCTGTTGCCGCACCGTTATCCTTTTTTACTGGTTGACAGAGTTGTGGAATGCAAGCCCGGATCGTACATCCGGGCTTACAAAAACATTACCGTTAACGAGCCGTTTTTTCAGGGCCATTTCCCCGGTTATCCCGTTATGCCCGGCGTGCTGATTCTGGAAGCTCTGGCCCAGGCCGGCGCTTTGCTGGCTGTGGCGGACATGGACGATCCCGGAGGCAAAATCTTCCTGTTTACCGGGCTTGACGCGGTGAAATTTCGCCGTCAGGTCATCCCCGGCGACCGTCTGGATCTGGAGTGCTCCAACATACGCCTGAAGCTCAATCTCTGCAAAATGGACGCCCGCGCTCTGGTGGACGGCAAACTGGCGGCGCAGGCCAGGATCACCGCCGCCATCGCCGACAAACCTTAGGGCATTTTGCTTTTGAAAATATTCTAATAGGCACCGTACCCGGACAACACCACCGGCACAGTTCTGGACAAAATCCACAAATCCATCCAGACAGACCAGTTGTTGATATAATAATTGTCAAAAGCCACGCGCTCGCCATAGGTTGTGTCGTTACGCCCCGACACCTGCCAGAGGCCTGTGATTCCCGGCTTGACGCGTCTGTACAGGGCGTACACCTCGCCGTATTTGTCTATTTCCTCTTCCACAATGGGACGCGGCCCCACAAGGCTCATATCGCCTGCCAGCACGTTATACACCTGCGGTAGTTCATCCAGGCTGGTCTTGCGCAAAAAGGCCCCCACGCGGGTGACGCGCGGATCGTTTTTGAGTTTGTGGTTCTGCTCCCATTCTTCACAAAGGCGCGCATCCCGCGCAAGGCAGTCGTCCAGCAGGGCGTCGGCATTCATCGCCATAGTACGAAATTTGTACACGTACAGCGGTTTCCCGTTTTTGCCCACGCGCTTCTGGCGATAAAAAACAGACCCCTTGCTGTCCAGGCGTATGGCTGCGGCCAACAGAAGGGTCAGCGGCAACACCACCGTCATGGCGGCGGCGCAAAGTACAAGATCAAGGCAGCGTTTCATCTTGAGCCTGCGCGTGTCGAGCAGATTCTCCCTTCTCCAGAGCGCTGTAACCATGCCGAAATCGCACGTTGTCAGCCAGTGGACTCCCCCGCCGCCAAAGGCGGGCACCACCAGAATATCACTGAAGTACCGTCCGGCTTCCGTCATATAGTCTATCGTCGCGCAATTCTGCGGCAGGTGCGGGAGCAACACGGCAGCCCCGCGCCAGCGCGCGGCGGCGGCGGACAAAAGTTTACGCAACCGCGTCGCATCGCCCGGCAATTCAAACATGGCGACGGGGCGCAGGCCTGTTTCAGGATGTTTTCTGAGGTGCCGCCACAGCGCGCGCGCCGAACCGTCGCAGTTAAAAAAAATCAGCGGCCGGCCCCACCAGCGCCTTGCGGCAAAACGCCGGCGGCAAAAAGAGCGCAGCAGCGACGGAACAACAATTGTTGAAACCCAGCCGCCAAGAAAAATAAATCTGGAATACGCCCCTCCGGTCTGGGTCAAAAAAAACAGGAGCAGTATGCCGCTGTACAAAATTGTGGAGAGCATAAAAAAAGCCCTCATCTCCTGCGGCGGGGAAAAGGGTATGCCCTGATACAGGCCAAGCCCCGCCCCCAGCGGCAGCCCCAGCAGCAACACCGGCAACGCCACCCGGTACAAAAAAGGATCCAGCCCGCCAAAGGCGGCGCGAAACAAATATATCAGGACAACAGGACAGATCAGCGCCGCCAGATCGGCAACGCACAACAAAACTAGACGCGGCGAAAGCCCGCAGCGCTCAAGCAGAGGGATAATTTGTGGTTTGCTGAAAAACATAATCCGCCGAAATAGTTTGTTTCAATCCGCGGCCCCGTGCAAGGGACGACCTTATTGACGACAACGGCCCCACAAGGCTATGTTTAGCCAATAACGCCGTCCGGCGCAAGGTTGCCATGATGCCCATAATCCACCACGGCCACGGCCGCATTTCTCCAAAAACGTGGAAAAGGTGTTTTTCAGGATACTCTTGTGCGCCATTGGTGATTTTTTTGCCATTACTTCGCGTTCGGATGCCCTCCCTGTCGATTTTTGGCGATTTTCCGGTTTTTTGGACGCGCGTCTCCTTTCGGGTTTTGCGTCTTTTTTCAGCGTCGCCCAAGTCAGACAGGACATGGTCGCAAC
>JAISZT010000114.1 GCA_031284485.1 Desulfovibrio sp.
CGTCAAAAATATTCGTGAAATTTTCCTCGTCTATTCCTATGCCCGTATCCTCGACGCTGATGATCAGCGAGGTGCTGTTCACAGATTTTTCATGCTGTATATTAAGACTTATATATCCGCTAGTTGTATATTTTATGGCGTTTGACAGCAGGTTGAACAGTATCTGCCTGATTCTGACTTCGTCCCCGATCAGCCTCTCGGGAATCGTCGGATCGACCCGGACAACAAAATCCAGTTGCGGCTTCCTTATGATGAGGATCTGTATTATATTAATGGTGACATGAAGCAGGGATGTGAAAGAATATTCGCTGCTTTCAATTTTCATTGAACCTAATTCCAACTTCGAAAAATCAAGTATGTCGTTGATGATCGCCAAAAGAGACTTGCCGGACATAGCA
Source organism: Desulfovibrio sp. (assembly GCA_031284485.1). Classification (GTDB taxonomy): domain Bacteria; phylum Desulfobacterota; class Desulfovibrionia; order Desulfovibrionales; family Desulfovibrionaceae; genus Desulfovibrio. The sequence continues at coordinate 399 of JAISZT010000114.1, forward strand.
AGGATGCAGAGGTATTCTCTGGCCTTGTCCGGAATGTCCATCTGGGAGACTATTTCTGCGATCCCCAGTACGGAGTTTAACGGCGTGCGTATTTCATGACTCATGCGGGCAAGAAACTCCGATTTTGCCGTTGCTGCCCGTTCCGCCTCAACACGCTGGATTTGTTCGGACAAATCATGAAAGCATACCGCCAAAAAAGGTTCGCTGCCCTCGGTGATATAATCAATCAGTATCGTGCATGGCAGCCGCGTGCCGTCTCTCTTTGCAAGGGTCGTATGATCAAATTTGATGTGCGTATCCTTCCTCAGAGTTTCAAGAGTCGTGCCCCATGCGTCGGAAACGCCGTCGCCGTATTGCTGTGTTCCGTAAAAATGCCAGACGGTCTTTCCGGTCATTTCCGCCGGTTCATCATAACCGAGGGCAGCGCACGCCGCCTGATTGGCGTAGGTAATTTTTCCTCTGACGTCCAACCAGACAACCGGTTCGGACAGGTTGTCCACAGTCAACTGCATGGCCTGCATTTTTTGTCTGTTGCGGACTTCTTCGGTAATGTCCTTGAGTGTGTAAATTTCCAGTGCGCCGTGCCGGATAAATTCGACATTCACCATCTTGCCGGATATGTCGAAAATCCTGCCGTCCTTGTGGTAAATGATTGTCTGATGGTATTGTTTTGTCTGCCGGACTTTGGCAATCAAACCGACTTGTGTTTCCCAGTTGACAAGATACTGGGCAAAGAAGTCCTGAACTTCCTGGAGGGGCTGGCCGTAGCGCAGGGCTTTTTCCCAGCCGGGAAAGATTGAAGAATACTTGGCATTGGCCAAGGGTTTTTCCATCCCTTCCACTACCGTAAAAATGGCGTCGGTGGACGCGTTGAGAATCGCCGTAATGAGTTGGAGACGTAATTGCAGTTGTTCGTCCTGCCGGCATTGTTCGGTAATATCGCGGTGATTCCATACTTCGATTTCACTGCCGTCCTGGGTTTTAATAACTCTGCCGATCAGACGCATGATACGTCCATCAAGCAGATGTATTTTTCCTTCGTGGAGTTCCCGTGTCCGGCGGACTTTGGTGACAAGGTTGAGGAGGGTGTCAACATCGGCAACATATTTCGAGTAAAAATTATGAACAACCTCAAGTGGTTCATTGTATCGCAATTTTTCCCAGCCCGCAAACAGCGAAGAAAAGGCGGCGGTGGCAAGCGGTGTTTCAGTCGATTCCGACAGGGCAAGAATGCCGTCCAACGAGGCGTTGAGAATAGCTTCCAGTAGTTGCTTGTGCTTATTCATAGACAGCTCTGCCTTGTGATCAAGGTACAAAGGTACATCGGTAACAGATAACACACTGTAGACTGCTTCGGAAAAAAAGGAAAGGCTGGACAGGGTCCATAATCCACCACGGTCAGGCCGAATATCTTTTGCTCTCGGTAGATTCTGACATACTGCTCTCACCTGATTGGTGATGAAAATTTTTCCTCATGTTCATGTATCTATTGGTTTTTACAAATAAAATAGTGTTTTCTCTTTTTAACGTGGTGGATTATGGGGGTAGTCACGAAATTGTTCGGTGTCGGGTTTTCTGAAAATTTCTTTTGTATCCGCAAGGATGGGAATGCCCGTCCGCACGGCTCAGGCGAGATGCCTTATCGCGCATCCGGCCTTATCGCGTCTTCTCCACCTGAATATAATTTGTCAAACAACTCGCTGAAGTGCTCTATTATATACGCCTTGTCCAACAACTTGCGGTCGCTTTCATGGAAAAGGAAAGAAGCGATGGCAATGCCGAAGATAGATGAAAAGGCCAAAGCGGCTTTCGTCTTCTTATGATCTCCCTGGATAAATTTGTCCTGAAGTTTGAGCCGTTGCGAAAAGAAATCAGAAATCACGCCCGAAACCTCCGAATCCATGGAGGAAAGCAGTATCATCCGGCCTTCCCGCTTTCTCGGATTCTCTTCCTCGGATAAAAAATCCATGATGACTTCAAAAGCCAGTTCCTTTGCCATACCGGGAGAACTCACCTCTCCCCCCAATGACCTGACGACTTCCATAAAAAGCTTCTTTTTTGAGCCAAAGTAACGATTGATGAGCGTGAGGTTCACCCCGGCCGCGGCGGCGATGTCCCGCGTCCCGACATTCCTGTATACATCTTTTGAAAACAGGATGCCGGCCGCTTCGAGAATACGCTTCTTCGTTTCAGCGGCATTGCGGGGACGATGCTCACACTGTTTTTTCTCGTCCAATTCATTTTTCTCCGCCGGCGCCATAAATTCCCCCCTCATCAGGCTTGACAAATGACAGCATGCCATCTAAAAGGCATGTAGTCAATTGATTACATCGCCGTCGCGCGGCTTGTATTGTTTGGGGAAAACGATTATACGGTCACTTCGGGCGAATTTTGTCCACGAACAACGGTCATTCGCGCACGCTTGCGCTATGTATAACGGAGCAAGGCATGTCCAGGAACAACATATTGGCATTTTACATTTTGTTTTTTGCCCTTCCTCTGCTGCTCACAGGTTGCGGCGACGATAAAAAAGCGCAGCAGCAGATGCAGATGCTGATGCCGGTATCAACATACAATGTCGTCGCGCGCGACGAACCCTGGCCCGCCGAATACCAGGCTCAGGCCATAGGTTCACGCGCGGTGGAGGTGCGCGCCCGCGTACAGGGCATTATTGAAAAACGCCTGTATGAAGAAGGCGATTTTGTGAAGGAAGGACAACTGCTTTTCCAGCTTGAGCGCGATCAGTACGAAGCCGGAATGCAGCAGGCCGAGGCCCGCTACGACAGCGCGGAACGGGAATGGCGGCGCATACGCCCCCTGTATGAAAAGAACGCCGTGTCCCAGAAAGACCGCGACAACGCCCGCGCCGCCTATGAAAGCGCCAAGGCGGAATTGCGCCAGGCGAAAATCAATCTGGACTACTGCCAGGTGGCCTCGCCGGTTTCCGGATACAGCAGCAAGGAAAATGTTACCGTGGGCAACCTGGTGAGCAACAATTCGCTGCTTACGTATGTAAACCAGACAGACCCCATGCACATTGATTTTTCCATCGCCGCGCCGGACTATATGCGCAGGCAGCAATTTGCCAGGGACGGCCGTCTGGAATTGCCGCCGGATCGCCGCTACAAGGCCAGACTGCGCCTGCTGGACGGAAGCGTTTACCCGAGTGAAGGCGAGATCACCTTTGTCGACAGCCAGGTGCAGCCGGACACGGGAGTCATCAAGGCGCGCGCGGTCTTCTCCAACGCCGACGGCGGCATTATGCCCGGTCAGTATGTGCGCCTGATAATGGAGGGCGACATTCTCAAAAACGCCGTGCTCATACCCCAGAAATGCGTGATGCTGACCCAGCAGGGGGCGCAGGTCATGGCCCTTGACAAGGACAACAAAGTGCTCCTTGTGCCGGTGAGCCTGAGTGTGGCGGTGGGGAACAGATACCTTGTGGACTCCGGGCTTGCGGGCGGTGAACGCATTATCAGCGAAGGACTCGTCAAGGCGCGTCCCGGCATGCCGGTACGCGTTCTGGAAACGCCCGCCAATGGTTCGGCGGCGCAACAGCCGCAAACCGGACAGAAGTAAGGTGCATGCATGGCCACTTCATCCAAGCCGAATTTCTTTTTACGCCGTCCCGTTCTCTCGGCCGTCATCTCCATCCTGATCACGCTGGTGGGGGCATTGGCCCTGAAGTCCCTGCCCGTTGCCCAATACCCCGACCTTGTGCCGCCCACGGTGACGGTGTCCGCATTTTATCCGGGCGCTTCGGCGGAAACCATTTCCGCCACCGTGCTGGCCCCGCTTGAAGTAAGCATCAACGGCGTGGAAAACATGCTCTACATGACCTCCAGCGCCGCTTCGGGTTCAGGCGCAGGTTCCATTACCGTATACTTCGCCCTGGGCACGAATCCGGACATGGCCCTGGTCAACGTCAACAACAAGGTCAATCTGGCGCAGACCACCCTGCCCGAGCAGGTGCGCCGCCAGGGCGTGACCGTGCTCAAACGTTCACCGTCCATCCTGCAAATGGTTTCGCTCTACTCGCCGGATGGACGCTATGACGAGGTTTTTCTCCACAATTACATGCAGGCCAATGTGGTGGACGAACTCAAGCGCGTGCCGGGCGTCGGCGACTGCATGATTTTCGGCTACCGGGATTATTCCATGCGCATCTGGCTGCAACCGGACAAACTGGCCAAATACGGGCTGACCGTCACCGAGGTGGCAGGCGCCATCCAGGATCAGAACGCGCAGTTCGCTCCCGGACGCCTGGGGGAAATGCCTTCGCCGGACACCACGGAACTCAGTTGGCAGATCGACGCCAAAGGGCGTCTGGTCACCCCGGAGGAATTCGGCGAAATTGTTGTGCGCACAGGCCCGGAAAGCGCCATGCTGCGCCTGAAAGACGTGGCCGATGTCACCCTTGGCGGCAAGGACTACGCCGTTGGTTCAGCATACAACAACAGCCCCTGCATCGGGGCTGGAGTGTACCTTTTGCCCGGCGCCAACGCCATCGCGACGGGCGACCGCGTCAACGCGCGGTTGCAGGAACTTGCCGGGAGTTTCCCCGAGGGGGTGGCGCATCAGGTTGTGGTGGACACCAACGAATTTGTCATAGAATCCATCAAAGAGGTGTTTGTCACCCTGGTGGAGGCCATGATCCTGGTGTTCATCGTGGTCTTTGTCTTTCTGCAAAACTGGCGCGCCACGCTCATCCCCTGCATCGCCGTGCCCGTGTCCATTATCGGCACGTTCGCGGGCCTTTACGCCCTTGGATACACCGTCAATACCCTGACGCTCTTTGCCATGGTGCTGGCCATCGGCATTGTGGTGGACGACGCCATTGTGGTGCTGGAAAATGTGGAACGCATCATGCGCACGGAGCATCTGTCGTCACATGAGGCCACGGCCAGAGCCATGAACGAAGTGACGGCGCCGGTCATCGCCATTGTGCTTGTGCTGTGCGCCGTGTTTATTCCTGTTTCCTTCATGGGCGGTCTGGCCGGACAGATGTACAAACAGTTCGCTATCACCATTTCGGTTTCCGTGGTGCTTTCGGGCATTGTGGCCCTGACGCTGACCCCGGCGCTCTGCGCCCTGCTGCTCAAACCGCACGCCCAGGACTACACGCCAGCGCGCTTTTTCGTCCGGTTTAACTATATGTTTACCAATGTTACGCACAGCTATGTGCGCATTGTGCGTTTTATCAAAAATTCCGGGCTGCGCGCCATCCTGTTGTGTCTCCTGATGCTGGCGGCCATAGGGGTGTTGCTCAGGGTAGTGCCCGGCGGTCTTGTGCCCAGTGAGGACCAGGGTTTTATTCTGGGCCTCGCCATCCTGGACGACGGCGCTTCCCAGCACCGCACGCGCAACGTCACGCGCAAGCTCGCGGACACGATGCTCAGCGACCCCGCCGTCAGACGCATAGCCACCATTAACGGCATTGACATCACAACCTCTTCCGTAAAGAGCAACTACGGCACGTTTTTCGCGAATCTGAAGCCCTGGGGGGAACGCAAGGCCCCCGGCATGTCGGCCAACGATATGGTGCAAAAAGCCATGAGCGTGACCATGATGCAACCCGAGGCCTTTGTGATGGCCTTTGTCCCCTCGCCCATTCCCGGCATGAGCGCGACAGGCGGGTTTGAAGGCTATATTCAGATGCGCGGCGAAGGCACGATTTATGACCTGGAAACCTGGGCCAACAAGGTTATGGCCGAGGCCGTGGCTGTGGAGGGCACGGGCGCTGACGCGCGCAAAAAGTATCCGGCCATAGGCAACGCGCGCAGTCTTTTTTCTACCGGCGCGCCGCAATTGTACGCCAACCTGGATCGTGAACGCTGCCTGGATATGGGGGTGAGCGTCACGGACGTGTTCACGGCCATGAGCGCGACCTTTGGCGGACTTTACGTCAATGACTTCAACTATATGGGGCGTACATTCCAGGTGCGCATGCAGTCTGACGCAGCCTACCGCATGCTGCCGGAATCGCTCAATGACGTTTTTGTGCGCGGGGCCAGGGGCGACATGATCCCCCTTTCCGCTGTGATGACTCTGGAAAGACGCACCGCCCCCCAGACCGTTGAACGGTATAACGTGTATCCGGCGGCGCATTTTTTGGGCAACCCGGCGCCGGGCTATTCTTCGGGGCAGGCGCTTGCGGCCATGGAACAGGCCGCCGCCGCCGTATTGTCGCCGGACTACAATCTGGGCTGGGTCGGCTCATCCCTGCAGGAAAAACTGGCAAGCGCGGACACAAGCGTGATCTTTGTGCTGGCGCTTGTTATGGTGTTTTTGATTTTGGCCGCCCAGTACGAAAGCTGGTCGTTGCCGCTGGCCGTGCTCACCGCCGTGCCCTTCGGCGTGTTCGGCGCGCTTCTGGCCACATGGGCGCGCGATCTTGCCAATGATGTGTATTTTCAAGTGGCTCTGGTCACGCTGGTGGGTCTTGCCGCCAAAAACGCCATTCTCATTGTGGAGTTCGCTGTTGAGGCATGGCGCGAAGGGCGCAGCCTCGACGTCGCGGCCATGCACGCTTCACGCCTGCGCTTCCGGCCCATCGTGATGACCTCGCTCGCCTTTATCCTTGGCTGCGTGCCGCTGGCCGTCAGTTCCGGCGCGGGCGCCAACAGCCGCCACGCCATAGGAACGGCCGTCATCGGCGGCATGCTGGCCGCCACCTGCATAGCCACACTGTTTGTTCCGTATTTTTTCAAGGCCATCATGCAGCTGTCGTTGAAATTTCAGGGTAAAAAAGACCCCAACGAAGGCGCGGGGCATTTTGACGACGAGGAGCGTGTATGAACTGCAAGGTCTGCCTGACGTTGACCCTTTCCCTGTTGATCGCCGCCTGCTCCCTGGCGCCGCGCTATGAACGGCCGGGACAGGATATGCCGCCCGAATGGCGCGGTGTCGACCTGGGATCGACACTGCTCAACATGGACTGGTGGACGCGGTTCAACGACCCCGTGCTCACAGCTCTGGTGGAAGAAGCCCTGAAAAATAATCAGGATCTGGCTGAATCACTGGCAAAAATTGATTCGGCGGCGGCGCAGGCGGGCATAGCCACTTCACTGTTGCTGCCTTCCGTTACCGGAACAGGCTCCGCCTCTTCCGATCAGGCTTCGGAAAAAGCGCCCAATGCCGCATCCTACAGCACCACTCCGGGCATCTCCCGTTCCACCACGTCGTACCGGGGCGCGCTCACCACGGGATGGAAACTGGATCTCTGGGGAAAATACCGCAACAGTTACACCGCCCTCACGGACGTGCTCATGAGCACGGTGGTGGGATATGAAGCATTACGCCTTGCGGTGGCCGGGCAGGTGGCCCAGAACTATTTCGCCCTGCTCTCCCAGAATATGCAGCTCAATACGGCGCGGCGCACGCTCAAAAGCCGTGAGGAATCGTTCGGCATATACACAAGCCGCTACAGGCAGGGCGACATAACAGAACTGGATTGGCAGCGGGCCAGGGCCGAGGTGGAAACCGCAAGGGCGCAGGTGCACGTCACGACAGTCGCTCTGGACAGAACGGAAGCCGCCCTCGCCGTGCTGCTGGGCCGCTCCCCGCGCGATATCATGCAGGCCGCCATGCCGCAGGGCAAGGCCATCGACAAATTGCCCTCGCCGCCGGTGCTGCCGGAGGGATTGCCGTCGGAATTGCTGGAACGCAGACCGGACGTGCGCGCCGCCGAATATATGATCATGGCCTACAACGCCAACATAGGCGTTGTCCGCGCCGATTTTTTCCCATCCGTTTCTCTGACGGGCACGCTGGGCACGCTCAGCGCGTCCGTCGGCAATCTGTTTGCCGGGCCTGCCGGCCTGTGGAGTTATGGGGCGACGGCTTCCATGCCCATACTGGATTTTGGCCGCAACTGGTATAACGTCAAAGACGCGGAAGCCCAAAAAAAGGCATCCATCGCCGTGTACAGAAAAGCCGTGCAGACCGCCTTTCAGGATATACGAACTTCGCTGACGGCCCAACGCGAGGCCGACGCCATCGTGCAAAGCATGCAGGCGCAGGTGAACAGTCTGCGCCGCGCGGTGGAAATAGCGACCCTGCAGTATAACAACGGGTACACCGACTACCTTACCGTGCTGGATGCGCAACGCCAGTTGTTTGCCGCTGAAATGCAACTGGCGACAGGGCTGCGCGACCGCCTTGACGCCGTTGTCGGCGTGTGCATGGCCCTTGGCGGCGGCTGGCAGGATCCGGGTGCCCGTCCGGCCTTTCCTGTTGTCAATACCGAACGACTGGTGCAAGATGTGACAGGCGGCAAAAAAGGAGGCTGATGCCCGGAATGAATACCGCTTTAGCGCATGCACGTCTGTCTCTCTGTTTTCTGCACATGATCGCCGCCCTGTTTTTCATTGCGCAGGACGTGTGGAGCGCAACATCCTCCGGTTCCCACGTCAACGCCGCCGCAAAATCCGCGAAAAAAGGCAGCCTGCACGCCGCGCCCTGGGTTTTCGGCAAATCTGCGGATCGCAATAACGCCATCTGGCGTGAAGGCGTGCGCGCGCAGAACCTTCATAAACAGGCCACGCCGCAGAAGTCCGTAAATACTGATTCCGCCATTGGGCAGGCCCTGGACGCGGCAAAATCGCACGAACCCCAATCACCTCTCGGCATAAGCATAAAAAATGAAAAAAAGGACTGGCGCGAACCACTGCCTGACGACATCGCGCGTCCTGACGAAAACGTGCCCAGGGAAAGCCGCCACGTGGTGCGTGCGCTTGCCGATGTGAAGGCGAGCGAAAATTTGAGCATCAATGTCGGCCCCGAGCTGATTCTCAAGGATCAACAGCACCAGACGGGAAATACGGACAAGCAGCCGGATTCCGCGCTCGGCATGGGCATGGGCTTCAAATTGGATTTTTAGATTTTCTTCTGTGTTACTATCATTTTTGGAGTGGGCATGGCGCGTTTTACAGGTTTTGATGAGGTATTCAGTGCTCTGTATGTGGATTTTGACAACATTTACACACGATTTCTGGAGGCCGATCCTGAAGCCGCCCGCGCTTTCGGCTCCGCGCCCTGGCGTTGGGTGCGCTGGATAGAAAACCACGCCTTGCGCATTCTTTATGGCGACGGTGTGCGCCGCCGCATTCTGAAGCGTATGTGTTATCTGAATCCGCAGCGTTACCAGGAATTTCGCCATCAATTTACCCGCAACGCTTTTCAGGTAGTGGATTGTCCGCCTTTGACCTCGCGCGGCAAAACCAGCACGGACATTCATCTTGTCATGGACTGCATGGATGATCTTTCCCATTCCACGCATTTCGATGAATTTATTATTCTTTCCGGTGATGCGGACTTTACGCCTCTTTTAATACGTTTGCAGGAACACGCCCGCCGCACACTGGTGCTTTCTGTGGGATATTCCTCACCTGCCTACACGGCGGCGGCGTCCTGGCGAATTCGTGAAGACTGGTTTTTGCAGCAGGCGCTCAAGGATGACCGCGATGATTTTGAAGCTGAACTGTCACAGGCGGTGCTGCCCCCCACGTCATTTGCCGCAACCGTTGAGGATGACGAAGAAACTTCCGGGCTTGGCAACAGTTGAAAGAGTATGCCCAGGATAGTTCTGTTTGCCGCCGCTTATGAAGAATTTGTAAAAAACTCCGCCGGAAAGGCCCCCATGCCGCGATTGTCCGAAGAGGAGTGGCGGCATATCAACAAGTTCCGTCTGCCTGAGCAAAGGGATGCCCGCTATGCCGGACATTGCTTGCTCCATGCGGCTCTGGGTCTTCTTGGTTACGGTGATGCCGTCACATGGGGGGCATACGGGCAACCGGCAATTCCCGACAGTGATGTTTCGGCAAGCTTGAGTTATTGTCCCGGAATCGTTGTCGCCGCTGCGGGAGAATCATGCCGGATCGGCGTGGATGTCGAACCGGAATCAGGCCTCAACCTCAATGACATCCGTCGCGCGTTGAGCCTTTCGGAAATAGACAGGGTGCGAAGGCAAAGGTTGCCGGCATCGCTGGTTTCGTGCTGGACAGCCAAGGAGGCGGTGCTCAAGGCTGACGGACGCGGTTTTGCCGCCGCCGGCGCACTGCGGGATGATTTGTTTTCTCCCGCTCCGGTTCTGGACGGCCAACGCTGGCAACTTGCCCGTTACCGTCTGTATTTTCCCGCAATCAGTCAAAATTGCCTATTGGCGCTGGCTCATGATGCCTTGATGCCGACCGCGGATTCACCCCGGCAAAATTTGCCGCGTGTCACGCCGAAATTTACACGTCTTTTGAAAAATACAATAAAATTAACATATTATTTGTAGGAAAAATTTTCCCATCTGCCATAATACTTATCCGTTTACGGCCGATAATCATTTGTGGAGGCGGATGACGCATGGACGCGTCGGCATTGTGCGCCGCCCGAGATAGACAGCATTCATGGAGGAATGTATGTATATCAATCATAATATGATGGCCTTGAACGTCGTCAACGCTCTCACGGCCCGATACTCCGACCTGCAAACCTCAACAAAGCGCCTGTCCACGGGTCTGCGCATCAATTCCGCCGCTGACGACGCGGCCGGGCTCGCCATCCGCGAGCTGATGCGTTCGGATATTGCCGCGTTAAACCAGGGTGTGCGCAACGCCAACGATGCCATTTCTCTCATTCAGACGGCTGACGGCGCTTTGGGCGTCATCGACGAAAAGCTGATCCGCATGAAGGAACTGGCGGAACAGGCCGCCACCGGCACCTATGACTCCACGCAGCGTCTGATGATTGAATCCGAGTATCAGGCAATGGCTTCGGAAATCACCCGAATCGCCAATGCCACGGATTTCAACGGCCTCAAGCTGCTGGACGG
>JAISZT010000119.1 GCA_031284485.1 Desulfovibrio sp.
TACGGCAACAGGGGTGAAAAGCCTGAGGTGCTGGAGAGCAAGCGCCCGTCACAGAATTTTATCAATTTTTGCGATCTTGTCCTCAAGATCACGGCTTCTTCTCTGGAAGTACCCTACGAAGTTCTGACCAAGGACTTTTCCAAAACAACCTATTCTTCAGCTCGTGCCGCGCTTTTGGAAGCGTGGCGCGTGTACGCCGTGTACAAGGCGTTCTTCGTCCGTCACTACTGCCAGCCCGTTTATCAGATGGTCATGGAGGAAGCGTGGTTGCGCGGATATTTCAGCCTGCCTGCAGGCGCGCCGGATTTTTACGAGGGCATGCGCTATTGGTGCAACGTCCGATGGATAGGCCCGGCCCGTGGCTACATTGATCCGGTTAAAGAAATCAGTGCCGCCATCGCCGCAATCAACAACGGTCTTAATTCCCGCTCGCAGAACGTGGCCGAAAACGGCGGCGACATTGACGAAATAACCGAGCAGCTTGCCCATGAGCGTGACCGCTACGCCGAACTTGGCCTGACCATTCCCGCACCGCCTGCTGCCGCGTCAGGTTCCGCGTCCAAAAATCATGATGAGCAAGAGGGTGGAGAAAAGGCAAATGCCCACACCGATTGATTTTGAACAGCTATGGGCTATGCAGCCCACAGCATTCCAGGCTTTGATTGCGGCGGCTCAAATGCCGTTCCCCGCATTCAGTGTCGTGTTGCCTGACGATGATGCCCCGCTCTATGAACTCAACAATGGCGTGGCTGTCATTCGTGTCGAAGGCGTTATATCCCGCGACGGTGGGTTCTGGGGTGTCGGCGCAAGCCTGAATGACATTCAAGCCGCGCTGGATCAGGCGCTTGCTGACAGTCAGGTTAAAAGCGTTCTTTTTTCCATCAACTCACCCGGGGGGCAGGTTACAGGCGTCAAGGAACTTGCCGACTCCATCTTTGCCGCAAAGCGTGTCAAATCCTGCGCAGCCTTTGCTGATGGTCTTTGCTGTTCATCCGCCTACTGGATTGCGGCGTCTACAGGGTCAATCTACGCCGGGCCGTCCGCAACTGTGGGCAGCATCGGCGTCATCCTGCGGCACATGGACAAGTCCGAGCTGAACAAACAGTGGGGCCTCAATTTTACCTATATCGCCGCTGGTTCTTACAAGGCTGTCGGCAATCCGGATGCGCCGCTTTCAGAGCGTGATCTTGGCGTCATGCAGGATCGCGTGAACGCCATCTATGAAATGTTTTCCGGAGACGTGGCCCAGCACATGGGCCTTGCTCTGGACAACCGTGCCGCTTGGGCGGACGGAAGGGATTTTCTTGCGTCCGAGGCCGAGCGTCTCGGGCTGCTTACGGCAATCGTGCCCAACAGGGCATTTGCAATACAACGTCTGATTAAGGAGACCACAATGGACAAAGCAGAGCTGTCCGCGAAGCATCCGGAACTGTTGGCCGCAATCCAGCAGGAAGCGACGGAGGCGGCACGGAAACAATTAGAAAGCGAGATGGCCGGGAAAACTGAGTCCGCCGCCGCCAATTTGACCGGCCTTATTGAGGCTGTCTGCGGCAAGGAAACTGCGGACAAGATCGTCACCCTCGCGGCGACGGGTCTGACGTCCGCTCAGTTGCTGGCCGTGAAGGATGCCCTCGGAGCAACGGCAAGTGATGCCAATATCGGCAAGGAAGAGGCGAAGGATGATGTGAAGAAAGCGGAGATACTTGCCGCGCTGAAAGACGCCACTCCGCAGGCCGTGCCCGGAAGCCTCGGAGGCGGCGACGAAACCCTTGCGGCCATCAAGCGAATGGGCGCGATATAGGAGGCGATCATGGAGAAAATAGCAACGTATCAGCGCCCGGCGTTTTTGAAAGACCATCCGCCAGTGACGCAGCGGATAATCCTGTCCAGTACGGGTACGGCGCAGACGCTTGTGGCTGGCAGCGTCATCGGGCATCAGCCCTATGTTGCCCCAGGCGAGGGCAACGTTCCCCCGGCCGTGCTGGAGAGCATCGGCGAGTGGAAGCCGACACACGACCGTGTTGTCGGCGTGCTGGCCGGAGACGTGGATGTCCCGGAAGCGGACGGCGTCACCGCCACTGTCTATGTACACGGCGCGTTTGTCCGTGACGAACTGATTTTCGCCGAAGGCGTCACCGCCGAAAACGAAAAAACCGCCTTCGCCGCCATGCGCGGTGTCGGCCTCTACGCATAAGGAGATAGACATGCCCATTGATTATTTTGACCCCCGCATACTGACAGGCGTGATCAATCTCCGGCCTGTCCGGCATGATCTTTTTGCCTCGTTCTTTAAGCCGCAATCTCCCAAGCCTGTGGAAATTTTTGAGTTGCAAACGTCATTGCGCGGCGCATCCATGCTGCCGTCTATCACCAATTATGACGCGGGTACCATGCGAAAGGGCGAAACATTGTCAGTCAGCCAGTGCAAGGCCCCGCGCTTTCGCCCCAAACGTGTTTTCATGGCGGCCGAAATACTGAAAACACAGAAGGGGCATACGCCCTATGACCCATCGGTGAATCCCGTCGAACGCGCTCTTGCCGATGACATGGATATGCACCGTCAGGATATCGACCGCATGGTGGAAATCATGTGCGCGCAGGCAGCCGTGGACGGAAAGATTGATCTCTACGACATGATTGAAGGCGCTGTGACAAAAACCTACACTGTGGATTTCAAGCGTCCGCAATCTCACAATGTGGTGCTTACCGGCGATGCGCCCTGGACTTCACCGGCCTCCAACCTGTTTTCCACTGTTGAGCAGTACGCCATGATGATGCAGGACGCCACAGGCGGTTTTGGCCCAACGGACATCGTGTTGGGTAAAAATGTCTGGATGCCCTTCCACCGCCATCAGGACGTGAAAGACAATCTGGACAATCGCCGTATTGACGCCGGGCAGATGACGCCGCGTGTGCTCTCCAAGCTGAAAGGCTGGTGGAATGGCCTTAACGTCTGGGTAGATTCCGCGACCTACACCGATGTGAGCGGAACCGCGCGGTATTATCTTGATCCGGACTGCGCCCTGCTGATTTCCCGCGATGCGGAAAGTGTCATCGAGTACGGGCAACCTGTGGACATCAAGTGCGAAGGGCCTGCGGCCATTTTCGCCAAGAGCTTTGAGCAGGAAGACCCGTCCGGCGTGTTCACCATCGCGGAGTCTCGCCCCCTGCCCATCACGCGGCATGTGGGCTGGACGATCAAAATCAAGGCTGTCTGAGGAAAGCGCTATGGCCAGGAAAACAAAGAATGTGGCGGTAGCCGTTAGCGGGGCTTCCCCGCTTACGGATAGCGACAGCAACTTCTCTGAACCAAATTCAGCGTTAACAGATGCTGTCTTAATCCGTAAGGCTCGTGGACTCGCCAACGGCTTAAGCATGGTGCGGCTTAAATGCACCTTGTGTACCGGCGCGGACACCTTCAGTCCCGGAACGGTTACGGAAATGGACGAAGCGGACGCGGACAGCCTCGCCAAGTCGGGCTATGCGGAAAAAATTCCGGTGACGCGGACCGCGAGCGAAAGCCCGGCACAGGAGCAATCATGAGCACACATTGGGATGCCGCCGCCACGCTGCTGGTCATCGGGGTTCCGGCCGGGATCTTTTTTCTCGGCGTTGCCGTCGGGTG
>JAISZT010000100.1 GCA_031284485.1 Desulfovibrio sp.
ATTTTCCCCTCTCCTTCTTTTCAGATGAGGGGATTCTGCCGGAAATATATATTTAAGTCAACACTCTCTGATTTCCCAATGCCCGTTATAGGTTCCCTTTCTTCGGAGGACGCCTTTCTTTTTCAGATTATCGGTATGGTAGCGTAGTCCGTCTTTTGTCAAATTCAACTTGCCGGCCAGTGTGTTCAGGGTAATGGCCCGATCATGCCTGATCAGCGCAAGGATGGCTTTCTCCACTTCTGACAAATGAGTTATGGCAGTCGTGGTAGTGTCAGTTGTGGTAGTTGTGGTAGTTATGGTAGTATCATTAACAGGTTTCTCCGGCGTTGCCGGAGAAAATTCCGCGCCGGCCTCATTTGCGGCAGCAGCCCTGGCCGCATAATCCGGCTCAAAGGACGGGCGGGGAAAGTCGGTAATGAACAGAGTCGCGACTTCCCGGAATCGCGTCTTCGGCTCGTTGTCCAGGATCAGCGGCATCCCGCGCCCCCAGCCTTCGATCATCCGGATGCGCCGGAGCATCTCCGCAATCAGCGGGTTGCGCCGCATGGACACATTGCCTCCGCGTAACTGTTCTATGGTCAAGCCGCCGAACAGCTTGCCCGGATTGCGTATTTCAACCCTGTCCTGAAATATAGCTAGCCTGACTTCATCGGGATCATGGTAGTCCCGATGGCAAAAGGCATTGATCAGGGCTTCCCGCAAAGCAGGGACGGCAAGCTCCGGCACGTCCACCCGGTACAGTCCTTCCAGGCGCATGCCCTTGTAAATATTTCTGAGGATATAGCTTTGTCCTTGCTCAATGAGTTCCAGAATACCGCCTTGATAATCCTGTTGATCCAGAAGCGTGGCGCTGGTGGTGGAAGCAAACACCGCGCAACGCATCTTGACTACCGGCGTTTTGGCGAAAAAAACCAACGCGGCGTTGGCCGGTTTGCCGTTTATCAGGAGATCAAGTTTTTGCAGAGCATTTGGCAGGGTATCCCACGGCAGATCCGCCCGCGCCACAAAAACCTTGACCTTGTCTTCATTCAAATCTTCCATTGTCGCGGCGCAAGGCTTGTTGTCCCAGCGCAGGGATTCCTGATTGCCGTTCAGGATGAAGTTTTTCAGTTCCCTGGCGCTGAGTTGCCGGTCTTCATCCCCCACACGCATGTACGCCCGGCCATAGGCGAAATAGGGCGCGTCAATGCCGGAAAAGCATACGCGAATGCAGTCAATGCCGTTGCGCGGCACGGTTTTGATTTCAGGATAAATCTTCGGCTCAATGTGGGCGGCAATGGCCTGGGATATGTCACGAACGGTCTTTTCTCCGACATTGATGCCCACAGACACGCCGTCATCGCGAACGCCGAACCAAAGTTCGCCCTGCCTGTGCTTGTTGAGAATGGCGGCAATGGAGATCAGCCCGTCTTTCAGTTGACCGAGGGTCTTCTTGTATTCTGTGGTTTCGCTTTCCGTCATGATGCCTTTCCGGGTTTATCTCAATTCTTTGCCAAGGTCGCTTTTGAATCCGCCACCGGCGCGAAGAGCTTGTCCGCCACGGAAGCGGCTCTTTGCAGGGCGGAATCGGCAAGATGGGCGTAGCGCTGGGTCATCTGCGGCGAATTATGCGTCAAAAGGCGCTGCAATGTATAGAGGTCAACTTCGCCGGAGGAGGCCAGCCAACTGGCGAAAGTATGCCGCAGTCCGTGCAGGGGGCGAAAGTCTTCCGGCAAGCCCGCTTTTTCCTTAACACGTTTGGCTACTTTTTTGAACTCATGGCGCGGCCCTCCATCTTTGCCGGGAAAGACATATTCGCCGGTCGTTCTGGGGATTCCTTTCAAGATAGCACGGGCCGCCGCTGAAAGCGGAATGCGTTCCGTTACCCGTTTTTTGGCGACTTCTCCGCGCAGGGTGATGAAGCCGAAGTCAAAATCAATGTCGTCCCAGCGCAGAGAGAGCAAGGCGTTTTTGCGCATCCCGGTCGCCAGGGCCAGACGCAGAAAAGCGGCGGCGTGCTGATCCGGTTCTTCATCCAATGCCCGCAAATAGGCTTGCATCTGCTCCGGCGACATGTTTTCGGTTCTGGCGCTGTCCACCTTGGGATAGTTAAAATACAGACGGGACATATCCGGCATTCGGGACAGCCCCTTCTTGGCTCCGAAGCGGATCAGGCGCTGGAGAAGATCCATGACATTCCTGATGGTGGCCGGGTTGCGGCCCAGCTTGGTCATGTGCTGGCGCAAGCGGTCAATGTCCAGAGTGACGATTTCGTCCGGGGTCTTGTCCGCGAACATGGGGCTGATATAAAGGCGATAGCGGCTCTCGTCGGTTTCCCAGCGTTTGCGATCCGGCAGGCTTTCCCGGTACAGCGCCCACAAGCGGGCTATGGAAGGGCGGGAGATGTCGGCAAGACGGGCGGCTTCCGTTGCGGCGCGTTTTTCCCTGTTGGATTGCTCCCGGCCCCTGGCCCTGTCGGCCCGTATCTGGTTGGCGCGCGCTGCGGTCATGCCTTCGGTTTCACGACCGACGCGCTCTTCAATAACCTTGGCTTCACGCCCGCCGGTGCGATAACGGACATAATACACCCGCTCAAGCTGGGTTTCACTGCCCAAACGAACTTCTTCCCGGAAAAACACACCCTTGTATTGCGTTTTTTCTCGAACCGCCATGCCCTGCCGCTCCTCTCTTGTCCATCGACACAAATCAGGTCAGGAAAAAATAACACTTCTTCCCCACACGCTCTGCGGAAGAATGGAAAAAATCCGGTGTGTCAACTGCATTTCTTCCCCACACCATTCCCCACACGCAAAGAGAAAATAAGGCAAATTACGTCAAATTGCAACAAATATGATTTCAGATAATATTCTGAATTTCAAAGATAATCAAAATATGTCAAAAGCGGACAAAGCATATTTTTTGTTTTCACACGGCGGGGGCCACAGGTTCAAGTCCTGTACTGCCCACCAGGAATATCAAGGGGTTATGAGGAATTCTCATAACTCCTTTTTTATTATAGGGTCATTCAGCCCCGCTATAGCCCCGCTCTTTTTGGGACAACGAGTGACCGATACAGCTGTGAGCTTTCACGAAAGTTGAGAATTTCTTTCACGCAAGTTGAGAACAGGAATAGGTTTTTTCCCCGGCAAAAAAAGCCCGCAATTTTTCGCGGGCTTTTCCTTTTCCTGTGTGCTGATTCTGACACGTTTTTCAACCCGTTTCCCGCAAGTATTCTGTGGCAATTCTGGCATATTCCGGAGATCTTTC
>JAISZT010000121.1 GCA_031284485.1 Desulfovibrio sp.
GGTTTCAGTTTCAGAGAACCATTGTCCCGCAACGATTCTAAGGGATAATGGCGCTCGCAACTCAACACCCCAGGATTTTAAACAATCTCTAGAGAAAATTCAACCTTAAAATGCTGTAAATTTTCTTTAGAGACAGATAAGAATAGTACCAACAGACACACGGCAACGTGCCTTGTATGCTTTCGAACAGGTAAGCCCGAAAAATATCCAGGGATGGTTCAAAAGTTGTGGGTATTTTCAACCTTGAAATACTCTAAACATTACAATCTTTTTTCACAAAAAGCGCCATGTATTCCTGATTGCCTTTCGGTCCCCTGATTGCCGCCGGCAAGACGCCTTTGCAACACAAACCAAGGTTTGCCCCGCAAAACGACACGATTTTATCAACGGCGTGTTGCCGCGCCGGCTCATCCCGCACCACGCCCCTGACGGTCGCGCCCGGCCCCAGTTCAAACTGCGGTTTTATCAGCACCGCCGCAATTCCGCCGGATTTAAGCCAGATTACACAGGGCGGCATCACCAGTTCAAGAGAGATAAAAGACACATCCGCCGTCACCATATCCACAGACTCCGGAATAAGCGTCGCTTCCGCATACCGCAGATTCACCCCTTCAAGGCTGATGACACGGGGATCCCGCCGCAGTTTTTCATGCAACTGGTTGTGACCGACATCCACGGCGTACACCCGCACCGCGCCGCGCTGCAGAAGACAATCAGTGAAACCGCCGGTGGATGCGCCGGCATCAAGGCAAACAAAACCGCTCACGTCAATGGCAAAACTGTCGAGAAGCGTCAGCAGCTTATACGCGCCACGGCTCACATAGCGCTCATTTTCCAGCAGGATAAAGGCCGTGTCGGCGGGATAGGCGTGACCCGGCTTGATCACCGGGGAAGGCTGCCGGGCGGCGGCATCGGGCGCTTTCGCAATTTTGCCGGCCATAATCAGGCGCAGCGCCTGTTCACGGCTTTGCGCCAGACCCTGCTCAAAAACAAGCTGATCCGCGCGGCGACGTGGAGGTTTTGTGAACGACATTCGCCGACAATAACTATTCACCGAACCGGAAGCAATCCTCGCTTTAGCCCGAATATTGCATAAAAGAGGGACGAATTCCGGATTTTGCCGCTGGAAACTCGTGCACGACTGCGCTACTTACGAGGTGGACTATGTTTGGGCCTTGCCAAAAATCTCAAAAAAATAATCTTGCTTTTTTCCCCGCACAGGGTTAATTAATCAAATTAACGCTGATTCATTGTATGAGGGGGGGGTGATTTTTTGCCCGGAGTTTTTCTCACCGAAGACGATTACAACTTTGATATTGCCTTGCGCCGCTTCAAAAAGCAGGTTGAAAAAGCCGGCATTCTTTCTGAAATGAAAAAACGTCAGCACTATGAAAAACCAAGCGTCATGCGCAAGAAAAAGAAGGCGGCGGCGCGCAAACGCTTGATGAAAAAAATCAGAAAGATGAACATGGTTTAGCGTCAGTAAGGCGTATCTTTATCGTACACCCTGCTCTCACTCCGGGAAACCCGTCAAGGGTTTCCCGCATTTTTACATTTATGATCCCAGCTCACACTTGCGTTGCTCTGGAATTTCACAGAATTACGGAGATTCTCTCCGGTCTCTGCCGTTCACCCGCAGGGCGTGAGCGCGCTCTTGCCCTTCATCCGTTGCCGGACAAAGAGGCTGCGTCCGAAGCGGCACAGCTTTATGAAGAAGCCTGCCTCTGCTTCTCCGCATCGCTATCAGATGGCGAATCCGGTTTTTCTCCTGTTTCTTTTCCGGATACAAGCTCCTTGCTACGCAGGATCGAGCGCGGCGGCGCTACGCTACGGGAAAGCCCGGATACGGAGGCTTTCTGGGCGCTACGCGAAATGCTGCTGCTGGCCAACCGCGCCAACTGCGCCATCACCACGAACAACGCGCAAAATCTTTGGCCCAACCTGCTCAATCTCGCCCAGGCCGCACCTTTGCCCGTTCAGTTCACTCACGCGCTTTCCCGCTGCATATCCGACGACGCCCGCATAAAAGACGAAAGTTCCCCGGAGCTTTACCGCCTGCGCAATGAATTGCGCACTCTGCACAAAAGCTGCATGCGCAAGGTGAAAGAATTCGCCCTGAGATACAATATCTCATTGTATTTGCAGGACGACTTTATGACGCTGTCTTCAGATCGTTATGTGTTGCCGCTGAAAGCCGATTTCAAGGGTCATTTGCAGGGCATACTACACGACTGGTCCCAGACCGGAGAAACCTGCTATTTTGAACCGCTTTTTCTGCTGGAAATAAACAATCGCCTGCAGGAACTCAAGCACGAAGAACATGAAGAAGAACTGCAGATTCTCAAATACCTGCTTGACCTTCTGATTGCCGAACTCCCCGGCGTTCGCGCGGCCCAGGAACTGTTGACACAACTGGACGTATTGCAGGCAAAGAGCCGTCTTGCAGCCCGGTTTGATGGCCGGTGCGTCCCCCTCACCCAACCGGAGGAAGGCATAAACCTGCATGGAGCCCGCCATCCGCTGCTGACCCTTTCTGAACATAAAAACGCTGTCCGGCCATTGGATATCACCCTGCGCCCCGGTGAACGGATACTGATAGTCACCGGAGGCAACGCGGGCGGCAAAACTGTCTGTCTGAAAACCCTGGGGCTTATAGCGCTTATGGCCCAATGCGGCTTGCCTCTGCCGGTTGAGGCCGGCTCGCACCTGCCCTGGTTTGACCGCATAGAAGCTTTTATCGGTGACGAGCAAAGTCTTGAAGACAATGTTTCCACGTTCACAGCCCAGATCGAACACCTCGCAAAAGTCTGGGAATACCTTGATCCGGGCGCTCTGGTGCTGCTGGATGAATTCGGCGCGGGCACAGACCCGACGGAAGGTGCCTCACTGGCCAGGGCTGTTATTGACGAATTGCTGAACATGCATATCTATGTACTGGCCGCCACGCATTTTCCGGCGCTCAAACTGTACGCCATGTCATGCGAACATGTACGCGCCGCCTCCATGCTGTTTGACCCGGAAAGCAAAAAGCCGCTGTTCAGACTCGCCTATGACCAAGTAGGGGCCAGCCACGCTCTGGATGTGGCGCAGGAACACGGTTTGCCCGAAAGCATCATGGTTCGCGCAAGGCGCTACCTGCTGGAGGACAACAGGGATGTCACCACCCTGCTCGACCAGCTTAATGCGCTGGCCGCAGAAAAAGAGGAAGAACTGGCGCAGACGCGCGCGGAGCGGGAAGCCGCACGGCGTGACACGCAAAAACTGCGTGAGCAGCTAAAAAAGGAACGTGAACGCCTGAGTGAGGAAATCCGCGACAAGGCGACAACGCTGCTCAAAGCCTGGAAAGAAGGCCGCATTGCCGGCAAGCAGGCTTTCAGGGAAATGTCCCGACTGCGGGCATCCCTTCACCCTGCGACGGCAATACCCGAGCAAGGTGAAATACCGCATCTGGCGCTTCTGACTGTCGGGCAGAGCATCCTGCACAAGTCTTTTAACAATCAGGGCGTCATTACGGATATAGACAAACGTCGGCAAAGGATACGCGTGATCATGAACGGCGTGAGCCTTTGGGCCAGGCTTGAGGATATCGCGCTGGATCGGAACGCAAAAACAATGTCCGGCAGTACGTAAGAGTCTCAATCATGCAGTCAAAAGACGCTGTCAACGCCATCAAAGATCGTCTCAAAATTGTGGACATCGTGCGACGTTACGTGGATTTGAAACGCAATGGCCCGCGCTGGATGGCCCCCTGCCCGTTCCATCAGGAAACGAAACCCTCCTTTTCCGTCAACGAGGAACAGGGCATGTTTTATTGCTTCGGATGCCAGGCGTCAGGGGATATTTTCGATTTTTACGGCCGCATCAACGGTCTCACTTTCAGGGAGAGTCTGGAGCAACTGGCGCTGGAAGCGGGCGTCAGTCTTGACAGCCCACGCAGAAACGAACGCGCCGGCGGCAAGGAGCAAAAAACTCGCTCAAACAGGCAGCAGATGCTGCGCATGTACGCGTTCGCAACCGAACATTTCAGCAAGATGCTGCAAAGCGACGATGGCGCGGAATGCAGAGCCTATATCGAAAAACGTGGACTGGAAAATGAGCTGGTGCGCTTCTTCAGGCTTGGTTGGGCCGGACGCGCGTGGGATTCACTGGCAAATGCCCTTCACCGCGCCAATTTTGACGCTAATCTCGCTGTGGAGGCCGGGTTGCTCGGTCAATCCGAAAAAGGCCGGCGTTATGACCGTTTCCGCTGTCGGCTTATTTTTCCCATTCTCAGTCTTTCCAACCAGATTATCGCCTTTGGCGGAAGAATCATAAACGACGAGAACAAAGAAGAAGCCAAGTATATCAACAGCGCGGACACCCCTCTCTACACCAAGGGAGAACATCTTTTCGGCCTTGCCCAGGCGCGGCGCGGCATTACCACTAAAGGCCACGCCCTTTTGACCGAAGGGTATATGGACGTGCTCACGCTGCACCAGTTTGGGTACGAAAACGCGGTTGGCGTATTGGGCACGGCGCTCACCCAGGCGCAGGTCAAACGGCTTTCAGGTTTCGCCTCTCAGGTGACGCTGCTTTTTGACGGAGACCGCGCCGGGCGCAAAGCGGCCTTTCGGGCCTGCGAAATGCTGCTCATACGCGGAATGGCCTGCACCGTGGTACTGCTGCCCGACGGCAAGGATATTGATGATTTTTTACGTAACGATGGGCCTGAGGCTTTTGAAAATCTCAAGGCCGCAGCGCCCGAGGGCCTGCGTTTTTGCATAGACGTTCTCAAGGTGCTGGCCCCGCGTGAAACAATAGAATGGACGCGCAATTTCCTGCGTCAGGTGGAACTGCCGGAACTGCTCAGTCCCTATATTTCACAATTGGCAACACATTTGCAACTTTCTGAAACAGTGCTACGTGAAGGAGCAGCGGCAAGGAACAGACAGAACAGGGACGACCGGCACAAAGCGCGGACAAATACCTTAACCCGGCAAAATATGCGCGACCATCAAATTATGATGTATGCCGTGCGCTATCCGAACCGCTTGGCCGATCTGCGCGCACTGGGCGTGGACATGGCTTTGCAGTCTCCCGTAGCCAGACAGTTGTGGGACAAGATAGAAGAATACGGCGAAGAAGCTGTTCGCAGTCTTGACGAAAGGGAGACAGATTTCTGGTTCAATTGTAGAGGCGCGCAAGCCGCGCCCCGCGACAATGGCGACAATGAACTCAACCATCTGCGCAACGCCATGGAAAACCATTACGTTCTTGAACAAAAATCTTCTGTTTCCGCAGCATTACGTGAAAATTCCGCTACAGGTGACTTTGAAACTGATTTGGATTATCTTCGCGCACTGCAAGAAACCTTGGAGAAAAAGGGATGAGCAACATAAAGGATATACAGCAAATTCAGTCGCTTATTACAAAGGGTAAAGGGGCCGGCTTTCTTACTTTTGAAGAAGTCAACAAAGCCTTGCCCATGGAGATGAATACGCCGGAACATTTTGAAGAGATCATCGGCATTTTTGAACAACTTGAAATTGTTATCGTAGATACAGAAAAAGACGGCAAAAAAATTTCTTCAACTGTGGCGCACGACGATGATATAGCTGAAAGCGCGCTGGATTTGACGGAAGATGAAGACGCCGCCGATTATTCCTCCCGCAGCACGGATCCTGTGCGCATGTATCTGCGCGAAATGGGCGCGGTGCCCTTGCTGGACAGAAATGGTGAAGTCGTCATTGCCAAAAAAATTGAGATGGGTGAGCAGGATGTCCTCTATGCTCTGGTGGAGGTGCCTGTCGCCGTGGAAGAACTTATCCACGTTGGGGAAGACCTTCGCCAAAGCCGCATCAAGCTCAAGGATGTTGTCAAGACAATTGAAGAAGACGACCCCCGCGAAGACGAAATGAACCAGCGCACGCGCGTCATTCTGCTTCTTGATGAAATCAAGCAGATATTCAAAAAAAAGCGCAAGGTATATAAAAAACTGGACGAATGCACAACGCTGGAACGCCGCGTCACGGCCGTGCAGAAAGAAATCATGAGTTTTAAAGAAGAAATAGTCACTCGCCTGCGGGACATCAAGTTGGAAAAAACGCTCATCGACAGGATCAGCGAAACAGTTGAGGACTACGTACGCCAGATGCACAACTGCCAGCGCGACCTTTCCGCCTATATTCTTTCTACAGGGCATACGCAGGCTGAAATTCAGACCATGTTCGCCAGCCTTGAAAAACGGCAAATCAGCCCCGCCAGCCTGGCGAATGACCTCAAACTCAGTGTTGACGAACTTTTTTCTTTTAAAGAAATGATTACCGGCAAAATTGAAATCCTTACCCGCTTGCAGGAAAAATGCTGCCACAATGTCACAGACCTGGAAGAAGTGCTCTGGCGCATCAAACGGGGAAATACCGCAGCAATGCGCGCAAAGCAGGATCTCATTCGCTCAAACCTCCGACTTGTTGTTTCCATCGCCAAAAAATATACCAACCGCGGCCTGCAATTTCTTGACCTGATTCAGGAGGGCAATATCGGCCTGATGAAAGCTGTGGACAAATTTGAGTATCAGCGTGGATATAAATTTTCCACATATGCGACCTGGTGGATCCGACAGGCCATCACGCGCGCCATCGCGGATCAGGCCCGCACCATCCGCATACCTGTGCACATGATAGAAACTATCAATAAATTGATACGGACATCACGCTATCTGGTTCAGGAACTGGGGCGCGACCCTACGCCTGAAGAAATTGCCGAACGCATGGAATATCCCGTGGAAAAAGTTAAAAAAGTTCTCAAGATCGCCAAAGAACCCATTTCTCTGGAAACGCCCATTGGAGATGAAGAAGACTCAAGCCTCGGCGATTTTATTGAGGACAAAAAAGCCGTCGCGCCGTCTGAAGAAGTCATCAACACAAAACTTTCGGAACAACTGACCGCCGTACTTGCGGATCTGACGACACGCGAGGAGCAGGTGCTGCGCAAACGCTTCGGTATAGCGGAAAAAAGTGACCACACGCTTGAAGAAGTGGGCAAACTCTTTAATGTTACGCGTGAACGCATCCGTCAGATAGAGGCCAAGGCTCTGCGCAAGCTGCGACACCCTGTGCGCAGCCAACCCCTGCGATCTTATTACGACAACTAAAAATCCAGATGGCCACGCACGCCCCGGCAATTTTCCGTTTGCTTCGCACAACGTTGCTTTTCACGACGGCGTTGTGCGTTGTCTCGCTTTGCCGACCCTCCCCGGCTTCGGCCAGAGACACCTCCCATGACGCTGCTGCACCCGTAGCGGCGAATATGTCCGACGGCCTTGTGGCACGGTGTTTTGACGGCGATACCATCCAACTCACAGACAGACGCATTGTACGCCTTGCAGGTATTGATTCTCCTGAACTGGCCCATGACAAGAAAAAAGCTCAATACTATGCAAGTGAGGCGCGGCAGGAACTGGTGCGCCTTGCCCAGAAAAAAAAGGTGCGCCTCTCGCCCGCAGGCTCTGCCCAGAAAGATGCCCACGGGAGGATCATCGCTGATGTCAGGCTTGAAAATGGTCAATCATTAAGCGATATTATGATAAGCCATGGCGCGGTTTTCTACTATCCTCATCCAGATCAGAACCGCAGCCTGCAACAGAGGTTGAGCGCCTTGCAGCAGCAGGCCATCAAGGAGCGGCGCGGGATGTGGGCGCACCTGCTCTCTTTGCCCCTGGCCCGTAAAAATTATACCGGCAACCAGGAATCCTTGCGTTTTTTTCCGGCGGACTGCCCGGAAGCCCAACGCATCAAACCTCGAAACAGGGTTCACTTCGGCACGCTTATGGACGCCTTTCTTGCCGGATACGCGCCTGCCAGGGTGTGCGAATTCTGGCCCACCCCCTGATGATACCTCCTGAAACGCATTCTTTATTGCGACGGCGCGCCGGCGGCGCCCGGCATATAATTCTGCAGATCGCGTGAAACCTCAAACGTGCGCAACTCGGCCACCGCCGCTTTTCCAAAAGGCGAATCGGGCGCGCGCTTCACGATATCCTCCAGTATGGATCTCGCTCTTACGGCGTCGCCAAGTTTACGATAAAGACGGGCTTCACGAAAACGCAGACCGGGATACTCCGGCGAGTCCTCCGGCGTATACGCGCTGCAGCGGGACACCCAGTCCAACGCTTCGGGAATGCGGTTGTCAACTTCGCAGATGTCCATCAGCGCGACCACGGCATCCTTGATGCGCTGCGGATCGGCCTTGTCGGAACGCTCGTCCTGCAACTGGGTGAAAAGGTCAATAACCTGACGATTCAGCATATAGGAATCCCGTATATCCCTGCGATTTTCCGCGTCACGCGCCAGAAAATACACGGCGTACGCCCGTTGATAAAGCGGAATGTCCGTACGCGCCAGCAGCTGCTTCCACATGGCGAGCGCCTGCGCGGTCAGGTTTAAATTCTGCGCCGAAAGAGCCGTGGCATAATCCAGTTGATTGCGCAAAGCGGGATTCATGTTCCAGCTGGCAACCAGTTTGCCGAGATCCAGAATATGTCCCCACTCGCCCGCTTGAAGATAGCGGTTAAAATACTCTGTGAATGCCGCTTCCCCATACTGCGTATCCATGGGCGATTTCAAGAATTCAGCCAGCAGGCCAAGGGCCTGGGCGTCATCCCCACGTTCCAGCCAGCCTTGGGCCAAGGCATAGCGCAGACGCGCGTCTATGGGGCCATAACGCTCACGAACCAAGGGGAATCCGTTCCATAAAATCAGGATTCGACCATAATTCTTCTCTGTCAGGGAATTAGCGAGTTCCTTCTGAAAGGCCTGCCAAATTAGCTCACGCGCCTCCTGCACATTGGCGTCTTCGGGATAACTGTCAATAAAATCAGCCGTCTTACCCATTGCATTAGTGTACTGCTTATCCCAATAGAGCAGCATGGCCTGCTTCAGACGGGCCAGAACGGCTTCAGGAAGAATGTTTGACGAGGCTGTCAAAGCGCTGTAAAGCCGGACAAGCGCCGGTTCGTCCATCTCGGCAAAGACCTTTGTCATCTGCTCATAGGTAATTGGCGAATCATAGACGCCTTTTTCCAGAAGACGCATCCCGGCAATCAAGGCAGTCGACTTCCCGGAATACCGGTGTTCAATTTCATGGTAAATAAATTCCGCAGCTCTTGTATCTCCGTTACGTTGATACAAATCGCCCATTTTGAGCAAGAGCGCATCATTACCCTCATGCCTCGGATCAAGATTTATATAGAGCCAGTATGAATCAAGCGTTTCACTGAATTTGCCCAAAGCTTCTTCATTGCCGGCCTGTAAAAGCAAAAAAACCGGATCGTCAATATAATAACGCGGCCAGCGTTTACTTATAAAATCAAGAATAATATGCGCCTGATCGTTCTTTTTCTGGTTGAACAACGCGTATGACAAACCGACAGCGGCGGCTTGCAGATGGGGTGACTCGGGGTATTTGTCCAGCACCAGTGAAAAAGACTGTTCTGCCCGCTCACTGAATCCGCGCTTGAGCTGCTCTTTCCCAAGGGCCGTAAATCCTAGTGAAACTCCTGGATAATCAGGATAGCGCCTGTACAAGGCCACAATATAGCCTGCAGCGTCCTGCAAATTGCCCACATTGACATTGGCAAGCCCCAGGCGCAGCAATGCTCCAGGCACGTTTGGCGAACGCAAATTGGCATTCATGGCCTCATTGGTGGAGGAAACGATAGCCTCATACCCCGCCAGGGGATTATCGGCATATCGGCTCCAGATGCAGTCGCTTATATGATACAGTACCTTTTCACGCATCTCGGAGGTGATGTCAGTCAAGGCGCGAATTTTATCCAACTCCTGCAACGCTTCATCAATCTTGTTTTCGTCAATCAAACGCTCCGCTTCCGCCATCATTTTGTCGGGTTCCGGCGGTTTCGGCACAGGATTGCCCTTTTCGTCCACATAAATGACCTCACGGGGCAATTCCGGAGCGTCAGTTTTTTCATGCTTGTCGTCACCAAGCTTCAAACCTTCGCTGCTGCCCTGCACTAGGCCGGAAGCGGCCTGTCCCATATCTTTGACAAGCGGCGGAGGAACCGTCGGCGATGTGCCCGACTGAGAGTCTACCGGAGAAGCGGGGGGTGCGGGTGGTTCGAACGCGGCTTCAGGAAGCGGCAAGTGCGCCGGTTCAGACGGGAGGGGAGACGCATCCTCCGGTTTGGACAAAACACCGGTGGAGAGACCGTTGGTTTCCGGCCAGTCTTCAGGCCCGCCATGGTTAACTCTGGCGCGCAGACTCTGCGGGCTGATCTCTATCGCCGGAT
The DNA here is from genome assembly GCA_031284485.1 of Desulfovibrio sp. Lineage (GTDB taxonomy): Bacteria > Desulfobacterota > Desulfovibrionia > Desulfovibrionales > Desulfovibrionaceae > Desulfovibrio. The sequence continues at coordinate 10,286 of JAISZT010000121.1, forward strand.
CAGCGGCATGAACGACATGTTCGGACGCGATCAACCAAAAAAACAGTAAGCACTGACTGAGCGGCAACAACAGGACATAACGAATTATACCAAAGCGCTCACACATATCCGTGGCCCTGCCGTGAAGAATACTTTCTGAAATGTTCACAAAAAAGTTAATGCAAAAGATATGCCTTATCCAGAGTTACGTTTTTTAAGTTTTTCAATCAACGTTGTGCGTTTGATACCCAAAAATTCCGCAGCCAAATTTTTAACACTGCCCGCTTTATTGAGCGCCTCATCAATCAAGCGATTTTCAACAGTATCCAAAAAATCCTTGAGATTCATGCCCCTGGCTTCCAATACAGCCAAATCCGGCCAGACAAACACGGCAGGAGCGGAATCTTCATCCGCCATCGGCGCTTGCTCCGAAATGCCGCTTCCAAGCGTGTCCTGCCGCTCATCAATATCCAGCGCGAGGTCATCGCTTACCTGTTCCAAAATTTTTGGCGGCAAATCGCTCAGCTTGACAATATCTCCGTCTACAAGAACGCTCAGGCGCTCCATAAAGTTTTCCAACTCACGCACATTGCCCGGCCAGGCATAGGCCGCCATTACCCGGCGCGCGGCCGGCGCAAGCGTCAGCGGAGAACGGAGTTTTTTGCGACAGAAATGCTCCAGAAAATGACCGGCCAGCAACAGCACATCGCCGCCGCGTTCGCGCAGAGGCGGCAAATGCAGCGGTATGACATTCAAACGATAATAGAGATCTTCACGAAAACGCCCGCAAGCCACTTCCGACTCCAGATCCCTGTTTGTGGCCGCCACAATGCGTACATCCACTTTTTTACAGCCGGAGCCTCCCACACGTTCAATTTCTTTTTCCTGGAGCACACGCAATATCTTTACCTGGAGGCTCAGATCCATCTCTCCTATTTCATCAAGAAATACCGTACCCCCGTCAGCCAGTTCAAAACGTCCGGGGCGGGATCTGATGGCATGAGTAAAAGCGCCCTTTTCATGGCCAAACAGCTCACTCTCAAGCAGCTCTTTCGGAATAGCGCCGCAATTGATCGGCACAAAAGGGCGGGCGGCGCGGTGGCTGTTGGCGTGCAGGGCACGCACAAGCAATTCCTTGCCTGTTCCCGATTCTCCGGTAACAAGCACGGTGCTGTCAGTGGGCGCCACCTTGGCGAGCATCTTGAAAACATCTGACAGACTGGCGCTTTGGCCTATAATACCGCTTGTATCCAACGCCATGTTCAGTATCTCCGCATGAACGGGAGAAATAGTCGCACGCGAGGCAACCCGCGCCTGAAGTCAGGAAGAACAATTCCCAATATTGCATGCCTCGCCTTCATCAAGGAATAACAACTCTCAACGCTCCTGGCAACGTATTCTCCAGGACGTAAGGAGCTGATCATAGGGCAACACACTTTGAATTGGTTTCATAAATTGGGATTCCCTCATGCGCTTATCGGCAGTTGTGTCGTTCCCTTAACCGCATCTGACGGAAATAAAAATATCCCCGCAAGGAGGCCCACAATGGGCCTCCCGGCGGGCATTTCAGGGCCGAAGAGGCAAGCCCTGAAAATATGGAAAAGTTAATCGAATTTCCGCAGCATCGCTAATCGGCCTGCGACCTGAGAAATGCCGGGGTGTCCCAATCATCGTCATTAAAAACAGGCTCTTCCTGGCCGGGTGTATGCCGACGGCCAGGACGCGGATTTCCCTGCCTTAAATATCCGGATCGATCATTGCCCCTGTCGTACCAACTGCGCTGCCCCTCAGTGCGGCGCGTTGCGCGCGGCTGGTAATTATCTTCCGGTTCAGTTCCCCATTGCTGCAAACGATTGTCGGCGCCATTCGACGTGAGAGAACCCTGCTGGCGCTGACCATCAGGAAAAGCCCTGCGGCCGACGCGGGCAAATGGATCGGCATTTGCCGCTTCAGGCTCAATGCTGCGAAAATCGGTTACCCTTGCGACAGGCTGCGGCGCGGACTGCACAGGTTTTGGCGATTCAATGCCGGTTGCGATAACCGTAATGCGGATTTCATCCCCCAATTCCTCGTCAAAAATAACGCCAAATATGATGTTGGCGTCGCTTGGCGCGGTATCTGCTATAATTTCGCCAATCTCTTTCACCTCTTCGGAAGTGATATCCGTTGACGCTGAAATATTGTACAATACAGCCTTGGCGCTTTCCAGAGACACATCCTCCAGCAGCGGGCTCATAATGGCGCGCTGCGTCGCTTCACGGGCGCGGTTTTCGCCGGAGGCCATGCCCGTGCCCATCAGGGCAAGCCCGGACTCCGACATTGTGGTGCGTACATCGGCAAAGTCCAGGTTGATCATGCCCTCACCCATAATAACATCCGAAATGCCTTTCACTGCATAATAAAGAACATCGTTGGCCTTTTGCAGCATTTCCTTAAATGTTATTTTTTTAGGCGCGAAAGCCAACAAGCGGTCATTGGGGATTGTGATCAGGCAATCCACATGCTGTTTGATATCTTCAATGCCGGCTTCTGCGGCGCGTTGCTTCTTGGCCCCCTCAAAAGCGAAAGGCTTTGTAACCACGCCAATGGTGAGCACGCCCAATTCTTTCGCAGTCTGCGCCACAACAGGTGCGGCGCCTGTGCCTGTGCCGCCGCCCATGCCCGCTGTCACAAATACCATGTCCGCATCCCCGATAGCGTCGCGAACGGCATTCACACTCTCAATCGCGGCTTCACGTCCGATAACGGGATTGGCGCCTGCGCCAAGACCTTTTGTGAGTTTTGGCCCCAACTGGATTTTGGTTGACGCACCGCTTTTACTCAGCGCTTGCACATCGGTATTGGCGCAGACAAACTGGACGCCGCGCAAGCCGGAATCAATCATTTTCTGAACGGCGTTCCCTCCGCCGCCGCCCACGCCAAATACCTTGATTTTGGCGCTGCTTGCCAAAGAAAGATCAATATCATCCACAATTGACGATGCCATACTTCCCTCACCTGTTTTAGCTGACAACAACATCCCCACCCCGCACTTATGAAATATCCGCAAACCATTTCTTCATGCGCGAAAGCACCCCGTTAAACACGCCGGATTCGCTGCGCGAGACAAACTTGCTCGAACCGGACATTTCCCTTTCAGCGCCGTAGCGCAAAAGCCCAACCGCCGTTGAAAACTTGGGACTGTTCACAACATCCTTGAGTCCGCCCACATATTGTGGATAACCAATACGCGTGGGCAGATTGAAAATCTGCTCAGCAATATCCTGGCAGCCTTCAATGAGAGACGTGCCGCCGGTAAGCACAATTCCCGCGCCGATCATATCCTTGTAACCGGACCGTTCCAGCGTCTGATTCACGAGGGAAAGGATCTCCTCCATACGCGGCTCACAAATTTCCGCCAGCACCTGACGTAAAAGACGCCGCGATTCACGTCCTCCCACACTCGGCACTTCAATATATTCATCTGACCGCACCATATCCGCCAAGGCGCATCCGTATTTGATCTTGATCTTTTCGGCTGACGCGACCGGCGTGCGCAAACCAAAGGCGATGTCATTGGAAAGATTTTGTCCGCCCAACGCCAGTACAGCGGTATGTTTGATAGCGTCATTGGCAAAAATGGCGATATCTGTGGTGCCGCCTCCCAAATCCACCAACGCCACGCCAATTTCACGTTCTTCCTCTGTCAGCACCGCCTTGGCGGAAGCAAGGGATTCAAGGGCAATGTCCGCGACTTCCAGTTGGCTCTTGTTACAGGAGCGCACAATATTCTGCGCCGAAGAAACAGCCCCGGTGACAATGTGAACCTTGACTTCCAGGCGTACGCCCGCCATCCCCAATGGGTCGGCGATGCCGCGCTGGCTATCCACGATATATTCTTGCGGAAGAATATGAATCACTTCGCGATCAGCCGGAATAGCGACAGCCTTTGCCGCGTCAAGCGCGCGTTCAACATCGCGTTGGGCGACTTCGCCGCCCTTTACCGCAATGACGCCATGACTGTTGATGCCCATAATATGACTGCCGGCTATCCCCACATACACCGCGCGGATATCACAACCGGCCATAAGTTCGGCATCCTCCACCGCCTTGCGTATGGATTGCACAGTCTGTTCAATATTGACCACAACTCCCTTGCGCAGGCCCGTGGAGACGCTTGTGCCAATACCTACGATATCCACCAGACCGGACTCGGAAAGTTCCCCCACGACAGCGCAGATTTTTGTCGTGCCAATATCAAGTCCCACAATGAGATCGGACTTATTCATACCTTCCTCTCACAAGCGCCTGCCTTTCTCAGCCTTGCGCGGGCTTGTTTACTATAACCCACACATCCCCATTTACGGCGCGCACTTCACGCACATCCTTCAATTCATGCCTGCGCGCAAGATCCCCGAGCGCCACGCCCAGTCTGGCCAGGTTGCCGTCCCAGTCGTCCACGGCAATGGAAAGGCGCAATTCACGATCCGCAAGATAAATTTCAATGCCCCTGCCGAGGCTTGCGGTGACCGAAGCTATGGCTCCGGCCTCAACCGGCAACGCGCCGCTGTGCATGTCCGTGACCAAACGTGAAAGATACGGAGTGGCATCTTCGGCGCCCGGTTCAATAGTCAACGTCGGCAAAGAAAGAAAATTACCGCTCTCCACCGGCGCAATAAACTCTCCACGTTCATTTGCGTAATGCAAAACTCCGTCCTTGTGTATCCAGAAAGAAGGCATGCGTTCTTTCAGCCTGATAACAAACCTGTCCGGCAAAAGCCGCTTGACGGATACTTCCTCTACCCACGGCGTTCGAAGAAGATTCTGTTCAGCCTTGGAAATACTCACGGCCAAGCTGTTATCCCCCACTTTAATCCCGCTGTATTGCAGCACCAGATCACGCGACAATCTCACATTACCGGCAACATCCACATGTTTCGTAAAAAAAAACTCGCTCGTTGTCGCTTTGTTATACAACCAGAGGGTAACGGCGCACACCGAGGCGGGCACCAGCACAACCGTCAGCAACAACAAAGCTACAGCCGCAATACTTTTAAGGCCATCAAACCCCTTGATTTTACCAAACTTCAAAAATGACGGCACACGGAGGCGAATTTTCGACAATTTCCCGCCGGTCTTGTCTGAAGACGTTTTTTTTGCGTATGTATTACGCGACCTGTGGCCGTGCCTCTTTATTGTGAAAGGCACGGCACCACTCTGACCTCCGTCTCAAGCACAAAACCAAACCGACGGCGCACCGCTTCCCGCGCTTCATGCATCAAATCAAGAGCCGCCGTTGCGCAACCGTTGCCCTCATTTATTAAAAAATTGGCGTGTAATGGCGAAAACGCCATACCTCCCATTTTTTTACCCCTGAATCCCGCAAGATCCAAAAGCTTGCCGGCCGGCATTTCCGGAAGCGGATTTTTAAAAACACAACCCGCGCTCCAGGCAGTGACAGGTTGTTTAGATTTTTTCTCAAAAAAGTTATGACACATGTGTTTACGGATGCCATCTATTGAAGCATTGGTCAAGCTAAATGTGGCCTCCAGAACGATAAAATCTAAATTTTCTTTAGACACACGAAGACTGCGGTAACCATACAGTATGTTTTCGGCGAGGATTTCTTTCACTGAATTATTACTAAGTATTTTAATACGTTCAATATTAGCGCATATTTCCGTGCCAAACGATCCGGCGTTCATGGCTACGCTGCCCCCAACGCTGCCCGGTATCCCCACAAGTCCTTCCAGACCGGAAAGGCCATTTTTCATGCAAAAACGCAAAAGCCGCGACATGGAGACAGCAGCGCCTGCCCGCACAAAAACTTTGCCGTTTATTTCACGCAAAATCTCCAGTTGCTGCAAAAAGCATGGCCGCACCAGCACAATCGGCAATTCCCCGTCCTGAGCCAGTATATTACTGCCGGCTCCCAGAACGACCGGGGCGCCCCCGATTGCCCGCAGACGCTCCGGCAGCTTCTCAAAATCGTCCGTATCCTCAAGAAGCAATTCGGCAATGGCGTTTCCGCCAATGCGCAAAGTCGTCAGTCCGGCAAGAGACGGGCGCGCCGCTTCACGCATATTCTTTACCTTCAAGAAACAGGGGGCCAAGACGGGTGATCGTTCCGGCGCCCATCGTCAACAGCACGTCACCGGGTTTGAGCGCTTCATCCAGGGCTTCAGCCATTATTTCCAGCGTTTGATAATATTGCACCGGCGTCACGGAAATTTGTTGTATTCCCTGGGCCAGACTCTGCCCCGAAACGCCCGGAATCGGTTTTTCGGAAGCCGCATAAATTTCTGTCAGCAATACCTGATCCACACCGTCAAAAACTTTACAAAACTCGCCGAAATGATTTTTGGTTCGACTGAAACGGTGCGGTTGAAACGCAACCACGATGCGCCGTCCGGGAAACACCTGGCGGGCCGTAGAAAGCGTGACCGCGATTTCCGCCGGATGATGCCCGTAATCATCCACGACAGTCACGCCATTCTTCTCGCCCTTGAACTCAAATCTCCTTGCCACACCGCTGAATGCGTTTAACCCTTCGACACAGTTTTCAAAACTGATATCAGCTGTCATAGCGGCCCCTATGGCCCCAAGAGCGTTCAAAATGTTGTGACGCCCGGGCTGCGGCAGACTAACCTCACCCAGTTTTTCCCCATCCCGCCACACTTCAAAATGACTGCGTCGGCCACTTTCCAGCGGCACCGCGCGCAGGGAATTCTCTTCATTAAAACCATAGGTCAGCACAGGCCGTTTGACGTGAGGCAACAATGAGCGAACCCCCGCGTCATCACCACAAACCACATTCACGCCATAAAACGGCACGTTGTTCATGAACTTCACAAAAGCCGCGTCAATGGCGTCCCGCGTCCGGTAATAATCCAGATGATCCTCATCTATATTGGTGACGATATTTATAATCGGCAGGAGACACAAAAATGACCCGTCAGATTCATCCGCCTCGGCAATCAGGTATTCGCCATGTCCCAGACGGGCGTTTGTGCCGTAAACATTGAGACGTCCCCCAATTATCACTGTGGGATCACGACCGGCCGCGTCAAATATGGAAGCCGTCAACGAAGTCGTGGTGGTTTTTCCGTGCGTCCCGGCAACTGCCACGCCCTGACGCAGACGCATAAGTTCCGCCAGCATTTCAGCGCGGGGAATGATGGGAATATTTCTGCGGCGCGCTTCAACAAGTTCGGGATTGTCCTTGTCTATGGCTGTGGACATAACCAGCACCTGCACATTTCCCACATTTTCAGCCGCATGACCGACAGCCACCTTCACGCCGATGTCCCGCAGACGCCGCACTACGGCGGAATCACCGATATCTGATCCGGAAATTTCATAACCCAGATCAAGGAGCACCTCGGCAATACCGCTCATCCCCGCGCCGCCAATGCCGACCATATGAATACGCCTGATTTTACTGTTCATGCCTTTATCCCCGTTGACAACGCGAAACTTCTTCCCGCAGCACCGCCACAACCCGCGCTGCCGCGTCAGATCTGCCGGCCGCCAGGGCGGCTGCGGACATTTCCGCGCGGTGGTCGGGATCATCCAGAAGCGTCAGTATCAGTTCACCCAAATTTCCCAGGCGCAACCCGCTTTCCGGCAACAGCAACGCGGCCCCCGCGCTTTCCAGTATACGGGCATTTTTTGTTTGATGGTCATGAATCGCCTGCGGAAAAGGCGTCAGAATGGAAGGACGCCCGGCGACGCACAATTCCGCCACAGTGCTCGCGCCGGATCTGCAAAAGACCAAATCTGCCCACGCATATGCTTCGGCCATATCGTCGATGAATGAAAAAACACAACTGCCGTCATACCCGGCGGCCATATATGCCGCACGCGTGACGCCCTCATCGGAAGCGCCGCTTTGATGGCGAATTTCCACCTCCGCCGCTTTCAATGCGGGCAAAAATTCAATCATTGCCGTATTCAGCGCCCTTGCGCCCTGCGATCCACCCATAACCAGCAAACGCTTTGTCATTCTCCGCCTTGGCGTATGTCCGGCTTCACATATGGCATGCCGGACAGGATTGCCTGTAAATACGCACTTTTCTCGGGCAAAACCTTCAGTTCCCGGCAACGACAGACATACGCTCCGGGCAAAATGCGCCAATACCCGGTTGCTTGCGCCGGCGATGGCGTTTTGTTCATGCAAAACGCACGGCACACCCAAAAGATGGGCGGCCAGCACAGGAGCAAAAGCCGCATAACCGCCAAATCCCGCTACAATATCCGGCCTGAAACGGCGCACAATACATAACGACCTGAACAAGGCAAGACTCATGCGCGCCGCCGCGCCCAGAGCGCGTATCCCTCTGCCCAGAAAACCGCGCACCGGCAATCCTTCAAACGGGATGTCTTTCAATTGCGCAAGACGCTGTTCCGGACCGTACCTGGAGCCGACAAACAGCAGGCGGACGTCCGCGCTCTGGAGCCGCAGTTCCTCCGCCACGGCCAGAGCCGGAAAAACGTGCCCTCCTGTGCCGCCGCTTGTCAGCAAAACCCTGTTCACGATCCGGCTGTCCTGGAAAAATTCATAAGAAGCCCCACGCACAGCATGGTCGCCAATAAATTGCTGCCCCCGTAGCTCATAAGCGGCATAGGCACGCCCTTGGGCGGAGCCATGCCCATTACTACCGCCAGATTCATCGCGGCCCCCATCGCCAGAATCGTTGTAAGACCAAAAGCCGTGAAACGGTCACACAAATTTTGCTGTCCCATTATAATTCTGTAGCAACGCCAAAAGAAAAGGGCAAAAAGCAGCATGACAAGGCTCACCCCGACAAAACCCGTTTCTTCCGCCAGGACGGCCATGATAAAGTCATTATGCGCTTCAGGCAGATAAAACAGCTTCTGCTTGCTGGCCCCGACCCCCACACCAAAAAAACTGCCGGAACCAATGGCCAGCAGAGACTGCACGAGCTGATACCCGGTATTTTGCATATCGTCGAACGGGTTGATAAATGCCAGCAGACGGCGCAGACGGTATGGTGAGGCAATGGCCAGAGCCATGGCCCCGCCGCACGCCAGGGCCACGGAAAAAAAGAGATAGATAAAACGGGTGCCGCCCGCCACACACATGAAAAACAACAATGCCGCCAGAATGACTGCGCTTCCGAAATCCGGCTGAAGAAGCAACAGGAAACAGAACAGACCGGTAACGGCAAATGGCGGAATGACGCCGCGACTGAATGTTTTGATCAAATCCTGCTTGGAACTCATAAAGTACGCAAGATAGAGCGCCAGGGAAATTTTAGCGAATTCCATAGGCTGAATGGAAAAGGGACCAATTGGAATCCACCGCTTGGCGCCGTTGATGGCGGGCGCATAGGGCGACAGCGTGATCAGCATAAGCAGCAGAGTGAAAAACAGCGCCGGGTATTGCAATTTATAAAGCCAGGCGCGCGGCATCAGGGCGGCGCACCAGAGAGCCGCTATCCCAAGAAAGGCAAACTTTAACTGGCGCGTAAAAAAATGGTACTTGTCGCCGTTTATCTGCTCCGCAACCATGCCGCTGGCGGAAAAAACCATGACCAGCCCTATGGCAAGAAGGGACAGCATGATGGTAAAAAGCCACCAGTCAAAAGAGGCTGTGGACGCCGGTTCCGCGCTTTGTGTTACTTTGGCCTTGTCCGGCTTCTTTTTTTCCGTCCGTAAATTTTTCATGACAACGCTTCCACAATACGCTTAAAGTCATTGCCGCGTTCAACGTAGCCGGCATAGAGATCAAAACTGGAAGTTGCCGGGGCAAGCAACACCACATCCCCCTCATCCGCCCTCGCCGCAAGATGCCGCACAGCAGGCTCAAGCGCCGCGCTCCAGGTTATGGGGATCGTATTTTGCCACGCATTTTCAAATATTTCCCTGCTTGCGCCGAACAAGGCCACCTCCGCGACACGCTCGCCGATCAGATCGCGCAGCCCCGCCAGATCGCCCCCCTTGAACTTGCCCCCGCACAAAAGACGCACCGGGCGGTCAAACGCTTCCAGGGCAACCCGCAAAGAATCCACCGTCGTGCACTTGGAATCGTTGACATACAATATTCCCTTTGTATCCCGTACAATTTCAAGACGGTGCGGCAAGGGATCAAACTCCGCCACAGCCCTGGCCGCATTGACTTCACTGACCCCCAAAAAGCGGCAGGCCAACCAGGCGGCCTCCTGATTGCCTTTGTTGTGCGCCCCCAGCAGCCTGCTTTCCGTAAAACGATCCGTTTTATCCGCGTAAACCTGTTTGGCCTTCAGGCTGAACTGCCTGACCATCGCTTTCATGTCCGCGCCGAAAACGGCCAAATCGTCCTCATCCTGACAGCGGAACAATCGAAATTTGGCCCCGACGTACTCGCGCATGTCCTTATGATAATCCTGATGGTTGGGCGTTATATTCAAAAGCACGCCCACGCGGGGGCAAAAAGTGGAACACGCCTGCAACTGAAAACTGGAAATTTCCAGCGCCAGCACGTCGGCCTTGTCCCCGGAAAGCACATATTCCGACAGGGGAACGCCAATATTCCCACCCAAAAATACTGTGTATCCCTGCGCTTTCAGCATGGCGGCGGCCAAAGAAACAGTTGTGGTTTTACCGCTGGTGCCGGTGACGGCCAGCACCGGTTCGTTGGCAAGACAGCGCCAGGCCAGTTCCATTTCTCCCACAATTTCCGGCGCGCCCGCGCCGAGATATTCGTCCAGCGCCGCAACCGGCATGCCGGGGCTTGGAATCACAAAGACCGCGCCTTCAAAATACTTCGGTTTATGTTCTCCCCCCAAAAGTTCCACGCCCTGCTCGCGCAAGGCGGCAACATTTTCTGTTTTCAGCGCTTCAGGATTGCTGTCGAGCAAGCGCACGCGAGCGCCCTCGCGCAGCAGCAACCGCACGGCAGCCAGTCCTGAACGTCCCGCCCCGACAACAACCGCCAGTTCGCCGGCCTGTATACGTCTGCCGCGCAGCTTTTCAAAAGCCATAACGCATCTCCAGTCCAAAAAACGTCCCGCTAACGCAGTTTCAGAACAGAAAGGGCAATAAGCCCCAGTAATATAGACATAATCCAGAATCTTATAATAATCTTGGACTCCGGCACGCCTTTGAGTTCAAAATGGTGGTGTATAGGCGCCATGCGGAAGATGCGTTTGCCGCCTGTCCAGCGGAAGTAGCCCACCTGAAGGATTACCGAAAGCGTTTCCGCCACAAACAGTCCGCCCACAACCGCCAGTACAAGTTCCTGCTTGCAGAGCAGCGCCATATATCCCAGAACGCCGCCTATGCTCAACGACCCGACATCGCCCATGAAAACTTGGGCGGGGTAGGCGTTGAACCACAAGAAACCCAAACCTGCCCCGACGAGCGCCGCGCAGAATACCGTCACCTCGCCCACACCGGGAATATAGGGAACAAACAAATAGGAAGCGAAACGCGCATTGCCCGTAATATAAAGAAAAATTGAAAAGACAATGACAGCCACAACGGACGGCCCGATAGCCAGCCCGTCCAGCCCGTCGGTAAGGTTGACGGCGTTTGAAGAAGCCACCATCACAAATATGCCGAAGGGCAGATACAACCAACCGATATCAGGAGATAATCCTTTAAAAAACGGAATGGTCAAATTGTTGCTGTAGTCAGGATTCACAAATAAAAACCACATGGCAAAAAAAGCCACGACAATCTGGGCCGCCAATTTTGCCTTTGCGGAAATGCCCTTGTTCCGATGCGCGCGCAATTTGGACAAATCATCCCAAAGCCCCACGACGCCAAAACCGGCAAAGACAAAAAACGTCTGCCAGACATACGCATTGGTCAAATCCGCCCACAACAAAAGACTGACGCTCAAACTCGTCAGCATGAGCAGCCCGCCCATGGTGGGAGTGCCTGCCTTCGCCGCATGCGCTTCAACGTCTTCGTGTATATGCTGACCACATTTCAAACGGCGCAGCCAGGTGATAAAACGCGGACCGACAAGAATGGAAAGAACAAGGGCGGTTATCAAGGCCGCCATTGATCTGAAAGAAATATAGCGAAATACGTTAAAAACGGACCATTCGGAAGTCAGGGGAACCAGCAGATTATAAAACATGTGTGCAGTCCCCGACCGTGGTGTTATGAGTTTTTTGGCGGATTTTGTCCTCAATCAGCCCGCAAAACGCCGTACACAGTTCTTCCAGACGATTGGCCCGTGACCCCTTGAACAACACGACGCCGCCCCGGCTGTCGCTCAACGCGTGAAGCCGCAAGAGGTCGGACCAGACAACAAAAAAGTCATCGCTCCCGGTCACAGTGAGGCAGGGCCCCGCATAACCGCCCTTGCGCAGACCCGCGCGCACAGCCTCCGCATGTCCGCCCTTCCATATCACGGCGGCAGGCCTCAACGTCGCCAGTCGGCGTCCCAGTTTTTCATGTTCTTCCGCGGCCTGCGCGCCCAATTCCAGCATTTCCCCAAGCACGGGCACAAAGGCTTTACCGTCCGCCGACTCAAACCCGGCGTCCAGCATCCTGCGCATGGACAACGGATTTGCGTTGTATGTATCGTCAATAACCTCCCACACGCCCAAACGGGTGACATTGAAGCGTCCGGCAGGCGTTGCGGCGCGAGCGATGCCTTCGGCAATTTCATCAACGCTCAAACCAAGCAAATGCGCGGCCGCAGCCGCGGCAATGACGTTTTCGGCACCGTATTCGCCATAAAACGGCGCAACAACCGTACAAGTCTCCCCGTTCAACAGAAGACGGTATTTACCGCGCCCTGTTCCCCGCACTCTTCCCTCATATATCCCGCGATATTTTACCGAGCGCCCCGCCGCGCTGAAAAAATGCAACGGTGAATCGGAATGTTTCGCTTCACGCTCCAGATCGGGATAATCCGCGCTGACCAGCCCGCAATTCGGAGCGCCATTCGCAATGCCGCCGTCAGACGCCAGATACGAAAGCAGCCGTGTTTTATGCCAGGCAACGCCCTTTTCACCCAGGCCCTCGACATGTCCGGCCCCCGCATTGAGAATAATACCCATATTCGGGTGCAAAATCCGGGCAAGTTCCTCCATATCGCCGGCGCGGCTGATGCCGGCCTCCATAACCCAAAACGCCTCGTCCCCGTCTGTGTTCAGCACGGCGCGGGGCATGCCGATGCGGTTGTTGTAATTCAAGGCGCTGTACGCCGTTTTGCCTCCTGCGGCGAGTATCCGGGCAAGAAGCTCCTTGACCGTCGTCTTGCCGGCGGTGCCTGTGATTCCCACCACTTTCGCACTGGTTTTTCCGCGCCAGAACGCGGCTATCTGCCCTAACGCCCGGACTGTGTCCGCAACATGCAGCACGGGTACGCGCGCATCGGGCAGGGCGCGTGAGGAAAGCACGGCTGAAGCCCCTGACTGTTCCGCGGAGGAAACAAAGTCGTGTCCGTCAACGCGACTGCCCGGGATGCAGACAAACAACGCGCCGGGCGCAACTTCACGGCTGTCCGTAACCGCCGAGAGCAGATCGATATCTTCCCGCGCCGGCGCAAGGTTCAGCAGCGCCGCTATCTCATTGTATTTCAGGTACAACGCAAGATCTCCCGCACTACTTCCTGATCACTGTAATGGGATTTCACACCTTGAATTATTTGATAATTCTCATGTCCTTTCCCGGCAATCAGCAAGGCGTCTCCCTTGCGCAGCATGGCGAGCGCTCTCTCCGTGGCCGCACGTCTGTCCACCTCCACCAGCACTTCCCGCGCATCTTTCAAACCCGGCAGCACATCCTGCAAAATGCTCTCCGGATCTTCGAAACGAGGGTTGTCCGAGGTCAGCACAGCCACATCGGAATAGCGCGCCACAGCGGCGCCCATGAGCGGACGTTTGCCGCGATCCCTGTCGCCGCCGCAGCCAAACACTGTAATAATACGGGAAAACCCTGCCTGTCTGAGCGACTTGAGCACGTTTACAAGAGCGTCCGGCGTATGGGCATAGTCCACAAAAACATCCAGCCCCTGCGGATTGTCAATACGCTCCAGCCTGCCGCAGACGCCGGAAAAACTTTCAAGAGCGCTCAATTGCGCCGGCTCAAGCCCCATTTCAAGCGCAAGAGCCTGAACCGCCAGAAGATTTGAGGCATTGAAAGCGCCCACAAGGGGGGAACGCAACTCCCATTGCCGCCCTTCAAGGCGCATGCGCATGCCGCAGCCCCTGGTATCGGCATGGAGCATTTCACCCCGCAGATGCCGGCTTTCGCCCGTTCTTTTCCGCAGACCAAAAGAGAGCGCGGCGGGGCAAAGTTCAAGCAGACGGCGACCGTGGGCATCGTCCGCATTCACCGCCATAGCCTTGTCCACGCGCGGCATTTCCAGAAAAAGCTTTGCTTTTGCCTGAAAATATTCCTCCATATTTTCGTGGTAATCAAGGTGATCCTGCGTCAGGTTGCTGAAAAGCGCCCCGGCAAACGGCACGCCGCCGACACGCTGCTGCGCCATGGCGTGCGAGGATATTTCCATAACGACCACATCCACCCCCGCTTCGGCCATTTGAGCCAGCATGGAGTGCACACGCAGGGGATCGGGCGTTGTCAGGGGCGCGGGCTCGCTGTATCCGGGCCAGCGGTAGCTAACCGTGCCCATGACGCCCACCCCGAAACCCGCTTTTGTGTACAGATGTTCCAGCAGGTAGGCGCATGTGGTCTTGCCGTTGGTTCCCGTGACGCCAAGTATCGTGAGAGAAAGGGCGTCCGTGCGCCAACGCGCCGCGGCCAGACGCCACAGAGCTTCGCGGGGGTCGCCGTGACACACGACCCGGCAGCCGCCCGCAAAATCGACGAGTCCGGCGGCATCCTCCAGACGGCACACCACCGCTCCCGCCCCGGCCCGGACAGCGGCGGCCATATAGCGCGCTCCATCTTCCGTTGCCCCCGGCACCGCAACAAAAATATCCCCCGGCCGCACCAGACGTGAATCAGAGCGGACTTCAACGCCGCCGCGCCGGCAGATTGCCAGAAGGCCCGCGAAATCCCGTTCCATGCCTACCTCTCGGAAAGCCATAAGATATACTCCGTGTCCTTGCCTTCTTCGGCCCAGGACGAACCCGCCTGCGGACTCTGGCGAACAACCCGGCTGCCCGTGCCTTTAAGTTCCGGCACTACCCCCGCCCTGGCGAACAATTCAACCGCGCTGCGTACAGATTTTCCCATCACGTCGGGCACCCGTTCGGGAGCCTTGGCCAGATGCCCGGGCAACTGCATGGAAGGCTCTCTGCCCGAGTCCGCGTTATCGACAAGATTCGGGACATCAATACTTGCCAGTTTAAGACCACGGCGACGCCCGTTGCCGGTTGGCACGGCCGTGCCCGAAGGTTTGGCGCTCGCCATCCCGTTCTGCGCAATGCCGCTGTAGGCGACGACACGTGTGGCGATTTCACGAAAAACAGGTGCCGCGACAACGCCGCCAAACTGGTTGCGGTTTGGCTCATCCACCATGACGAGTATCAGGTAGCGCGGTTTGTCTGCCGGGAAAAATCCGACAAACGACGCCAAACGCTTCTGCCCGTAGGTTCCCGCCCTGTGATCGGCCTTCTGGGCCGTGCCGGTTTTGCCCCCGACCGTCACGCCGTCAACCCGCGCGCGTTTGCCTGTGCCGTCGTTTTCCTGCACGACGTCGCACATCATCTGCAGCACGGTGCGCGCTGTCTGCTCGCTGAAAACACGCTCACGCGGCTCGTCCACGTTATTGTCTTCCTTGATCAGGCGCAGCGGCCTGTAAAAACCGTTGTTCAGCAACGTGAGGTATGCCTGGGCCATTTGCAGACCGGTCACGGACACGCTCTGCCCAAAAGAAGTGGACATAATGTCCACTTCACTCCAGTCTCGTGGCCTGTGCAAAATGCCCTTGATTTCGGCTATGGGCAGTCCTGTGCGTTCGCCAAAACCCATCGCGTGCAGATAGCGGTAATAGGTGGGCACTCCCAGCAACAGACCTATTTTGGCCATGCCGATATTGGAAGAATACCGCAGCACCTTGGCCGCCGGCAACGAACCGTGGTTTGAGGTGTCACGTATGGTGAAATTTTTCGTTTCCCATTTGCCGTTTTCACAATCAATCATGGTTGACGGCGTTACCTTGCGCTCCTGAAGCGCAGTGGCCATGACAAAGGGCTTGAAGGTCGAGCCAGGCTCCAGCGCGTCCAGAGACAACCGGTTGCGGCGGATCAGGGGACTGGATTCACTGTAGCTGTTTGGATTAAAAAACGGATACTGCGCCCAGGCGAGAATATCCCCCGTGGGCACATCCACGACAAGCGCGCCGCTCCAGCGGGCGTCAAATTCCTGCGCGGCGCGGGACACGGCCTCTTCGGCAAAAAACTGCATCTGCACATCGATGGTCAGGCTCACATCCTGGCCGCGCGGTTCGGCCTGCCCTTCCTCATGCAGATAAAATCTGCGCCCTCCGGGCGCGCGCTGCACAATACGACGGGTCGGGATGCTGCCGAGCCTCGATTCCAGAGAACTTTCAACGCCTTCGCGCCCTCTGCCGTCCACATCCACAAAACCCAGCAACTGCCCGGCCATGTGCCTGAAAGGATAAATGCGGTCATATTCCCTGGAAAGGCCTATGCCCGGCAACCCGGCCTTGCGCACCACTTCCGCCGTATAATCGTCCACTTTACGTTTGATGTATTCAAAATTGCGCTTTGACCTGGACAACCTGTCGTACAATTCCTGGGAATCCATGCCAAGAGCCGGGCCAAGGGTGTTTGCGACAACAAGAAAATCTTGAATTTCCCGAGGCTTTGCATAAACAGACCGCACTTCGACGCTGCGGGCCAGAATTTGCCCGCCACGGTCATAAATCATGCCGCGCCGCCCCGTCACAAGTTCTGAGGATATATGCTGGCGTCTGGCCCGCTCGGCAAGACGCGGACCGTCTATCATCTGCAGGTACCAGGCCCTTCCCCAAATGGCGAGCCAAAGCAGACCGAAAACGCAGACAACCATATTTATGCGCACCTTTGCCCAGTCAACCTTGTCGGCCCAGCCGCGCATGTCGCGCAATCCCGCGCCGGACTTGTGACTCACGCCATTGCCGAAAAAACCTCTGCTCCGGGTTTTAACCGTGTTCGGGCGATGGCGCTTGCGTGAAGGTAACGTAAACATGGATTCTCCGCGTTCTTTAAACCAGTGTGAATCAAAACCGTCTTTACTGTATTTCCATCCGCCTGACCTGATGGGCTTTTGGCTCATGCATGCCAAATTCTTCCGCTTTGCGGCGCAGTTCATAGGGTGAAAGCAAACGTTCGCGTTCGACTTCCAGTTTGGCCTGCAAATTCTGACGCGCGCCCAGTTCGCTTTGAGCATTGACTATGGAATAGGCGGTCGCCGTTCGGTCAATATTGCACAACACCATCACAAGCCCCATAATTATGCAGGACATCAGCTCAAGCGCCAGCGCCACCAGCCAGCCCTTGCCGGCCGCCCCGCCCCGAACGGCAGATCTTTTTTTCACAACCGCGCCGCCTCAATGATTTTTTCCGCGGCGCGCAGTTTTGCGCTGCTTGCGCGCGGATTGACAGACAACTCGGAATCCCCCGCCTGGACAGGTTTTTTATACAAAATGCGCACTTCGGGCCGATGTCCGCATACGCAAACCGGCACGTGACGCGGACAGCGGCAACCTTCCGCCCAATAGCGCATGGTTTTTTTGACTAGACGATCTTCCAGCGAATGAAACGTGATGACGACCAGACGCCCCCCGGGGGGCAGCCAGGCCAGAATTTGATCCAGAAAATTTTTCAGTTCGCCAAGCTCGTTGTTGACCGCCATACGCAAAGCCTGAAATGTGCGGGTGGCGGGATGACGTCTGGCTTTTGCGCGCCATGCCGGCGGATAGGCATCTTCCACCAGAGCGGCCAATTCCGCCGTGCTCTCGACAGGAGCCTTTTGTCTGGCCTCTACAATAACTCTGGCGATGCGCCCGGCCTGCGGCTCTTCCCCAAGGGTGGCGATGCACTCCTTGAGCCGCGCGTAACTTTCCCGGTTTACCCAGTGCCAGGCGGACAATTCGCCGGAGTGCCCGTCCATGCGCATATCCAGAGGGCCGTTGCCGTAAAAACTGAAGCCCCGGTCATTGTCGTCAAGCTGCAGCGAGGAAACGCCGATATCCAGCAACGCGCCGTCCACGTTATTCCACTGGAGCCGCGCCAGAGCCTCGGCAAACCGGCTGTAGCGGCTCTGGAAACAATGCGCGCGGCCACCGTAAGAGGCCAGCCTTTCTTCAGCGATTTTCAGGGCCTGCGCGTCACGATCCAGACCGCAAAGTTCGCTGCCGGGCGCGGCGTCAAGGATGGCCGCGGCGTGTCCGCCAAGGCCCAGCGTCCCGTCCAGGTAGCGCCCCCCGGCGCGCGGGGCAAGCGCTGTCAATGTTTCTTGCAAGAGCACGGGAATATGGCGGGGTGTCGTCACACCTTCTTCAATATATGGTGTTGCCTGCGCCATACTGATCCCTAGAGAGAAATGGCCAATCCGCTTGCCGCCAACTCTTCGGAAACGTCTTCAATCCGCAATTCATCGAAACGCTGCTGATCCCATATTTCAAAGGTATTCACCATGCCGACGAGCATGACGTCTTTGTGTAATCCGGCTTCGCGCATGAGAGATTGCGGGATGCGCACCCGCCCCTGCACATCGGGAATCAGTTCCTGGGCAAGGCCCATGATTTTTGTTTTGAAGTGTGAAAGTCTTGGAGAGGGAATAGGGATGCGGCTCAACTGCTCAATAACGCCCTCCCAGTCGGCGGGCAGATAGGCCACCAGCCGGCCGTAAAAGCAGGTCAGCCAAAAAGCGTCCGCAGGCTCGCCGGCATGGAGCACTTCACGGTATTCCGGCGGCAGCATCAGCCTGCCCTTGGTATCCAGGCTGCGAGTAAGACTTTTCATGAACCGCTTTTGCACAGCTTACCACTTTTTTATATTTTTTCCCACTTTTTTCCACTTATGCCCTCGGATACAAAATGTGTCAAGCAATAATTCACAGAAATAATTCACAGGGGAGGAGTGATGAATCATAGGGTGATGCCCTATGGCTCTTCGCGTAGGGCGTTGTCCCACGCTGATGCTATCGCCCCTTTGGGGCTTGATGATGTCGCGACTACCGAATCCGCCCTGCGCGATCTTCTCGTTTATTTCGCTTGAGATTCTTTTTCCAGGGCGTCGATCAGTTCTCCGGGGCGAACCCCCAGGGCGGACGCGATTCTGAACAGCATGTCTATATTGGGCCAGCGCCTGCCCACTTCCATCATGCCGAGAAAACCCACACTCACGTTCATCTTTTCAGCCATTTCTTCTTGGGTAAATCCTGCCGAACGTCGGTACTGCCTCAAAATATTATGAAAATAGCGGCGGGTAATTTGCTGGTTTTTCTCCATTGTTTCTGAATAACTGTTCACCCGCTCATTTTTTCTATCTCATGTGTTGCAAAATTATAACGCATGAGATAGAAATAGTTCTTGTTGTCTAATTTTCGACAGCAAACTGAAAGCAGCGCAATTACAGTGGAGTCGGAGAATATTGTGTGTGGCAACGTAACAAGTCCGGTCGAAACGTCCCGGATATGATTTTGACGCGATTTTATCTTTTTCAGATCAGCGGGGTGAGGGCGTGATCATCGTCAGAACACCCTTGCGCGTCAGCTTTGCCGGGGGCGGCAGCGACCTGCCGGATTATTACCGGCGCTTTGGCGGCGCTGTGCTCAGCGTGAGTATCGACAAATACATCTACCTCTCCATGCATCCCTATTTTTTTGAAGAAGGGTATCTGCTCAAATACTCCCGGACAGAACGCCGGGACAGTCTGGATGCCATAGAGCACAGCATCATTCGGGAAGTTTTTCGCCTTTACGGCATCAAGGGCGTTGACTTCAACTCCAGCGCGGACATTCCCTCGGGCACGGGATTGGGATCTTCCTCGGCTTTTACCGCCGGGATCATTCATCTCTGCAACGCCTACAATGAAACGTACATGCCCAAGGAAGCCATGGCGGAACAGGCTTCCTACCTGGAAATCACCGTGCTTGGCGAACCCATCGGCAAGCAGGACCAATACGCCTGCGCCTGCGGCGGTCTGAACTACATCCGGTTTAACCCGGACGAAACGGTCGCGGTGGAGAAGCTTCGCCTGACCTCCGAAGGCTACAAACGCCTGCAGGGCAATCTTCTTCTTTTTTACACAGGCAAGAACCGCAACGCCTGCGACATCCTGACGCAGCAAAAGAAAGACACACTCACCCCCCGGTGCGCCGAAAACCTGCGGCGCATGGTGGCTCTGGCCGACACGCTGCGCCGTGAACTGCAGAGCAACAATGTTGATGCCATGGGGGAGATTCTGCACGAAGGCTGGATGCGTAAAAAGAAACTGGCCTCGGGAATTTCTGACGACGCCATCAACGCCTGGTATGAAATCGCCAGAAAAAACGGGGCCGTTGGCGGCAAGCTGCTGGGCGCGGGGGGAGGCGGCTTTCTGCTTTTTTATGTCAAGGAGGAAAACCACGCTCGGGTACGCAAGGCATTGACCATGCTGCGGGAAACGCCTTTTCGGTTCGAGAGCGAGGGGACATCCCTCGTACATTATGAGGTCGGCGCGTGAAATTTTCTCTGCTTGTCGTCACCACCAATCGCCTGCGTAAGACAGAGCGCCTGTTTCACAGCCTTGCGAAGCAGAGCTACAAAAATTTTGAAGTGGTCTTTGTGCATGAGGAACCCTGCATCGCGGAGGCTATCGCCCTGGGGGAAAAATTCGCCGGAATGCTGGATGTCAGGGTTGTTTCCGTGCCTGTTTGCGGGGTTTCCAAAGCGCGCAATCTCGGTTTGCCGCTGTTAGGGGGAGATATTGCGGCTTTCCCGGATGACGACTGCGTCTATCCCCCCGACACTCTGTACCGCATTGCCGAATTTTTTTATGAAAATCCCGGGGTGGACGTTCTTTTGGCAGGCAGAGCAGCCTTGACGGACGCCCCAACAGGCAGCGCGGAACACGGCGCGCCGCAGGCAATAAACCGCTATGCCCTGGTAGGCTGCACGGAAACATTTTTGCAATTTTACCGCAAGCGCTGCGTGGAGACCACGGGCGCGTTTGACGAAAGGCTCGGAATGGGCAGCGGCCTGCCCTACGGCTGCGGGGAAGACACAGACTACGCCCTGCGCGCGGCACAAGCGGGATTTACTGTTGTTCGCGCGTCCTGGATTGTTGTGCGGCATCCGCAGGAGGATATGGACAGCCCCGCCCTGGCCGCCAAGGTCGCCTCCTATGCCAGAGGGCGCATGTATCTGCTGCGCAAGCACGCCTTTCCCCTGTGGTTTTGCTTGGCCAATATCGCTTATCCCCTGTTGCGGCTGCCGATGGAACTGGCGCGGCATGGGTATAAGGCGCTGCCGTACAGAATGCGCATGTTCTACTTTCGTCTGACGTCATTGTGAACGAGAAACATTATGGAAACAACAGCCCTGCTGCGACACATTGAAAATTATCTCGTCGAGCTGCAAAAACAGCTTGCCGCCCTTGACCGCGGGGAACTGGTCAACTTCATTACCCTGCTGGCAAAAGCCCGTGAAAAAGGGCGGCAGGTGTTCATCATGGGCAACGGGGGCAACGCGGCCACGGCCTCGCATTTTGCCTGTGACTTCAACAAGGGCCTGAGTTATCAGCGCGAAAAAAAATTCAAGTTTATCTGCCTGAACGACAATGTGCCCACCCTCATGGCCTATGCCAACGACGTGGGCTACGAAGCTGTTTTTGTGGAGCAGCTCAAGAACTTTCTCCGGCCCGGCGACTTGGTAATCGGCATATCCGGCAGCGGCAACTCGCAAAATGTGGTCAAAGCGGTGGAATACGCCAATGCCGGAGGGGCCGAAACTGTGGCCTTGGTGGGGTATGACGGCGGCAGGCTGAAAAAGGCCGCGCAACACTGCGTCCATGTGGATGTGGCGGATATGCAGATTGTTGAGGACGTACACATG
>JAISZT010000072.1 GCA_031284485.1 Desulfovibrio sp.
GGTTTCAGTTTCAGAGAACCATTGTCCCGCAACGATTCTAAGGGATAATGGCGCTCGCAACTCAACACCCCAGGATTTTAAACAATCTCTAGAGAAAATTCAACCTTAAAATGCTGTAATTTCATGGCTCAGGTCAATGCCGTCATCGGCCACGCAGTTCAGAGCGCCCTGATACATGCCGCCGGAAAAAACCATTTTGCCGATAATCCGGTCAGGGCGGTCAAGGTAGTATTTGTTGATGACAGCGGTTCGCCGTCCACCTTCCTTGAGGTCATCAACTTCAATCTCGCCGGTATGAACCCAATCCTTGCTCCTGATTTTTTCTCCGCTGTTCCGTTGGAAAAAAACAATGTCCGTGGTGACTTCGGTTAAGGCGTTTTGCTTGAAGGCGGTATCGGGGAGGCGCACCGCACCCAAAAAGTCGGCATATTGCGCGATATGTTCCCTGCCGTGGGATCAACCGCATCCAAAAAAAAAAGCGGGACACCACAAAAGCGGCGACGCCGCCCTCGCGCAGCAGGCGGACGGACTTGGACAGGAAGTAATTATGGATGGAAAAACCCCGCAGATCGGTGAAATCGGGGTCGTAGAGGCTTTGCTTGCCGAAGGGAGGATTGCCGATGGCCGCGTCAAAAGACGCCAGAGCAATGCCGAGTTTTGGAAGCCGATATTGCGATGTTTTACGTTGGGATATATCCAGCGGATTTGTCCGTCCTTCTATCATGGAACACCTCCTGTGATGTCTTTAGAGTAGTTTCCTGGCGTATCGTGGAATCGATCCTTTGAGGGGATGTTGCGGACTCTTCCGCAGTCAATTCGCCTTTTTCATTGTTGTTACCTCTTATTATTTCAACAGCCTCTTTCAAAGAACGCGCAACACGTCCATGAACGAGTTTGCCATCTTTATAGAAGTCGAGATTGAATGTATCAGTGCCGCTGTGATACACTGATACGGTCTTATCAGGCATCACCCAACGGTCGGAACCCACATAGCTCATTCCGAGGGACGTAAACACTTCGCCAGGAGACAACGCGGGTATTTCGCCGCCTTCAGGAATCAGGGCGCGTTCATGCGCATCTTGCTTGGCAACAGAAATCGCGTCTCTGTTGGCGAAAGCCCTGACTTCCTCTGTTGTCAGATATTGCGTTTTTCCTTTGTTGTATAAGTTTTCCGGTGAATTTTTATCGCCGTCAACTGTTTGCATAATTTTCGGATCACGGCTGATCATGCGGCTGCCGTCTTGCATCTCGTAAACAGCCATTCCCTTGCTGTTGAATCCAAGGCGCGTATAGGGCGGTATATCATCAGCGGGTTTTTCTTTTGCCGCCACCGAATCCGCGACTGTTCTGAACAACCCTGTTCGCTTGAAGTAGTTCCATGATTGTTGCCAGGTATCAAATGACGGACTTGTTCTTTGGCTGTTCACCCAGGCGTTGTGGACGAGATGCAGATTTTCATACATTCGTACACGAAAACCTTCCCGTTCCAGCAAAAGAGAGACAGTGCCGTTTGAAACGGAGAAGATTTCGCCTATTATCGGATCGTCATCTTCGCGTGTTTGCGCGTCTTCTATCAATACGGATGCCGGAGGCGTAGCGGGTTCGACCGGATCGGCTTGAGCGGATGCCGGAAGCGTTGCAGGTTCGACCGGAACGGCCTGATAGGGTGCATCCGGCACAGTCCCGGCAATGATCCGGGGATTTTCAGACTGCTGGAGTTGTTCCGTTTTCGGCTGCCCGAAACCAAACAGACTGGAAGGCCGCGCCTTTCCCTGCGGACGCGCGGAACGGTTTTCCTCCTCTTTGTCGGCTTGGGCATTATCGGCGCGTATGCGCTCGATATGATCCGCCATCACGTCAAAGAAAAACGTCATCCGGCGGGGATCGTAGATATGTTTGCGCGCTGTTGCCATCAGTTTGTGCCTTTTTACAGCATTTTTTCGTTCATGTGGCCGTTGGTTATGATCGTGATAATCCGCTCTTTGGCCTCATTATCTCCGGCACGGGTTTTTTTCGCCAGTTCCAGGGCCGGAGGCAGTTGGGCTGCGGTGAAATCGCAGGCGCTGAAGCGAATGCCGGCCAAAACCCATGTGGGCGTGGAGAAAATTCGATACTGCGCGGCGGCGATGTCCTGGTTCACAATGTCGGCGGCATCCCTAGTCAACGCCTCGCCAAAGGCTTCCGGCGCAAGGGCGGCTTCCTGGAATACCCGTAGCAGCGCTCCCTCATACGGAACCGGCATGGGCAGGGAATTTTTCGGCACAACAGCGTCCCAAAAAAGATTGGCGGCATTGACGGAGAATTTCTTGAGCGCCTCGTAACTCAGAGCTTTTTTCAGGGACTCACCGTATTCCTGTGTCGGAATGTGCCGCACGACAATGCACAAATCAGCGTTTTGCCGCTGCGCCAGAACCGGCTCCTGGATGCCGCAATAGGGGCATTCCAGATTGGCCCATAATTCCGCGATCTCGTCCTGAAACCCTTTGACCGGCCTGCCGTCCAGGCATGTCCTTTCCTCAAGCCCTTCGCCGGGGCGATAGGGCGGAGCCAAATCCTTTTCCACTTCCGCCCTGACGCGAGCCTCCACCGTCACCCGCTGCGCTGATGCCGCATGGCCCGAGTGCGCCGGGTAAAAAGCGCAAATCAGCGATAACGCCAAAACCACCAAATTAAGCCGCCTTGTCATGCGATCCCTCCTGTCTTAATTGTAAAAGTTGCGGCACACGAAGCTGTGCCTTTTTCAGCGAGGGATTGGCAAAAAACATATCGCCCCGAACGACTTGCCCGGAGAAGATGAAATGCGCCTCACCCTCAATCTGTTCCTGCAAATCGCGCAAGACTACGCGATCTTCTTTTTCCACCGTGGTATTCATGGAATCACGGTAATCAGTGCCGAGCTTCTCATTGACGGAAAAGCCCGAAGTGCGGACAACAGTACTTTGACCGGCCTGCCCGCGCAGCAGTTCCCAAGTTTTCTCCGCGTCCTGCATTTTCATGAAAATCTTGATGGAAGTGTTTGCCACCATCTGTTGAGCGCCTTTCTTGTCGGCCTCCAAAATTCCCGCGTAGTCCTGGCTGGCGACAATGGCGGCGATGCCCAGGCCCCGGCCTTGGGTCAGCACGACCTCAAAGCCAGGTGTAACAATGGCGGCATACTCATCGACAATACAGAGGTAGGGGCCAATGCCTATGGCATCCGTGGGCAGACTTTCCAGCACATCGGCGGCATCTCCTTCAATCTGCGCTCCCAAGCCGACCGAGCAGGCATTGCGTATGGCGGACAGGCTGATCTTGCCCAGACTGGCGAGTTCCGCAGGGGCTTTTTCCAGCGATGGCAGCAGCACGACCAAAATTCTGCGTTGCATGATGACTTGTGATTTGTACTATAATCTGCTTATTTTCAAGGAAATTATTTTTAACATAAATTGAAATACCTGCTGAAATACCCACAAAAAATCTGGATTGGAAAAAATTTTGTTGGTCATTTTAAGACAACTTTGACAATATTTCTTTAAGCTATTGCTCCCCCGAGTAAACATTGCCAAACAGGGGGGCGTGTCTTTTATGCGGTGTGCGCCATTTACGCTAACCGCGGCAAGGTTTAATCGGGGGACCAATACTGAATGTGTACATAGTGATGAAGCAAGTCGGGCTATAAGTCCATCGGTGTATTTTGGAGGCTTTCGCAGCAAAGGGACTTGATTATGTCTGGAAAACCTGTCGCGCGGCTTGGTGATGCCGGATGTCACGGCGGCACTATTATTACTGGTGCAAGTAAGATTTTTGTAAACAATAAGCCAATGGCGAGAGTTGGGGATACCTACGATTGCCCCAAACATGGTCCTAACCCTATTGTGACCGGTGCGCCTCACGTTTTCGGCCAAGGGCAGTCTGTAGCGCATGTAGGGTCACGAACGGCTTGTGGCGCGACAATTATCACCGGGTCACCCGACACATTCGTGGATGTTCCGGTTGCGCAGCCAGTCAAAACCTTTTTGTCGGAATTTTTGTATGAACAGACTTTCGTTGAATTTCAGTTACTCAGCGGAAAAGGAGAGCCAATTCCAAATGAAGCGTATGTCATTACGCTGCCGAACGGCACAAAAGTTGAGGGGGTGCTTGATGTGGACGGATTTGTCCGTTTGGACGACATACCCCACGGACGTTGCGTGATCCAGTTCCCAAATCTCAAAGAATTTATGGAGGTGGCGTGATGCCCTCCACCCCTGTGACCCAAAAAAATGATGAAGTGCGTACAGCAAAAAAACAGGGAGTGGACGGAAAAACATCTCGGAAGACACAGATCCTTGTTTCCGGGCCCTACATGGAAATTCTCATCGGCGGACCGTACACAAAATCAAATAGAGAAGAAGTCACTTATGGACATACAGCTTTGCGGGTTGTAGTGGACGGAACAGACACAACGTATGACTTCGGACGCTATGGACGGGAATGGGGGCCTTTCGATAGCAGAGGAGAAGGTATTTTGAAGGTCTGGAACGACTTTTCCTCCTTTATTGCGGGAGAAAACGCCTACGGCAGGCAGACAGTCGGCTTTGTATATCCGCTCGAACAGGAGGAGGCGCGGAAGATTCATGGTTTTTTCACGGGACTGATTTGTTCAGCTGAAAACAGAAAGTCAATGGCTAATGCCAAAGTATATCGGCTACAACAAAATTATCATGCCACATCCTATAACTGCACTACAATTACGATAGACGGCGCGCAGCAAACAGGTAAGCAGATTGTTTACAATCCAGAAGCTCATGCAAAGAGGCAAGGGCTTACATTCATAGAAGACATGGCCGCTACAGGCCAATCTCGTCCAGTCCACGGTATCTTCATGCCTGCTGACTTACGATCCATGCTGGAAGCAAATACGGTATGTCCATACACAAAGAAGAATATATATGGGCAAAAACGCTGATTTTATCCAGCATACAGCTATCGCCGTGTTGCTTGCCCTTG
>JAISZT010000080.1 GCA_031284485.1 Desulfovibrio sp.
GTTTCAGTTTCAGAGAACCATTGTCCCGCAACGATTCTAAGGGATAATGGCGCTCGCAACTCAACACCCCAGGATTTTAAACAATCTCTAGAGAAAATTCAACCTTAAAATGCTGTAACATCGCCCACTTTATCAGCCAGGGAGCGACAAAACCGATACTCCAGCCGACACATCCCCAAAAAGCATTGGCAATGACCTGATCAGACGCTTCACCCTTCGCCCATTGCGCCAGAACATAACAGAGCAGGGGCAGGGCAAGGCTCAAACTGCACATTACAAAAAAATTTAAAAAAGCATCGCACGCGCCCATACACGCAAAAAGACACAGGGGAGCTGTTTTGCCATCCCACAAGGTCGCGGTGATCGCGCCGGCCAGTACCAGCCAGAATGGCACCCCGTGCGTGACGGTAAAAAACATGCTCGGAGAACTTGTGAAAAAAAAAGACAGCGCAACAACGGCGGCGTACGCTGCATCCAGGCGAAACTTCAATACAAAAAACAACGCCAGCAGGAGGACAAAAGTTGTCAGGGCGGTGATTGCCCGCGTGGTCTCCAGAGAAAAAAAAGCATACAACGGTTTCAGGAAAATTTGATGACCGTGACTAAATCGCATATAATCATACGTTGGCGCTACAAAATTGTTCTCGACAGCCTTTGTCAGGCCGGGGCAATCGCCAAATGTCGGCATCCTCAAAAGATCATTGGGACGCATATTTGATGCTATGCCTATGCCAACGCATTCAGTGTACATATCCAGACGACCGAACAAGGGGCGCAGATAAAAATATTGAGGATAATTCTCGGAAAAAAAAACCCTGGAATGGGCTGCGGTAACATTTTGCCGCAATTTTTCCTCAGGAGAAAAAGACGCCGCAAACAACAGAAGGTATCCCACCACGACAATGCCAAGAATGCTGACCGCCAGAGCGGCGAACGTCCGCGCCCTTGGTCTTGACTGCGCTGTCCGGCGCAGTATTTCACTCACTGAAAACGACATCACAGATCCCTGTTCGGCAACAGTATAGAATACCCCGGGTAAGGTTTCAAGGCCTGACTTGATAAAAAACCGACGACATCCTAGAGTATTACCCATGCTCAAGCCCGTTTCCCTGCCCCCGCGCTGCCGCTGTCCGGCAAACCCGGCAAGCCTGCCCACAGGGCGGGAGCACCCCTGGCTTGCGCCCCTCGCCGGATACAGTGACCTGACCTTCCGCATACTGTGCCGGGAATACGGGGCCGCCGTCTGCGTAACGGAAATGGTCAGCGCCAAGGGGCTTGTGTATTCGGGCGCCGGCACTCGCGATCTTCTTGCCGCCGCCCCCGAAGATCAGCCGCTTGTGGTGCAGCTTTTCGGATCTGAACCCGAGTTTTTGCGGCAGGCAGTGGAAATTTTGCGTGAAGCGGGCTACGGCTGGTTTGACCTGAATATGGGCTGCGCCGTGCGCAAGGTCATGCGCCAAGGGGCGGGAGCCGCATTGCTTGACGATCCCGCAAATGCCCTTGCGGCGGCAAAGGCCATGCTGGCGGCGGCCGGACGCGGCCGGGTCGGCTTCAAGCTGCGCCTTGGCGTCAGCGGAGAATATTCCGGCCCGGCATTGACCGACCTTGCCCTGCGCCTGCAGGACATGGGCGCGGGATGGCTTGCCCTTCACCCGCGCACTGCCCGCCAGGGCTTCAGCGGGCAGGCAAACTGGGACGCAATCGCCAGGCTCGTCCATAAGCTGTCTCTGCCGCTTCTGGCAAGCGGCGATCTGCTCACGGCGGAAGACGGGCTGCGCTGCCTTGACCTCACCGGGGCGGCAGGCGTCATGTACGCGCGCGGGGCCATGCGCAATCCGGCCATTTTCGCGGCGCACAGGGCGCTGTGCCAAAAAGGATCTCCCCAAAAAACCGCCCCGCTGCACGACATGATCCTTCGGCACATGGCGCTTGCCCGCGCCCTTGGCTCGGACGATCGCGCTCTGCGGAAAATGCGCTCCGTCATTCCCCACTACGCGCGCTCCGCTCCGGGGGCGCGTGCTTTGCGGGACGCCATCTGCCGCTGCGCCAACTGGCAGGAGCTTGAGGGTGCGCTGGCGGCATTTTTTCGGATACCCTGAAAAACTTCGGCTGATCTGCCGCTTGCAATCTTTGCCCAACGGGGCTAGGCTGATTCACTGTAGGGCAAGAAAAAACTGTGGCTTTACGCCCGCTACTGTTTCGGTTCTGCGGGCATTTTTATTGTGGAGGTCGGCATGAACGTGACCATTAACGGGAAAACGGAAGCCCTGCCCGAAAACGCAAATCTGGCGGCGATATTGACAATGTATGACTGTCAACCCAAAACAGTGGTAATGGAGCATAACGGAAACATCGTGCCGATGGAAGCTTTTGCCAAAACCGTGCTGTGCGACGGTGATCACATTGAAATGGTTCACTTTGTCGGAGGCGGCTAATGTCCTGTGAAGCCGAAAAAACCGACCCGCTCCTGCTCGGGGGCGTTGCTCTGGAAAGCCGTCTTTTCATCGGCACCGGCAAGTACGGGGCGGACAGCCTGATCCCGTCCGTGGCCGAGGCCAGCGGGGCGCAAGTCATCACCGTGGCCATGCGCCGGGTGGAAAAAGGACAACAGGGCATCACGGCGCACATCCCCAAAACCATGCGCCTTCTGCCCAATACCTCGGGAGCGCGCACCGCCGGGGAAGCTGTGCGTCTGGCCCGCCTGGCCCGCGCCGCCGGTTGCGGCGACTGGATAAAGATCGAAGTCATCGCCGATTCCCGCTACCTGCTGCCGGACGGCTACCAAACGGCCAAAGCCGTGGAGATGCTTGTACGGGAAGGCTTCACCGCCCTGCCCTACATCAATCCGGATCTTTATGTGGCCCGCGACTGCGAGCAGGCGGGCGCGGCGGCCATCATGCCCCTCGGCGCGCCCATAGGCACCAATCGCGGCCTGCGTACCAGGGAAATGATCGCCATACTCATTGAGGAAACAGACCTGCCCATAGTGGTGGACGCCGGCATCGGACGTCCCTCGCAGGCCTGCGAGGCCATGGAAATGGGCGCGGCGGCCTGCCTTGTGAACACGGCTATCGCTTCCGCCGATGACCCTGTGCGCATGGCCGCGGCCTTTGGGCGCGCCGTGCAGGCCGGGCGCAACGCCTGGCTGGCCGGGGCCGGGGCCGTGAAAGCAAGCGGAGACGGGGCCGAAGCTTCGTCGCCCCTGACGGGATTTTTGCGCTGATGGAAACATTTCAGGATTTTTTGCAAAAATGGCCTTTTGAGCGGCGGGAAAAAGGCTTGGCCGACGCCGCGTCAGAATCCATCGCGCGCGCGCTTGCCGGAGAAAATCTGCAGCCGAAAGATTTCCTCGCCCTTCTTTCCCCCGCCGCGTTGCCCCATCTGGAAGATATGGCCCGCAGAGCGCGCGATCTGACCCTGCGGTATTTCGGGCGCGCCGTGCAGTTGTTTACGCCGCTCTATCTGTCGGATGTCTGCACCAATCGCTGCCGCTACTGCGGTTTCAACGCAGGCAACAAAAGAAAACGCCGCCATTTGACGGTGGAGGACGCCTTTGCCGAGGCCGAAGCCATCGCGGGTATGGGCCTGCAACACATTATACTGCTCACGGGCGATGCGCGCAAACTCTCCTCGCCGGAATACATCGCTTCGGCGGCAAGGCGCATCAAGCCGCTGTTCGCCTCCATCGGCATAGAAGTCTATTCCCTGACGGAGAAGGAATACGCCCTGATGACCGGCTCCGGCGTGGACTGCATGACCATGTTTCAGGAAACCTATACGCCGGAACTGTACCTGAGCCTGCACCCGGCAGGGCCAAAGCGCGACTACGCCTTTCGCCTGGCGGCGCCGGAAAGGGCGGCGCGGACGGGCATACGCGCGCTGGGCGTGGGGGCGCTGCTTGGTCTGGAGCGCTTTGAAATGGACGCCTTTGCCACGGGCCTGCACGCCTGGTGGCTGCAACGCCGCTTTCCCGGCGTGGACATCAGCGTGTCCGTGCCGCGCATCCGGCCGCACGAGGGCGATTTTGAGACGCCGCAGGAAGTGGACGACCGACGTTTTGTGCAATATATCACAGCGTTGCGCTGTTTCTTGCCGCGTGTCGGCATCACCTGCTCCACGCGCGAGAACGCCTTTATGCGGGATCATATTGTTCCCCTTGGGGTCACGCGCATCTCAGCCGGAGTGTCCACGGCCGTGGGGGGCAGGGCCTCCGCCGGATCCGCGGACGGCCAGTTTGAAATCGCCGATCACCGCTCCGTGCGGGAAGTAACGGCGGATATGGCAAAAATCGGCTATCAGGTTGTGATCAAGGACTGGGAAGACCCGGCGGAAACGGCCGCCTGCTGATTCGATTTTCAGATAAAAATTGCAGGACGCAATTTTATCTGAAAATCGAATCACGGTTGCGGGGCGCACGACGGCAAGTCCGTCACAATGGCCGCGTCCGCAGGCAGAAAAGTCAGACTTTGCGCCTCGGCCGGGGTGATCCAGCGCAGATTCTGCCCTTCTTCAGGACACGGTTCGCCCGTGAAATCCGTGACATGGAAAAAGTGCAGACACACGCGGTATCCAAGCCTTGCATAAGAATATTCACAGTGCCGCCAGAACGCGGCCCCGCGCAGCCCGATGCCCAGTTCTTCGGCCAGTTCACGCCGCAAAGCCTCAAGCGGGCTTTCCCCTTCTTCCACCTTGCCGCCGGGGAATTCCCAGTAGCCTTCCAGTTCTGTCCCGATGGGGCGTTGCGCCACCAGAAAGTGGTCGTGCCGCCAAAGTATGCCCGCAGCCACGTCAATCTTCAGCAAGGGTGTTTTTTTCATTCTTTTTCTTCCTGTTTCGCCTTTATTGCCGCGATGCGCTCTTCCAGCGTGGACATTTCCTCAAGTACAGTTTCGCCTTTTCGCCTGCCCTCTTCAAACTGCGTCAACAGAGCCGACGACCGGCCGTGGTCGGCGTAAACTTCCGGATCCGCCAGCATCCGCTCAATCCGCCCCTGCTCTTCCAGTACGCGGGACAATTCTTCTTCCAGCGCCGCATACCGCAGTTGCACAGGTTTGAGTTCCTTGTGCAGCGCGTTTCGTTTGTCGGCCTGCTCGCGTTTGAGACGTCTTGCTTCTTCTCGGGAAAGCAAGGTTTGCGTTTTTGCGTCGTCCGCCGGAGCGTCCCGCCCTGCGCGGCGGGCCGCGTCGTATCCGGCAAAATCACTGTACAACGCAAGTCCGTCGGAATTCAACCTCCACGCCTCGGCCCCCACCTGGGAGAGCAGCCAGCGGTCATGGGCCACCATGAGCAATGTGCCGGAAAATTTTTGCAGGGCGGCCACAAGAGCCTCGCGGCTTTCCAGATCAAGATGGTTTGTAGGCTCGTCCAGCAAAAGCAGATTGCAGCGTTTCAGAAACAGGCTTGCCAGCACGAGGCGGCTTTTCTCGCCTCCGGACAGCGTGCCGACCTGACGGTCAAAATACTCCTGCCCCAGCAAAAAAAGGCCGAGCACGCTCATGAGTTCTTCTTCCGTGGCGCGCGGGTCGGAAAGACGACGGATTTCGGCCAGCACCGTGGTATCGGGACGCAGCGTTTCCATCTGATGCTGCGTGTAATACCCCAGGCGCATCTGCGAGGCCGCCACAATGTTGCCGCCGCCGCGTTCAAGCTGTCCGGCCAGAAGTTTGAGCAGGGTGGATTTGCCGCTGCCGTTGCTTCCCAC
The DNA here is from genome assembly GCA_031284485.1 of Desulfovibrio sp. Taxonomy (GTDB): domain Bacteria; phylum Desulfobacterota; class Desulfovibrionia; order Desulfovibrionales; family Desulfovibrionaceae; genus Desulfovibrio. The sequence continues at coordinate 5,702 of JAISZT010000080.1, forward strand.
AAGCGCGACGCGACGGCCGCGATACAGGGTAAAGGTCAAAGGCGGCCACAGTTGTTTGCCGTCCGGAAACCGGAAGGTCATATCCGCGACAGCCAGCACAACTCTTTCAGAATGCGGCGCTTGCGGCCAGACAAAATTGAGTTCCCTGCGTTTGAGTTCAGGGCGCAGACCTTCTATCTCCTTTTCCAGCTTTTTGGCCATTTTCTGACGGGAACCGGCCTGACGGGCCTTGGTGGCCTTGGCGCGAAAGCGCTCCACAAAAGCCATTTTGCGGTTGAGCTCATCCTGCAGGGCGCGGGCTTCACGTTCACGCTGAACATTGTATTCTTCCTGCAGGGCAAGAAAGGCGGTGTAGGTGCTTTTGCGGTACACCGGGCGGGAAAGCCCCAGATAGAGAACATGCGTGCCCACCGTGTCCATGAACAGCCTGTCGTGCGCCACAAAGACAAGACATCCCTTGAAATTCAGCAAAAACGACTCCAGCCACTCCACAGCTTCCATGTCCAGATGGTTGGTGGGTTCGTCCAGCAGCAGCACATCGGCCCCTGCCGTGAGCACGCGGGCCAGCTTGGCCCTTTCCCGCCATCCTCCGGAAAGCTGCCGCAGAGGACGCCGCCATTTGCTCTCGGAAAAACCCAGGCCGGAAAGCACCGTCCTGGCCCGGTGTTCGGGGTTATATCCGTATGCCGTTTCAAGCTCCAACTGACGGGCCATCAGGGCGGTCAGCGCGGGCTTGTCGTCGTCAGCCACGGCTTTTTCCCACTGCGTCCAGAAATCGCTCCAGTCGTGCAGCACATCCAGCACGTACGTCAGCAGCGGCGTGTCCAGCGTATCTTCGGGCAAGTCCTGCTCCACATAGCCCAAGCGGCAATCCCTGGGCAAAATGACCCGTCCTCCGTCGGGGGATTCCACACCCGCCAGAAGCCGCAACAGGGTGGATTTGCCCGTGCCGTTCGGGCCGCAGAGGCAAAGCCGCACGCCAAAATCCACATCCAGCGAAAAATTGGTGAAAATGTCGCTGCCGCCGAAGGCCTTGGAAACTTCCTGAAGCGTGATTTTCACAGACTGTCCACAGGCAACGTATAAAAAATAAGCAGTTTTTCTGACATGTTCCAAGAGTAGCGCGCAGGGGCTTCGGCGTCAAATGTTTTATGCCCGTTCGCGGGTTGACAACAGAAGCGGCATAAACCTATAGATAAACAATATGCGTTGAGGGGGAGCCATGATTCTTGTCATTCTCACATCGCACAGGATGGATTGCTTTTCCCTGTGCCTTGAGTGCCTTGAACTACACACCAGTCTTGCGCTTTTTGAACGTATTTACGTCATGGCCAATGCGCCCGCTCAGGAGCATTGGCGCATGGTCAGGGATTTTGCCCGACGCCACGGCAATGCCAAGGCGGTATACATTGAACCGCGTGGACAGAGATACGTCACTGGCGCCCAGCGGGAAATACTGAAAAAACACGTAGATTCCCCTGTGGTCAAGATGGATGAAGACGTCTTCGTAACCGAAAACTGGCTGCAAGGTCTGGTATCGACGTACAAAAAAGAATTCCCGAAAGGCTGCGGGCTTGTTTCGGCCCTAGTTCCCAACAACAACGTGGGCAGAAATGTGCTGGACAAGAATTTTCGCGCCGCCTTCCCGGAGTATGTGAAGAGTGAATGTCTGCAAAACGGAAAAATATCCACTAATCCGCGCTACGCGCTGTGGCTCTGGAAAAATTTTATCAGCGGGAGTATGGTCTATTCCCGGAAGGGACTCCTGAAAGGGCTGCAAACGCAACCTCTTAACGGACGCTATCTAAACATCAACTGCATTTTGATGAGCCCCGAGCTGCTTGGCTATATTACTCAAGTGTTTGAATATACTACTGACGAAGACGTGATCAATACATTCCTTTGTCTGGAACAATGTCCACTGTACGGCGTCGTCACCCCGGACAGCGTCGCGCACCACTACAGCTTCGAGCCGCAACAGAAAGAACTTGACGCCCACATATCGCTCAGCGACATCCGGAACAGGTTGTTGGGTGATGCTCTATAAAAGTCCCTCCCGCCTGTACCCGTCCACAGCTTCGGCCATGCCCTGTTCAAGACTGACGGACGGCGCGTAGCCCAGTTCATCGCCAAGGCGCGAGGCGTCGCAAAGCCAGCCCGCATGCTTTGCTTCGCGGTATTTGTCCAGGTTCCAGGACGGGACGCGACCGAGAAAACGCCCGCACACGGTTGAAATACCCGCTGTCACGGCCATCACGGGCAAGGGCAGACGCAGCACGCGCACTTTGCGCCCAAGGGGCGCTCCCATCGCCCGATTGAATTCAGACATGGTGCGTTCCGTTCCGTCGTTGACATGATACACGCCGTTGGCTTTTTCACCGCAACAGCACAGTATGGCGCGGCAAGCGTCCCGCACGTGGACAACGGAAACGGGAAATTCCCGGAACAGACCGGAGCTGACGCCAAAGCCCCTTGCCGCGGCGCGAAAGACGGGCAGCAGCCCCCTGTCTCCCGATCCGTAAATAATAGGAGGGCGCAGCGTCACGAGGCGCGAGCCCAGCGCCTCCCCAAGTATACGCTCAACCAGCAATTTTGACCAGCCATAGGCGGAAACCGGCCTGGGCGGCGTTTTATCCGTCACGCCCGGCGAGCAAGCGCATGGGCCTGTGGCGGCAAGGCTTGAAACCAGCACAACACGCGACGGGGTGCCCTCCCCTTTTGCCTCAAGGCGCTTTACAGCCCCTGCCAGAGCTTGCGCGGCGCCCGCGTTGGCCCGCAGATAATCCTGCCAGCCAGGGCCAAAGAGCAGGGCCGCCATGTGGATGACCACATCCTGACCGCCAAGGGCTTTTTCCAGGCCCTCACCGCTTTCAAGAGCCGTCCGCACGACGGCAACGCCGTCCGGCAAAGACGCGGCGCGCGTATTTTGCGCGGACAAACGCGCCAGACAGGTCACGCGGGCCCCAGTCGCAAGCAGCAAGGGCAGCAAATGACGGCCCACAAAGCCCGTGCCGCCCGTCACCAGCACGCGTTTCCCGTTCATGGGGCAATCTCCTGTCGATAAATGCGGTAGCGCTTGGTGATGCGGCCGGAAAAATCCTCAAGCAGATCATTGGTTGAGGTGTTGTCTTCCAGCACCCACGAACCTTCCACCCACTGAAAACGCGGATTTTTGCGCATTGTTTCCAGCAGCAGATCAAACAGCAGCAGGGGCAGCCCCATGAGCCTGTATGTATCTTTGATCCCGAACAGGATGGTTCTGCAGCCGCTGCGGATTTCCGGCAGCGCCCGCCACCAGTGCCAGGGAGCGGTGATCCCGATTTTGCCGTTCAGCCGTTTGAGCAGGGGGTTCATATCCGGCAGGGCCACCACCCCGCCGACCGCTTCATTGTCGTGAAAAAAAAGAATAAAGTATTGAGGATTCAGTATCCGCTTAAGTTCGTTGACAAGTTGCGCGGACTCGGCCCTGGAAAGCGGGGAAAAACCCCAGTTTTCCGCCCAGGATTCCCGATAGATGTCAAGCATTGCGCGGATGTCTTCCGTCAGCGTGGCCTTGCCGGAACTGCGGCAGGTAAAACGGTTTTCGGCTTTTAGCCGCGCGATTTCCGCCGCAAGCCAGTCCGGAGACTTGATGCGGTCGCGTTCTATGAGCCAGGCAAAAAGATCCTGTTCCTTGCGCAGTCGCAGCCTTTCCAGCAGTACGGCGTAATAGGGGGGATTCCAGGGCATCATGACGGCGGGTGCCAGGTCAAAACCATCCACCAGCAGGCCGCAGGCGTAGTTTGTGGACGGATTGAGCGGCCCGCGCATAAAGGCCATGTTCTCGCTTTTCAGCCATGCGCGCGCATTGTCAATCAGCGCGGCCGCCGCTTCGCCGTCGTCCATGCATTCAAAAAAACCGAAAGCCCCGCACGACTGGCAGGCGTAGCTGTTGTAATTTTCATCCACAATGGCCGCGATTCTGCCCACAGGCCGCCCGTCGCGCAGGGCCAGAAAAAGTTCACGCCGGGCAAATTCCCAGAAAGGGTGTTTGCCCGGCGTGAGCAGCGCGCGCTCCTGACTTTTAAGAGGCGCGACCCACAGGGGGTTTTCCTTGTGAACGGTAAAGGGCAGATCCACAAACATCGTCAGTTCCTGACCGGAACGCACCGGGATGATCGTAACGGGCATCTTGTCAGTCCAGTCGCAGGCTGCCGCGCAGTTCGTCAAGGCTTGTCACGCCGAATTGTTCACAGGCGGCAGGCAGTTCCGCCGCCAGCGAAAAGGCGCAGTCCGGCCGGATAAAGCTGCCCGTGCCCACCTGCACGGCGCGCGCGCCTGCCAGGATAAATTCCAGGGCATCCCGGGCGCACACGATCCCGCCCACCCCGATAACAGGAATTTTGACGGCCCGCGCGACCTGCCAGACGCAGCGCAAGGCCACGGGTTTGATGGCCGGACCGGACAGACCGCCCACCACGTTGGCGAGCGCGGGCCTGCGCGCGGGCAAATCAACGGCCATGCCAAGTACGGTGTTGATGCAGGAGACGCTGTCCGCCCCGGCGTCTTCCACAGCGCGCGCTATGCTCGTGATGTCCGTGACATTGGGCGAAAGCTTCACCATGACATGCTTGCGCGGCGCGGCCTCGCGCACCGCTCTGGTCACAGCGGCGGCCTGAAGCGGATCCTGCCCGAAAAGCGCTCCGCCATGCGCCACATTGGGGCAGGAAACGTTCACTTCCAGAGCGGCCACGCCTTCTTCACCGTCAAGGCGAGCGGCCAGTCGCGCGAATTCATCCACCGAGGCGGCATAGATATTGACGATAACGGCCACTTCCCGCCAGGGCAGCGCGGGCAGCTTCTCCCGGCAAAAAACTTCCACGCCGTCATTTTGCAGCCCCACGGCATTGAGCATCCCGGCAACGGTTTCCACAATGCGCGGGCAGGGGTTGCCGGGCCTTGGCTCAAGCGACAGCCCTTTGACCACGATGCCGCCAAGGCTTGCCAGATCGCCGTACGGCGTAAATTCAAGACCATTGCCGAAGGTTCCGGAGGCTGTGAGCACCGGATTTTTCAGAACAAGATCGCGCGTCTGCCCGCGCAGCGTGACGGAAATATCCATTTTTCCTCTGAATTACACTACAATTTGATCAGCCCAGAATACCGGCCCTTCACGGCAGGCGCAAACCGACGCGCCGCCGGCGCGTTGCGCGACACAGCCAAGACACGCGCCCACGCCGCAGGCCATGCGGTTTTCCAGTGAAAGCTGCGCGCGCGCGCCAATCTCCTGAGAAAAACGCCGCACCGTCTGCAAAAAAGGCAGAGGCCCGCAGGCAAGCGCCAGCCCGTTTTTCCCGGCGCACTCCCCCATACGCTCACGCACGCGGGACAAAAATCTGTCCCTGTCTTCCGGCGCACGCTCCTGTGCGCTTTCCCATTGCGCGCGTTCGCCGATACTGTCGGCGGGGTAACAGTTCAGTGGTTCCCGATGGCCGAAAAGCACGGTCACATTTTCGGGTTTCGGGTGATTTTTAACATATCCCACAAAGGGAACTATGCCCATGCCGCCGGCCAGCAGCAATGTGGGAGTGTCAGGCTCAAGGGCAAAGCCTTTGCCCAGCGGTCCCCACACCGACACTTCGTCACCGGGTTTGAGCCTTGCCATGCGCTGTGTGCCGCGCCCCAACACCTGAAAAAAACAGGTCAGACAATTTTCCGTCATGTCGCAAATGCCGAAAGGCCGCGCCCAGGGAATTTCAAGCCCGAAGGAGGCCGGGCGCAACATCAGAAACTGGCCGGGGTTCCAGCCTGTCCATGCGGGACGCTCCAGGCGCAGGGCAAAAAAACGGCCCTGCGCGCCGTTTGCCTCGCCGTAGGGCGTCAGTTCCCGCACGTTGAGACGGCAGTATGCGGACTGTTGCATGGCACAGAGTATAGAAACTGTGCGTCGCGCGGTCAATCCGGATCTTGGCAAAGACCTTTGGCGGAACTTTGCGGCGGCAGAAAATCTGTGGAGAGTGTTTACTTAAATATAGACAATACGGTTTCTCGGAGTGAAAAAAAACAAGTCAGTAGTGGTGACGGCATGCCAAAATACGTAATGTCAGGTCAACCACATTCTTTGCAGAGAAACCGCTGTTTGCCTGCCGCAACACCGCTTTTCACTATCTGCCCGGATCCGCATTTTTTGCATGTCGGCATTTTCCCCTCTCCTTCTTTTCAGATGGGGGTATTCTGCCGGAAATATATATTTAAGTTAACACTCTCTTTACAGTTTTTTTGTTTTTTTTATTGACGAAATTTTATGAGTTGTCTAATGGAATACTATGCAATGCCGATAAGGTATTCAAGACACGAGTGGGACGCCGCGTTAAGACAATTGTCCATTGGCCCGGTCAGTCCGTGAAGGCGCTCGTAGATTTGAGTAACTAACACTAGCCTTGGCGGGCGGGTAGGAAAATTGCACAAAATGGAGTTGAGCTGTGAAACACATTTTTGTATTTACCACCTTATTGTTAACATGTGCGGTCGCCGCATCAGCGGCGGAATCTGCGTATCCTCCTCCTCCGTCTTCTGGTCAGCCCGTTGCGCTTGACGACACGATTTACGGTGTTTTGCGCACGCACAGAGCTTTGCGCGGATTGCAGGAAAATCGCAATGTACTGGAACATGAACTTGACCGGGCAAGATCCGGTTTTGGTCCGCGTGTGGACGTTACCGGGCAGGCTGGCGGCGGCATCCAGAGTGATTCCAGTTCCAGGCAGCAAAATCTGGACAGGCAGATGTGGGGGGTGGGCAGCGTGAGCGCCACGCTTGTGCAGCCCATCTGGGACGGCTTTGCCACACGTTCACGTGTGCGTAGCGCCAAATCCACTTTGGAATCTGTAAAGTCGCGTGTGTTCGACACTGCCACGTCGCTTTCGCTTGACGGCATTATTGCCCACATTGATCTGCTGCGTCGTAAAGTTATTTACGATCTGTCGGAAAACAATGTGGTTCAGCACAAGGCTGTTCTTGCGCAGGCTCAGGACCGGGCTACTCTGGGCGCGGATACGGCGGTTGACGTCACTCAGACCGAGTCACGTCTGCAACGCGCATTGTCCAGCCTGTCCGAAGCAAAGGCGTCATTACGCGTGGCCGAAGACACCTATCTTCGCCTGACCGGCATTTCTTCAAACGGTAGCCTTGCGCCCGTGACCATGCCTCCGCAACTGTTTGACAATCCGGAGGCAGTGTATCAGCTGGCTGAAAAATTTAATCCGAAACTCGCGGCCTATCTGCAGGACATTCGCGCCTTGCGCGGAGAACAGGAACTGGCTGATGCCGCGTTTTCGCCTGTCATCAATCTGGAGGCCGGACCGAGCTACTCGGATCGCGGTGGAAGCAGAGATCGCTGGATTTACAGTTTTGACGTGCTGGGCACAGTGCGATGGAACATCTTCAACAGTGGCGGCGATTGGGCCGAACGTAAAGCCGCTGCCGCGCGCATCCGTCAATCCCGGCAGGTAATGTACGACTATATGGACGACCTCAAGCTGGATATCGAAAGCACATGGATTAACTATCAGGCCGCTCAAGAGCAGTACAAACATTACTCCAAGGCCATTGAATACAACCAGTATACACGTACAGCGTATCTTGAACAGTTCCAGCTTGGAAAACGCAGTCTTCTGGATGTGCTGGATTCAATAAGTGAATTGTTCAACTCCTCCACCCAGGCGGAAACCTCACGCGGGAATATTCTTGTGGGCGCCTACCGCTTGAGTGCGCTTACCGGCAATATGCTCCAGCAGATGTCAATCAACACCGGCCCCCTGCTGGGAACGAAACCGCCGGCTGACCCCGCAGATTCCCGCGAGGAATTCGCGCCCGGCTGGTTTAACTGATACTCCGCGCAACCAAACCGGATAAAAAATCGGTCCTGGAGATTTCAGGGCCGATTTTTTTAACTGCGTTGACCACTGGAGAGGCATGGCGTATTTTGCACTATCAGTTACACCGCATGGAGAGCAACATGGCACAGGAAGTCAGTTCCGGCGTGGATTTTATCCGCGCGAAAATTTTGGACGACAACGCGAGCGGGCGCTACGGCGGTAAAGTGCACACACGTTTCCCGCCGGAGCCGAACGGGTATCTGCATCTTGGCCACGCCAAATCCATCTGCCTGAATTTTGGCGTGGCAGAGCAGTTTAACGGTATGTGTAATCTGCGTTTTGACGACACCAATCCCGCGAAGGAAGACACCGAATACGTGGATTCCATCCGCGAGGATGTGCGCTGGCTCGGTGGAGACTGGCAGAACCGTGAATACTACGCTTCGGATTATTTTGAGCAGTTGTACGCTTATGCCGAACAACTGATTAAAATGGGCAAAGCCTATGTGGACGACTTGTCCACTGATGAAATACGTGAATACAGGGGCACATTGACGCAGGCTGGGCAGGAAAGCCCGTACCGCAACCGTGGTGTGGAAGAAAATCTGGATTTGTTCCGGCGTATGCGCGCCGGGGAATTTCCTGACGAGGCGCGTGTGCTGCGCGCAAAAATTGATATGGCCGCGTCAAATCTGATTATGCGCGATCCCGTGCTGTACCGGATTCGCCATACCGCGCATCATCGCACAGGGGATGCATGGTGCATTTACCCCCTGTACGACTACACGCACTGCCTGTCGGACTCGCTGGAAGGCGTCACACACTCGTTGTGTACGCTGGAGTTTGCAAATAACCGTGAACTGTACGGCTGGGTGCTTGACGCGTTAAACGTGTATCATCCGCAGCAAATAGAGTTCGCGCGGCTGAACGTCACCAATACTGTGCTTTCCAAGCGCAAGCTGATACAGCTTGTTGAGAGCGGTCATGTCAGCGGCTGGGATGACCCGCGCATGCCGACATTATGCGGTTTGCGCAGACGCGGCGTGCCGCCGGAGGCCCTGCGTGAATTTTGCGCCCGCGTGGGATTGGCGCGTGTGAATTCCACTGTGGAATACGCCATGTTGGAATTTTGCATACGCGAATACCTGAACAAGCGCGCGTCGCGCCTCATGGCCGTGCTTGACCCTGTAAAGGTGGTTATTGAAAATTATCCCGAAGATGCGGTGGAGGTATTTGACATGCCGCTCCATCCGGAAAATCCCGCTTTCGGCAGCCGCAACGTACCGTTTTCACGGAAATTATATATTGACCGCGATGATTTCCGCCTTGAACCGCCAAAAAAGTTTCACCGTCTCTCGCCGGGCGCCGAGGTGCGCCTGCGCTACGCATATCTCGTCACTTGCCGCGAGGCCGTGCTGGACGAGTCAGGAAACGTCAGGGAACTGCGCTGTGTGTATGATCCGCAAAGCCGCGGCGGGCAAAGTCCCGACGGCCGCAAGGTAAGGGGAACCATTCACTGGGTTTCGGCCGGTCACGCCGTGCCCGCTGTTGTTCGTCTGTACGGGCATCTGTTTGCTGTGGAAAATCCGGAAGACGTGCCGGAAGGCAGGACGTTTCTGGACAATCTCAGCCCTGATTCGTTGCGCCTCGCACAGGCGCTGCTTGAACCTGCGCTGGCGGAATCGGCAAAAACGGGAGAGTGCGTGCAATTTGAGCGATTGGGATATTTTTGCAAAGACAGGGACAGCACGCAAGGTCTGGCGGTGTTCAACCGTACCGCCACCTTGCGCGATACTTGGGCGAAGCTGGAAAAAAAGGGGGAATAGGGAATTATGGACGACGCGCGCAGCAAAAAGATGAAAGACGGCCTGGAGAAGGCTCCGCACCGGTCATTGCTTTATGCCCTTGGTCTGACCAGGGAAGAAATGGGGCGCCCCCTTGTGGGCGTGGTCAACGCCGCCAGTGAAATTGTGCCGGGGCACATACACCTGCACACGCTGGCCCAGGCCGTCAAGGCGGGAGTGCGCATGGCAGGCGGCACACCGTTGGAATTTCCGGCCATCGCCGTGTGTGACGGCATCGCCATGAATCATGAAGGCATGCGATTTTCCCTGCCTTCACGTGAATTTATCGCGGATTCCACAGAAATTATGGCCCGTGCGCACGCTTTTGACGCTCTGGTGTTCATCCCCAACTGCGACAAGTGCACGCCGGGCATGCTCATGGCCATGATGCGCCTGAATTTGCCTTCCGTCCTGGTGTCCGGCGGGCCTATGCTGCCCGGCAAACTTGACCCGAACACACGAGGGGACTTGATCACCGTTTTTGAGGCGGTGGGGCGTGTGCGCGCCGGGACAATGACCGAGAATGAACTGGAATGCATGACGGAGCGGGCCTGTCCCGGCTGTGGTGCCTGTGCGGGCATGTTCACGGCCAATTCCATGAACTGTCTGGCTGAAACCATCGGCGTGGCACTGCCGGGCAACGGCGTTATCCCCGCGGTGAGCGCCGCCCGGGTGCGTCTTGCAAAATCGGCGGGCATGAAGGTCATGCATCTGCTCAAAAACGGCATCCGTCCGCTCGACATCGTGACGCAAAAATCTGTGGAAAATGCCGTGGCTGTGGACATGGCCCTTGGCTGTTCCACAAATACAGTGTTGCATTTGCCGGCGATTTTTGGAGAAGCCGGGCTTGGCATCGGGCTGGAAATTTTTGATGAAGTGAGCAGCAAGAGTCCGAATCTGTGCAAGCTTTCTCCTGCCGGAAAGCATTTTATGGTTGATCTGGACAATGCGGGCGGCATACCCGCCGTTATGAGCGAGCTGGACAAGTTGGGGCTGATCCACAAAGATTGTATGACGGTGACCGGCAAGACCGTGGGAGAAAATCTTAAAGATCTGAACGCCCGCATTCTGGACGCGGAAGTCATTCGTCCCATAGGGCAGGCTTACTCCAAACAGGGTGGCATAGCTATCCTGCGCGGCAGCCTCGCGCCGGACGGTGCGGTTGTCAAACAGTCGGCCGTGGCGCCGGAAATGATGCGGCGGGATGTGCGGGCGCGGGTGTTTGATTCTGAAGAAAGCGCCATGCAGGCCGTTCTTGGCGGCGACATCAAGGCCGGGGACGGTGTTGTCATTCGTTATGAGGGACCGCGCGGCGGGCCGGGCATGCGTGAGATGCTTTCGCCGACAGCGGCCATTACCGGAATGGGGCTGGGCAGAGATGTGGCGCTGTTGACCGACGGACGGTTTTCCGGAGGCACCAACGGCGCGGCTATCGGGCATATTTCACCTGAAGCGGCGGATGGAGGCCCCATTGCCCTTGTGCGCGAAGGTGACATGATACGCATTGATATCGCGGAGCGCAAACTGGATCTGCTGGTGGATGAAAATGAGCTTGCCGCGCGTAAAACCTCGTTCACAGCATTGCAAAAAGACACTCCCTACCCGGTGTTGCGGCGTTATGCGCGCCTTGTCGGTTCCGCCGCCACCGGTGCGCGGTACAAATGACATGACGCAGTATCCCGCTGTTTCGCCCTGGCACGTGTATTTGCTGGAATGCGCCGATGGCACGTTGTATTGCGGCATTACCAGAGATGTGGAGCGGCGTCTTGCACAGCACAATGGGAAACTTCCCGGCGGCGCGCGGTACACAGTGGGCAGGCGGCCCGCGCGTTTGCTGGCAAGCCGCGAATGCACGCACAAGGGCGTTGCGCTCAGGCTTGAAATGGCCGTCAAGTCGTGCCCGCGTTCCAAAAAGCTGGACTCGTTACAGGGGCCGGTATGTTGACTCCTGATGTGGCGCTGACGTTTTTTGTCGCGTCCTTGCTGCTTGGCGTCGCTCCGGGGCCGGACATTATCTTTGTGCTGACGCAATCGGCGGTGCATGGTGTCAACGCCGGCATTGCGACAACATTCGGGCTGTTGACGGGTCTGTGCGCTCATACAGCCGCCGTGGCTATGGGCGTTGCGGCCCTTATCCAGAGATCCGCCCTTGCCTTCACGGTGCTCAAAACAGCCGGCGCGCTGTACCTGCTCTATCTGGCCTGGCTGTCTTTTCGCGCCGGATATCTTGCGGTGCGCGCGCAGGGCGGGTCATTCCCCGGCTATGCGGTTCTGTACCGGCGCGGCATAGTGATGAATATTACCAATCCTAAAATCTCCCTGTTTTTTTTGGCGTTTTTGCCGCAATTTTGTGACCCGTCACGTGGCGGCGTCGCCTTGCAGGTTATGTCGCTGGGCGCTTTGTTCATGTTGTCCACACTTTTTGTTTTTTTTATTGCGTCTTTTTTGGGCGGTCGTCTGGCTGTCTGGTTTAACGCCTCGCCGCGTGGTCAGGTGTTGATGCACCGCGCTGCGGGAGTTGTTTTTGCCGGACTCGCCCTGGCGCTTTTTTTCTGAGGTATTCAATGCGCAGACATTTAATATTGCTCAGCGATATTCCCGGCGAGGGAAGGACGTTCATATTGGACGATCCGGCCATCTGGCAGGGGCCGCTTCAGGATTTTGCCATGGACTGCCGGATAAGCAGGCCGTTGCGCGCGCGCTTGACGCTGCTGCCCGCTGACGACGGCTGTCTTGTACGGGGCAGGATTGACGGTGAGGTCATTCTGTCCTGCAACCGTTGCGCTGAAGACGCCGTGGTGGCAGTAAACGCCGATTTTGAAAATTTTGAAGAATTTCCAGGTAGGGACGACAGTGCGCTGGAATCGGAAAATCGCATCTTATACGAAAACACCACCCCGATGCTGGATTTGAACGCCATCTGCTGGGAAGAATTTGTTCTGGCCTTGCCGGTGGCCCCGCTCTGTTCAGATGATTGTAAAGGCCTTTGCGCCGTGTGCGGCGCCAATCTGAATGTGGAAAACTGTTCTTGCCGACGTGATGAGGGCGATCCGCGCTTTTCGGTATTGCGCGGAGTTGTTTTGCGTAAGCCCTAGACAACCACACTGGAATTTTTTATATTGCCAACTCTTGCGGTGCCGCAGGTGCTGCCGCCGCTGGATGGCGTTTGTCTTGAAGAAGGAGAAGGTATGGCTGTTCAACAAAATAAAAAATCCCGTTCCCGTAAAGGGATGCGTCGTTCACATCATCATGTGGACACGCCGCCGGTTATTTATTGCACATGCGGTGAACCCACGCTGCCCCACAGTGTTTGTCCTGCCTGCGGCATGTACAAGGGCCGTCAGGTGATCGCCAAAACTGAAGCTGAATAATGAGTGACCGCCCCGTCATAGCTGTTGACGCCATGGGGGGAGACTTCGGACCTTCGGTGATGGTGCCGGGCACTCTGGAGGCATGCCGTCTTTATGATTTGCACGCGCTGCTTGTGGGCGATACCCGGAGCATTGAGCCGGAATTGGCGAAAATTAACGTTGACGGCCTGCATTTTGATATTGTTCATGCTGACGAAGTGGTGCATATGAACGAAAAACCTTCGGACATTCTGCGCCGTAAAAAAAAATCATCCATCCAGATAGCCTGCCGTCTGGTCAAGGACGGTGCGGCCGTGGCCGTTGTCAGCGCCGGGCATTCCGGGGCGACAGTCGCCTGCGGCATGTTTATCATCGGACGGCTTCCGGGTGTTGAGCGTCCGGCCTTGGCGACCATGATGCCCACGGAAAAAAAGCCTGTGTTGGTGCTGGATGTGGGTGCCAATGTGGATTGCCGCCCGTACCATCTTTTTCAGTTCGGCCTTATGGGTGAAGCCTTTGCCCGTGACCTTCTGGACTATTCCGCGCCGCGTATAAGCCTTTTGAGCATAGGCGAGGAAGAAGGCAAAGGAAACTCTCTGGTCAAGGAAGCCTATGATCTTCTCAAGATGGCGCAAAATCTTAATTTTGTGGGGAACGCGGAAGGGCGTGATATTTTTACCGGAAATTTGGATGTTGTGGTGTGCGACGGTTTTGTGGGCAATGTGGTGCTGAAATTGAGTGAAGGCATTGCGGGTTCTTTGACTCGCATGTTCAAAAAAGTATTCATGTCCGGCATCTTGCCTGCGTTGGGCGGGATGCTGGCAAAAAGCGCTTTTAAAAAGTTTGCCCACACGGTTGATTATGCCGAATACGGTGGAGCTCCGCTGCTCGGACTGCGGGAGTTGGTCATCGTCTGCCACGGTCGGTCTGATGTTCGCGCTATAAGCAATGCCGTCAAGATGAGCGGTTTTTTTGTGCGCAAGGGGGTCAACGCCCGTCTTGCTGAAATTATTCTTGCCAACGAAGAACTGACCCGGTTCTCCCGAGCCATTTAACTTACGGTACATACAATGAATGTTGCTTGTTATATACGCTCTTTGAGCGCGTACGCGCCTGAAGGCATTCTGACCAACGACCATATGTCCAAACTGACGGACACAAACGATGAATGGATTGTTTCGCGTACCGGCATCAGGGAACGGCGTAAACTTGCGGACACGGAAAACGCCTCCGACCTTGCCCTGATTGCCGCCCGCGATGTTTTGCAAAAAGCCGGTATGGACATTGATGCCCTGACGCATATTGTCGTGGCGACATCCTCGCCGGACAGAATTTCGCCCCCGGTGGCCGCCATTTTGTCCGGCCTCCTGAACGCGGGGCAGGTTATGGCTTTTGATATCAGCGCCGCCTGCTCCGGCTTTCTGTACGGGATGTCGCTTTGCTGGAGCATTCTTGCGCGGGAGACCGGCGCGCGGATTCTTTTTGTCTGCGTGGAAGCGATGACCCGCAGGCTTAACTGGAACGATCGCGGCACCTGCGTGCTTTTTGGCGATGCGGCGGCGGCGTGCGTGTTGACGGCGGAAAGCAAGGGCGTTTCACCCTTGCTGGAAGACGTCATTTGCAAGAGTGACGGGTCACTGAACGAGTTGATTAACGTAGGTGGCGGCTCTTCCTGCCAATACAAGCTTGGCGATACAATCGGAGAAGATTTTTTTATTTCCATGAACGGCCGGGAAACATACAAGCATGCCGTGCGCCAGATGTCGCTTGTTTGTGAGGAAATTCTGGAGCGCAACGGCCTTGGCATCAAGGATGTGAATCTCTTTGTGCCCCATCAGGCCAATCTTCGAATTATTGAAGCGGCTGGCAGCCGCCTGCACATAAACGCCGACCGTGTGTTTGTAAATGTGGACAAGTACGGAAATACCTCTTCCGCGTCCATTCCCCTTGCCTTGTACGAAGCGCATGCCGCCGGAAGAATACAGTCCGGGGATCGCGTGCTGATCACGGCATTTGGCGCAGGTCTGACATGGGGAGCGGGCCTGTTGAGGTTTTAAAATATTTATTTGCGGACACGCATTACGTGCATTGAAATTTTGGAAAAAGTGTTGTACAAGGCAACTTTCTTGAGACAGGAACAATATGAACAATATGGCGGAAATTATGAGTACGGCACATGCCACGAATTTTCCAACCGCAGTGGTGACGGGCGGTTCGCGCGGTATTGGCGGGGCCATCGCAAAAGCGCTTGCCCGCGATGGATTTCAGGTTTTTTTGACCTATGTAAGCCGTCCTGATGAAGCCAAAAACGTGGTTGATGACATTACAGCCGCAGGCGGGCGGGCAAAGGCGTTTGCTTTGAACGTGAGCGACAGCTCCGCTGTGGCGGATTTTTTCGGGCGCGAAATAAAGGACAGGGTAAATCTTGCTGTGCTTGTCAATAATGCCGGCATTACCAGAGATGGTTTTCTGGTGCGCATGAAGGATGAGGATTTTGACGGGGTGCTTGCCGTCAATTTGCGCGGGGCTTTCGCCTGTACGCGTGAGGCGGCGAAAATTATGAGCAGGAACCGCGCGGGGCGCATCGTCAACATATCTTCTGTGGTGGGCCAGATGGGCAATGCCGGGCAGGTGAATTACGCCTCGGCCAAGGCCGCTCTGCTGGGGCTTACAAAAGCCTGCGCCAAGGAACTGGCGTCCCGCAATGTTACTGTTAACGCGGTTGCGCCCGGCTTTATCGAAACGGATATGACGGCGGCGTTGAGTGGTGAATCCCGTGAAAGCTATACGGCGATCATCCCCTTGAAACGTATGGGTACGCCGCAGGATGTGGCGGAGGCCGTGGCCTTTCTGGTTTCGGACAAAGCCTCTTACATTACCGGGCAGATCCTGGCTGTGAACGGTGGTATGTACTGCTGAGAACTACGGATCATATATAAAATAATAAAAACAGTGCTGGAGGAAGGTATGTCTGAGTTTGAGGCAAAAGTTATCAAAATTATTGTTGAGCAATTGGGTGTGAACGCCGACGAAGTGAAGCCTGAAGCTTCGTTTGTGGAAGATCTTGGCGCTGATTCCCTTGACCTGACAGAGCTTATTATGGCTATGGAAGAGGAATTCGATATTGAAATTGCTGATGATGATGCCCAGAAAATCCTTAAAGTTCAGGATGCCGTCACCTATATTGAAAACAAGAAAAAATAGTAAGCCGACGGTTTTTTAAGGAGTCCACATGGTCCGTCCACGTGTCGTGATCACAGGGGTGTCTGGTATTACACCTCTCGCCAATGATATCAGCAATTCATGGAAAAATTTGCTTGCCGGAGAATCAGGCATTGCGCCTCTTACGCTTTTTGACGCTTCCGCCTATGACTCACGTATAGCTGGTGAAGTGAAAAATTTTGTGCCGGAGGATTTCATGCCCGCCAAACAGGCGCGGCACATGGATCGTTTTTCACAATTCGCTGTGGTCGCCGGTTCCGCGCTTATGCGTGACTCCGGCTTTGCAATTACAACAGGCAACGCCTTTGACGTCGCCGTGATTCTTGGCGTCGGCATGGGCGGTCTGCACACCATTGAGGTTTGGCATACCAAATTGCTGGAAGCAGGGCCAGGCAGAATTTCACCTTTCATGATACCCATGCTGATTTCAAATATGGGGGCAGGTCAGGTGTCGATTTTTACCGGCGCGAAAGGGCCGAATTTCGTCACAACATCCGCCTGTGCCTCCGGCGTACACGCCATTGGCACGGCCTACAGCGAGATTCTGCTGAACAGGGTTACGGCCGCTGTTTCCGGAGGCGTAGAAGCCACGGTCACCCCTCTGGCCGTGGGTGGATTTATGGCCCTCAAGGCCCTTTCCACCCGGCACAACGACAACCCTGCCAAGGCTTCGCGGCCTTTTGACGCCTTGCGGGATGGTTTTGTGATTGGCGAGGGAGCTGGAATTGTGTTTTTGGAAAATCTGGAAAGCGCCCGTGCTCGCGGCGCGAAAATCTACGCCGAAGTGGTGGGCTACGGGGCGTCAGGCGATGCCTACCACATGACGGCACCCCGCGAAGATGGCGAGGGCATGGCAAGGGCCATGCACAACGCTTTGCGCGAAGCCAGCATTCCGGCGTCGGCTGTGGGACACATCAACGCGCACGCGACCTCCACGCGTCTCAATGACGCTACGGAAACCAGGGCAATAAAACAGGTATTTGGCAATCACGCGGGGAAAATAAAGATATCGGCCACAAAATCCATGACCGGCCATCTTTTGGGTGCCGCTGGCGGCATTGAGGCGGTATTTACCGCGCTTGCCCTGCACGACGAGATGATTCCCGGCACCATCAACCTGGAAAATCCTGATCCCGAGTGCGATCTGGATTATATGGGCGATGGCTCCAAACATATTGTCTGTGAGTATGCCATGTGCAACTCTTTTGGGTTCGGTGGGGCCAATGCAAGTTTGATATTGAAAAAGTGGATCGGTTAGCCGCTTGTTTACCGCAAATGCATCGCTACCAAAGGGCGGCGGAATATGAACGAGATATTGTTGCAGGATCCGGAGATCGCCAGAGCCATCATTTTGGAATCTGATCGCCAGATAAGTAATCTTGAGCTGATTGCCTCCGAAAATTTTGTGTCCCCGGCAACACGTGAGGCCCAGGGCAGCGTGTTGACGCACAAATATGCGGAAGGATACCCCGGAAAGCGGTATTATGGCGGCTGCGAGTATGTGGACATGGCGGAAATACTTGCCCAGGACAGGGCAAAGAAACTTTTTCAGAGTGAATACGCGAATGTTCAGCCGCATTCCGGCTCACAGGCCAATATGGCTGCCTATTTCGCCTGCCTCAAGCCCGGCGGCGTTATCCTGGGAATGAATCTTTCGCATGGCGGACATCTGACGCACGGAAGTCCGGTCAGTTTTTCCGGTCGTCTTTTTACAGTTGTGTCCTACGGCGTGCGGAAGGAGACCGGTCGCATTGATTATGAAGAAGTGGCGACGCTGGCGAACAAGCACAAGCCTGCCGTGATCATAGCCGGGGCCAGCGCCTATCCGCGCCGTATCGACTTTGCCCGCTTTCGCGCCATTGCCGATGAAGTCGGCGCAAAGCTCATAGTGGACATGGCGCACATTGCAGGCCTTGTGGCTGCGGGGCTTCATGAAAATCCGGTTTTACACGCGCATATCGTCACCGCGACCACTCACAAAACTTTACGCGGCCCTCGCGGGGGCATGATTCTGGCCGGTGGAGATATGGAAAAAACGTTAAACAGCCAGATTTTTCCGGGTATCCAGGGCGGGCCGCTTATGCATGTCATCGCGGCCAAGGCGGTCGCTTTCGGTGAGGCCTTGCGCCCTGCTTTTGTGGATTATCAGCGCAGAGTGATCAGTAATGCCGCCGTATTGGCAAAGCGCCTGACAGACGCCGGGTATCAGCTTGTTTCAGGCGGCACGGACAATCACCTTTTGCTGATGGATTTGACTTCGACCGATATGACCGGCAAGGAAGCCGAAGAAACGCTGGATAAAGCCGGGATTACAGTGAACAAAAACACGGTGCCCTTTGAAACGCGTTCGCCTTTTGTGACATCGGGCGTTCGTCTGGGCACAGCCGCTCTGACCACACGCGGCATGCGCGAAGATGATATTCGCGCTGTGGCCGATTTTATCATTGAGGCTTTGCAAAAACGCAATGACGCCGCGGCGCTGAAAGGGCTTCGCAAAAATGTGGAAGCGTTTGCCAGAAGCTTCCCCCTGTTTGCCTGGTAGCACAGGGATGTGCGCCATGCAGCGATTGCCCTGGTCCGAGTATTTCATAAACATCACCTATCTGGTGAGTGAACGATCCACTTGTTTGCGCCGTCGTGTGGGGGCAGTGGCTGTCAAGGACAAGCGCATATTGGCGACAGGGTATAACGGCGCGCCGGCGGGCGTGCCCCATTGCCTGGATGTCGGATGCCTGCGCAAACGGCTGGTCGTTCCTTCCGGGCAGCGACATGAAATTTGCAGAGGTCTGCATGCCGAGCAAAATGTTATCATCCAGGCCGCAGTGCACGGCATAACCATCCAGGGGGCGGAGCTTTACTGTACGACACATCCCTGTGTGCTTTGCGCCAAGATGCTGATAAATTGCGGCATACGTCATATCATCTATACTGAGGAATATGCTGATGATCTGGCCGCGACAATGTTTGAGGAAGCCGGAGTGACAATTGAGCGCGTAAACAGGCCGGACATCGGAAACGTATCCTATGCCTGAACAGGAGTATACTCCCTTTATGCGGCAGGCCATTGTCCTGGCCGAACTGGGGCGCTGGAGCGCGTGGCCGAACCCGACCGTGGGCGCTGTGCTGGTGCGTGACAATCGTATTGTGGCGTCGGGTTTTCATCGCGCCGCCGGGGAGGATCACGCGGAAGTGGCCTGTTTCAAGGATGCGGCGGCGCGCAATCAGGATACGGTTGGCGCAACGCTCGTGGTCACGCTGGAACCCTGCAACCATCAGGGCAGGACGCCGCCTTGCACACAAGCCATATTGGACGCCGGCATAGGGCGAGTTGTCATGGGGGCGGCGGATTCCAATCCATTGGCCGCAGGGGGAGCCGCGCGTCTGCGTGCGGCGGGACTGGATGTGGTTGGGGGCGTTTGTGAACAGGAATGCCTTGATTTGGTGGCGGATTTTTTTGTTTGGCAGAATACCGATCGTCCTTATGTGATTTTAAAAATGGCTGCCACGCTGGACGGTCGCATTGCCACGCGCAGCGGCCAATCCCAATGGATCAGTTCAGATGCGTCACGCGAAGAAGTGCAGAAACTGCGGGCCGGCATCGGGCGTTGCGGGGGCGCGGTGCTGATAGGCGGTGGCACGTTCAGGAACGATAACCCGCAGCTAACGGCGCGTGGACAATATGCGGAAGGCCAGCAGCCGCTGGCCTGTGTGCTCACATCACGTTTGCCGTTGCCCGGCGATGATTTTTATCTGCTTAAAGAACGGGCGCAACAGACGGTTTTTCTTGTTTCTCCGGCACTGGCGGCTTCACCGGCGGCATTGGAATTGTCCAGGCTGGGGGTGCGCGTACTGCCCTTGGGGCCAGACTCACGTGGGTACCCGGATTTTTCAGGCATGTTGCGCATGTTGCGCAGTGAATTGCGTTGCCCCTATGTTCTGTGCGAGGGAGGGGCGCAAATAGGCATGGCCCTGTTGGAAGCCGGCGTTGTAGATGAATTCAGGCTGCATCTGGCCCCCATGATTTTTGGAGACAATCAGGCTCGTCCCCTTTTTACCGGTCGCTCCCCGTTAAGTCTCGACGAAGCCCTGTCCCTGCGGGTGAGCCGGGCGCACGAATACGGAGGAGACATCCATATCTGTTTGCGTCCGGCTGTTGTGGCATCGCAACGGTATACCGTCGCATAAAGGGCAGGACAGCATGTTTACGGGGATAATTCAGGGGCAGGGCGAAGTGGTTTCCTTGCGTAAAAGCGGCGCGGAAAGCCGCCTGACGATACGCCCGCTGTATGTTCTGGAAAATCTTTCCGACGGAGAATCCATTGCCGTCAACGGGGTCTGTTTGTCGGTTGAGGAACACGGCTCCGACAGTTTTACCGTATACGCTTCAGCGCATACTTTGTCGCAGACGACGTTTTCCGCTCTCAAAGTCGGCGCGCTTGTCAATATGGAACGGGCGCTGGCGCTGGGAGAGCGTCTGGGAGGGCATCTGGTGAGCGGGCATGTGGACTGCATCGCCAGCGTTTTGGAAACGCGTGCGGCGGGTCAGTCGCGTATATACCGGTTTGTCTTTCCGGTCGCCTTTGCCCCGGAAGTTATTCCAAAGGGATCAGTGGCGCTTGACGGGATCAGCTTGACAGTGACCGTGTGCGGAGAAAATTATCTGGAGGTCAATATTATTCCGGATACGCAAAAGCACACGACTGCGTGCGGTTGGCGTGCCGGCGCGCTTGTTAATATGGAAACGGATATGATAGGTAAATATGTGCGCCGACTGATGGAGACCGGCGTTGCCGGTATGGAAAAATCCGTGGGCGTGAGCAAAGATTTGTTGTTGCGTAACGGTTTTATATAGGAGTGAGTAATATGGAGTCTGTCACAACCATCGCGGGGCGTATGGACGCGGCTGGTTTAAAAATAGCCGTTGTGGCTACGCGTGTTAATGATTTTATTGTGGATCGTCTTGTCGGCGGCGCGCTGGATTATCTGGAACGCCATGGGGGCAGGGCATCGGATATGACAATTGTGCGCGTGCCAGGTGCGTTTGAATTGCCGCTGATCTGCCAGAAATTGGCCGCCAAAAAAACATTTGATGGTATTTTGGCGCTGGGAGCGGTGATTCGCGGCGGGACGCCGCATTTTGACTATATTTGTGCCGAGGCCACCAAGGGCATTGCCCAGGCGATGATGGCCTCCGGCACGCCGGTGGGATTTGGCTTGCTGACCTGCGACACCATTGAGCAGGCCGTTGAGCGTGCCGGCTCAAAGAGCGGAAACAAGGGAGCGGAAGCCGCTGCCGCCATGCTGGAAACCATACGCGTGCTGGAGCAACTGTAATCCATGCCCCGGATCAAAAAACAACGGGCCGGACGCGAAGTCGCTTTTCAGACGCTCTATGGGCTTTCCTTTGTACCTGTGTCCAGCAAGGAGGAACTGCGCCGGGCTTTTTTGCATTCGCTTGGTGCAAGCGGTAAAAGCAAGTTGGGAGATTTCGAAGAATTGGCGGGTTTTGCCTGGGATCTGGTGGAGGGTGTCTGGAATGCAAGTTCTGAACTGGATGCCGCCATCAGCCGTTATTCTCATAACTGGCGTGTAGATCGTATAGGGCGTGTTGAACTCGTTCTTCTCCGTCTGGCTGTTTTTGAGATGCTTTTTCGCCAGGATGTGTCGTCCAGGATAGCTGTCCGCGAAGCCTTTGAGTTGAGCCGCCAGTTTGGTGCGGATGATGCGAAAAATTTTATCAACGGCATTCTTGATGCTATGGCAAAGGCTGTAGAAAGTGGAGAACTGACCCGCATAGCAGAACCTTGCTGTAATTCTTAATTTTTTTGGTGCCCTATGACACAAGTTCGTTACGATCCGGAAATTGTAGAACAAAAATGGCAGGCGCGCTGGCAGGCGGGAAATGACTTTGCCGTCAGCGTCGATTTAGACAAGAAAAAATGTTATGTACTTGAAATGTTTCCCTATCCATCGGGCAACATCCACATGGGGCATGTGCGCAACTACTCCATCGGTGATGTGGTGGCGCGGTGCAAACGTATGCAGGGCTTTAACGTGCTGCACCCTATGGGATGGGACGCCTTTGGCCTGCCGGCGGAAAATGCGGCCATCAAGAATCATACGCATCCGGTAAAATGGACATACGCCAACATTGACGCCATGCGAACCCAAATGCAACGTCTCGGCTATTCCTATGACTGGTCGCGGGAAATCGCGACGTGCAGACCGGAATATTACCGCTGGGAACAGATGTTTTTTTTGCGTCTTTTGCAAAACGATCTTGTATACCGAAAAAAATCGCCGCAAAACTGGTGTCCGTCCTGCCACACGGTGCTGGCGAACGAGCAGGTTATTGACGGATTTTGTTGGCGTTGCGAAAGCCGTGTGGAGCAAAAAGACCTTGTGCAGTGGTTTCTGAAGATTACCGCTTACGGTGATGAGTTGCTTGATGATTTGTCTCTCCTTGAAAACGGCTGGCCTGCGCGCGTGCTTGCCATGCAGCGCAACTGGATAGGCAAATCCATTGGTGCAACGGTCATGTTCGGGCTTGCCGAGGAACACGCGGACGCCGGCATAGATGTCTTTACTACTCGCCCCGACACGCTTTTCGGGGTGACATTCATGACGCTTGCCCCGGAGCATCCGCTGGTGGAAAGGCTTATAACGGGTTATGAAAAAGCTGATGAAGTGCGCGCTTTTGTGAAACGCATACGGAATATGGATCGTATCAACCGGCAGTCCGATACACTGGAAAAAGAAGGCATTTTCACGGGCGCGTATGCTGTGCATCCCTTTACCGGCGAACGGGTGCCGCTGTGGCTCGGCAACTTTGTGATCGCCGATTACGGTTCCGGCGCGGTCATGGGGGTTCCGGCGCATGATCAGCGCGATTTTGATTTCGCCCGCAAGTACAACTTGCCTGTGCGCGTAGTCATTTGCCCTGAGGGAAAATCCCTTGAAGCCGACGGCATGGATGAGGCCTTTACGGGCGAAGGAATTATGGTCAATTCCGGGCCGTTTAACGGTTTGCGCAATGAAGAGGGCAAAAAAGCCGTGGCGGACGCCCTTGCCGCAGGCGGCAGGGGCAGCGCCAGCACGCAGTTCCGTTTAAAGGACTGGAATATCTCGCGCCAGCGCTACTGGGGCGCGCCCATCCCTGTTGTGTATTGTGACAGATGTGGTGTTGTGCCCGAAAAAGAGGAGAACTTGCCTGTGCTTTTGCCTCTTGACGCAAAAATCGGCGATGACGGGCGTTCTCCGCTGACGGAACTGTCTTCATTTGTGGGTTGTGATTGTCCGCGCTGCGGCGGTCGGGCCAGACGCGAAACAGACACCATGGACACGTTTGTGGAGTCGTCCTGGTATTTTGCCCGCTATACCGACGCCCGCAACGCCAGTGCTCCGTTCAGTCAGGACGCGCTTGAATACTGGCTGCCTGTAGATCAGTACATAGGTGGGGTGGAGCACGCCATACTGCATCTGCTGTACTCCCGCTTTTTTACCAGAGTTCTCCGGAATATGGGTTTTTTCCCAAAGGATTTGTCGGAGCCTTTCACCAATCTGCTGACGCAGGGCATGGTGCTGAAAGACGGTGCCAAAATGTCAAAATCCAAAGGTAATGTTGTTGATCCAACGGAGATGATCAATAAATACGGCGCAGACGCAGTGCGTTTATTTTGTCTGTTTGCAGCCCCGCCAGAGAGAGATTTTGACTGGTCTGACGCAGGCATTGAGGGTGCGTTTCGTTTTTTGGGGCGCGTGTGGCGGCTGTTTGTTGAAGAAAAAGCCAGATTTTTGCCGCTTGGGGCGTGCGGAGCGGGAGATGCCGATGTTCAGAGCGAGCAGGCTGCCGAATTGCGCCGCAAAGAACATCTTACGGTAAAAAAAGTCAGTGAGGACATGGGCGGGCGTTTTCAATTCAACACCGCTATCGCCGCTGTCATGGAACTGGTCAACGCCATGTATCTTGTCCGTGAGCGCCTGGGCATGGACGAGGCGGATCGCCGCGTTTTTTCGTCGGCCATGGCAACGGCGCTTACGCTGCTTTCACCGATAGCGCCCCATATTTGTGAAGAATTGTGGGAACGTCTCGGTCACAGCGTTCCTCTTTTCAACCAGCCCTGGCCCGACTGGGACCAATCGGCCGCAGCCAGTAAAATGCTGACCATCGCCTTGCAGGTTAACGGCAAGCTGCGGGGCTCACTGGAAATACAGGCCGAAGCGGATAAGGCGGCGCTGGAACAGGCGGCGCTGGCGGATCCGGCGGTAAAGCGGCATACGGAACATTTGACGATTCACAGGGTTATCGTGGTTCCCGGCAAACTTGTCAATATTGTCGCCGGATAGACATATGTCCGCCGACAAGCCCGGTTTCAATTTTTTGATTTGCCCGGACAGCATGCTGCTCCGGATGCGCCTTGAGCAAATGGCGTCTGTCGCCGCGTCTGACGGCAGTTCATGGGAGCGGCACGTTTATTGGGGAGACGAAGAACCGCAGCCGGTTTTTTGGGATCACCTTACCCTTGGGGGGATGTTCAGCAACTCACGTATGGTGATTGTCCGGCAGGCGCATCTATGGACCGCGGCTACCTGGAAGAAGATTTCCCAGGCGCTGGCGCGCCCGCTTGAGCAGTGTCGGCCTTTTTTTTGTCTGGAAGTGAAATGGGAAAAGGGAAAGCCCAAACTGCCCGCGCATATCGCCAAATTGCGCTGTTACGATTTTGCGGAGCAACGTGGTTGGACATGGCGTCATGAGGGATTGACAGAGCGCAGTATTGAAAAACATGTGAGGGAGCGCGCCAGGGCATTGGGCCTCAGTTTTGCGCCTGAAGCTCTGGAACAGTTTTGCGCCTCTGCTCCGACGGATGCCGGGGCTATTGAAAACGAGCTGCAAAAATTTGCCCTTCTGTGCGGCGCGCAGGATGGGGAGATTGCCCACATAACCGTGTCAATGGTGGCCGCGTCGACCTTGAGTCTTGAATGTGATATATTTGCCTGCATCCGCCATATGGAAGGGGGCAATTTGCCCGCAGCCCGGAAGGAGCTTACGCGCAGTAATGACAGCGATAATCTTTTTTTCCGCCTGCTGGTGTTTATGGAGCGTGACTTTCGTTTGTTCTGGCGTATTTTGGCCGGTGAAGATGCGCGTATGCACCCGTCGGATGCGAATTTCAAACGCCGGCTTGCCCAGCGTCTTGGCTATGCCGGTGTGGCCGAGGGATTGGCAACCGTTATGGATGCCGAATGCCGGGTAAAAAGCGGTTGTCGCACTACAGAACAAAGCCTTGACTTTCTTGTCGCCAGTCTGACAGGTTTATTCCGGGATTCCTGATTCAAACCTCTTGCCTATCATGCAGGACTGATTATCTCTATGACTGTGGAACTCGTTTCGGCACATATGGGACACCGCAGCCGCCTGCGTTCCCGGTTTGAGCGTGATCCTTCCGTTATGGCGGAGTATGAGGTGCTGGAACTTTTGCTTGGCTACGGGCTGACGCGCAAGGACACCAAACCGCTGGCGAAGGAATTGCTGGCGCGTTTCGGCAGCATTCGCGGCGTACTGGATGCCAGACCGGACGAGTTAATGGCCGTGCCCGGTTTTGGCTCCGGGCTTATGAGTTTTTGGCGGGTGTTGCACGAGTTGCTGGCTCGCCATGCCGCTTCAGCCGTGTATCGTCGGGAAGAGTTGGTTACGCCGGAGGCTGTGGCCCGAATGGCGAGCGCGCGGCTGGCAGGATGCCCGCATGAGGAGTGTTGGCTGGCGCTTGTGGACAACCGTAACAGAATGATAGCCTGGGAAAGGTTATGTCAGGGCGGTATTAACGCAATTGCCGTGCAGCCCAGAGATGTGCTTGAAAAGGCGCTTGCGCACAAGGCGGCAGGCATCATCCTGGTGCACAATCATCCGGGCGGTTGTTCGGAACCCTCCCGGTCAGATATTGATCTGACAAATGAGCTACGCCAGTTGTCGCCGCGTTTGGGTGTACGTTTTCTGGATCACGTTATAATTACTGATGAAGACTGTTGCAGTCTGGAACATGGCAGGATTGCTCGACAGTCGGGGGGCATATAATGATTGAAGACAGCGATAAAGAGCAGGAACAGGAGAGCAACGCAGAAGAGCATCATATGCCGGATGTATTGCCGGTACTGCCGGTGCGCGATGTTGTTATTTTTAATTATATGATTTTACCGCTTTTCATTGGTCGGGATAAATCTGTTCAGGCTGTGGAATATGCCTTGAAGACCGGACGGCATTTGCTGGTTTGCGCCCAACGTGAGGAAAGCGTTGAAGACCCGATGCCTGCCGATCTTTATTCAGTAGGAACAGTTGTTCAGGTTATGCGCATGCTCAAGATGCCGGATTCTCGGGTAAAAATCCTTGTGCAGGGCGTGAGTCGCGCGCGTATAAAGGATTTTTCCCAAGTGGATCCTTTTTTGGAGGCTCGCGTCGAATCTGTTCCGGAAATCACGCCGGAAACGAATGCGGCTGTTGAAGCGCTTTTGCGCGCCGCCCGCGAGCAGAGTGAAAAAGTTTTTTCTCTGCGTGGCGTTACTTCTCCGGACATGTTGACTGTTTTGCAGGGGGTGGACGATCCCGGACGACTGGCGGACTTGATTGCCGCCAATATGCGCCTGAAACTCGCCGACGCCCAGCAGATTCTGGAGGCCGACGATGCGATGGAGCGGCTTTCATTGGTCAACGCACAGCTTCAGCGCGAGGTGGAGGTGGCCACAGTGCAGGCCCGTATCCAGAGTTCCGCGCGTGAAGGTATGGACAAAGCACAGAAAGATTATTTTTTACGGGAGCAGATGAAGGCCATTCGTCACGAACTGGGAGAAAAGGACGAAGATGCCGAAGAAGATCTGGATATGCTGAAAAAGGCTTTGGACAAGGCCGGACTGCCAAAGGATGTGCGCAAGGAGGCGAACAAGCAGTTACGCCGTTTGTCCGGTATGCACACTGACTCTTCAGAAGCAAACGTGGTGCGCACCTATCTGGACTGGCTTGTGGAATTGCCCTGGAAAAAATTTTCGCGTGATCGCCTTGATATTGCCTACGCCAAGCAGGTGTTGGATGAAGACCACTGCGGGTTGGACAAGGTCAAGGATCGTATTCTGGAATTTTTGAGCGTGCGCAAGCTCAATCCCAGTTCCAAAGGTCCCATTCTTTGTTTTACAGGCCCTCCCGGCGTGGGCAAGACATCCCTCGGCCGTTCCATTGCGCGGGCGCTGGGGCGTAAATTTCAGCGCTTGTCATTGGGCGGAATGCATGATGAAGCCGAAATTCGCGGGCACAGGCGCACCTACATCGGTTCCATGCCGGGGCGCATAATACAGGCGCTCAAACAGGCCGGAACACGTAATCCGGTTGTCGTTCTGGACGAAGTGGACAAACTGGGCACGGATTTTCGCGGAGATCCGTCTTCCGCTTTGCTGGAGGTGCTGGACCCTGAACAAAATCATACGTTCAGCGATCATTATCTCAACGTTCCCTTTGATTTGTCAAAGGTCATGTTTCTCTGTACGGCCAATCATCTGGAAACGATTCCCGCACCTCTGCGTGATCGTATGGAGGTGATCCCCCTTACCGGATATACGCTGCAGGAAAAAGTTGAGATAGCCCGTAAACACCTGTTGCCGAAGAAAATTGTGGAAAACGGCCTTAAGCCGGATGATGTTGCCGTTAGTGACGCCGCCGTTGAAAAAGTGATTAAGGAATACACGCGTGAGGCTGGGCTGCGTAACCTTGAGCGTGAACTTGCTTCTGTTTGCCGCAAGCTTGCCCGGCGAAGGGCTGAAGGGAAAAAAGGGACTTTTTCTGTGGACGCCGGGGATGTCGCAAAACTTCTGGGTGTGCCTCGTTTTGTGGATGATGAAAAGGAAAAAAGGCTCATGCCCGGCATGGCGCTTGGTTTGGCCTGGACTCCGGCCGGCGGCGAAGTGCTTACTGTGGAAACAAGCGTGATGAAGGGAAAGGGTGGTCTGACATTGACCGGTCAGTTGGGTGATGTGATGAAGGAAAGCGCCCATGCGGCGTTGAGCTATATACGCAGTCGTGCGGAAAATCTGGGTATTGATCCGTCATTCGCGGTAAAACGCGATATCCACGTGCATGTGCCGGCAGGGGCGACTCCAAAGGACGGGCCTTCGGCAGGCGTAACATTGACCACGGCCATCATCTCCGCCTTAAGCGGGCGCAGGGTGCGGGCGGATTTATGCATGACGGGCGAAATTACCTTGCAGGGCCGTGTGTTGCCGGTTGGCGGCATCAAGGAAAAAATTCTTGCCGGAGTGGCGCGCGGCCTGAAGCATGTGGTGCTTCCACAGCAGAATATCAAAGATCTGGAAGATGTGCCCAAGGATTTGCTCAAGCGCATCAAGGTGCATCCTGTGCAGCACTATGATGAGCTGCTTCCCCTTGTTTTTGAGGGCGGAACAACCGGCAAGAGCGGAAAATAGCCGGTATGCGCAAGGCGAAAACCCGCGCCCTCCGGTTAGGGGGGCTGACTGTCGGCGGTAATGCGCCTGTCATGGTGCAGAGCATGACCAATACCGACACGCGCGATGTCCCCGCCACACTGGCCCAGATTGAACAACTGGAGAGAAGTGGCTGCGAAGCCGTGCGTCTGGCTGTGCCGGACGCCAGCGCAGCGAAAGCTCTGGCGTCAATTCGCGCGAAAACATCCCTGCCGCTGATCGCGGACATACATTTTGACTATCGTCTGGCCATTGCAGCACTTGAGGCCGGGATGGAAGGGCTGCGCATCAATCCCGGCAATATTGGTTCAAAAACGTATGTACACAAGGTGGTGGACGCGGCAAAGATGCACAGGGCGGTAATCCGGGTTGGCGTAAATTCCGGTTCTCTTGAGAAATCCCTTTTACGCAAGTACGGCGGCGTATGCCCCGAAGCCCTTGTGCAAAGCGCTCTCAAGCATGTTCGTCTGCTGGAGAATCGCGGTTTTCGCGACATCAAAGTCTCTCTCAAATCATCTTCAGTTCCGGACACCATAGCTTCATACCGTTTGCTTGCTGGCGTGTGCGACTACCCTCTGCATGTGGGCGTAACCGAGGCCGGCGGGCTTATGCGTGGAACGATCAAGTCCGCCGTGGGCATAGGCATTTTACTGCATGAAGGCATTGGCGACACTCTGCGGGTTTCCCTCACCGCTGACCCGGTTGAGGAAGTAAAGGTGGCCTGGGAAATTTTACGCGCTTTGGATTTGCGTTCACGAGGGCCGGAAATTATCTCCTGCCCGACGTGCGGACGAACAGAAATTGATCTCTTCGCTTTGCTTGACGCTGTTGAGGAAAAACTTGCGGATTCTACAGCCTCTATTAAAGTAGCTGTTATGGGTTGTGTCGTCAACGGGCCTGGCGAAGCGCGTGAAGCGGATTTGGGCTTGGCCGGCGGACGCGACAAGGGCATCATATTTCGTAAGGGCAAAGTGGTGCGTTCGGTCAGAGGACAGGTCGCTCTGCTCACGGCATTTATGCAAGAGCTGCAAGCGCTGCTCAATGAGGAGCAGCACACAATAAAAGGATACCAGTAATGCGTTACAGTTCCAGTTATATCCCGACGTTAAAAGAATCTCCGGCGGATGCCGAGGTTGTCAGTCACAAACTTTTACTGCGCGCGGGCATGGTGCGGCAGCTCACTTCGGGGGTATACACCTACTTGCCCTTGGGGCTTAAAGTTATCAATAAAATTGCCGATGTTGTGCGTACCGAGATGAATAATGCCGGATTTCAGGAATTGTTGATGCCGGCGGTGCAGCCTGCCGACCTGTGGAGGGAAACCGGCCGTTGGGAGCATTACGGCAAGGAATTATTGCGCTTTCAGGATCGTAATGAGCGCGATTGTTGCTTGGGGCCAACGCATGAGGAAGTGATTACCAATCTGGTGCGCGGTGAAGTGCGTTCTTATCGTCAACTGCCCGTGCGGCTTTACCAGATTCAGACAAAATTTCGTGATGAAATCCGTCCGCGTTTCGGGCTGATGCGCGGGCGTGAGTTTATCATGAAGGACGGCTATTCCTTTGACGCCGATATGGCGGGCGCTGAAAAAAGTTACAGATCCATGTATGATGCCTATATGAAGATTTTTTGCCGCCTTGGCCTGAAATTCAGGGCGGTTGAGGCGGATAATGGCTCTATCGGCGGCAAGTTTTCGCACGAGTTTATGGTATTGGCCGATACCGGAGAAGACACCATTGTTGTCTGCTCCCATTGTGACTACGCGGCCAATGTGGAGGTGGCGCAAAGCGCCGTATCGGATGCTACCTGCCCGCGTTGCAAAAACACGCTGGCCTTGACCAGAGGCATTGAGGTCGGGCATGTGTTCATGCTGGATAAAAAATACAGTGAGCCGATGCGTGCGATTTTTCTGGACGAGGACGGAAAAGAACGGGTGATGGTCATGGGGTGTTACGGCATCGGCGTCTCGCGGGTGGCGGCCGCGGCTCTTGAACAGAATCATGACGAAAACGGCTGCATCTTTCCCCCGCAGATTGCGCCTTTTGAATGTGCGCTGCTCAATCTGGATCTGCGCAATACGTCTGTGAATGAAAAAACAGAAGAGATTTACGCCCTGTTGCAAAAATCCGGTGTGGACGTGTTGCTGGATGACCGTGAAGAGCGGCCGGGCAGTAAATTCAAGGATGCTGATTTGCTGGGCATTCCCATGCAGTTGATGCTGGGCGGCAGAAGCGTTGCTCGCGGCGTTGTGGAATGCAAGGATCGCCGCAGCGGTGAAAGAAGCGAGTTTGGTCTCGAAAATTTTGCCGCAGATTTTTCCAAATGGGCCGCAACCGTGCGTGACGGCTGGAGTCTGTAATTGACGGAGTTGGCGCAGGGAAGTGTGCTGACTGTTCGTGAGCTCACCGAACAGTTGCGGCATTGCCTGGAAGGGCGGTTTCCTTTTGTCTGGGTGCGTGGAGAAGTGAGCAATCTTTCCCGTCCGTCTTCCGGTCATGTTTATTTCAGCCTTAAAGATCAGGATACCCAGATACAGTGCGTCTGGTTTTTGCAGCAACAGCGCCGGGGTGTGGGACACAGGCAGTTTGACCCGCTCACGGGTGAGGTGTATGACAATACGCGCCCCTCGCCGCTTGAACTGCTGCGCAACGGCCTGTATGTTTTTTGCGCCGGACGGATCAGCATTTTTCCGCTGCGCGGCCAGTACCAATTGGTGGTGGAGGTTTTGCAGCCGACAGGTCAGGGCGGTCTAGCCCAGCTTTTTGAAGAACGAAAGCGTGCTCTGGCCGAAAAAGGCTATTTTGCACTTGAGCGCAAGCGTCCTCTGTCTGAAGGTGCGCAACGCGTCGCCGTGGTTACCTCACTCACCGGGGCCGCCGTGCACGATTTTTTGGAGCTTGTGAAAAATCGCGGCAGCGGAGCGCAGATTCGTCTTTTTCCGGCATTGGTGCAGGGTGAGGGCGCGGCAGCGGAAATCGTCCAGGCGGTGAATGCGATCAATACTCAGGGTTGGGCGCAGGTTATTGTGCTGATCCGGGGCGGCGGCTCATTGGAAGACCTGTGGGCCTTTAATGAAGAAAGCGTGGCTGAAGCGGTATTTCAATCCCGTATACCGGTGTTGGCGGGTATCGGGCATGAGGTGGATGTCACACTGGCCGATATGACGGCCGATGTGCGCGCGGCAACGCCCTCTCATGCGGCGCAGCTTCTTTGGCCCTTGCGTGATGCGTTGCGGCAAAGGCTTGATCAGCAAACCGCAGCCCTGCGCCGTATTGCCGAAAAGTGGCTTGATAAGGCGGCTGGGCGCTTGCAGGGGCAGGAGACGGCATTGCGCTGGTTTTCCCCCATGCAGCGGCATGCGCGTTTGAGTGAACAACTGCAACAGGCGACGTTTGCCCTTGGACGTGCAGCGCGGCAATGGCACACAAAAAAGCAGCATGCCCTGGAAGCGGTTGAAATGGTGCTTGACGCCTGCAACCCTTTGTCCTTAAGTATGCGAGGGTACGTTGTGGCGCGAACGCCGCAGGGGAAAGTATTGCGTTTTGTTGGAGACGCAATGCCTGGGCAACATATAGAAATTTCTATGTGCGATGGTTCCCTGTCTGCCGTAGTCAGCGCAATTCACCCGTTTGAAAAATCCGGGAGCCAGTCCGCATGAGCGATGAGTCGGAAAATTTTTTTGAAAAAAATATGGAGCGCCTGCAGGAAATTGTCAGCGCCATGGAGTCGGTCGACCTGCCTTTGGAAAAAGGGATGGCCCTGTACCGGGAAGGCGTAAAATGTTCCCGATTTTGTCGTGAACAACTGGAAAAAGCAAAGCATGAAATAGCCGTCATGCAGGACGGCGAGATGTGGAAGTTCACGGCGCCGGACGACGGAGCGGATCCCCATGCGCAGTGAACAAATGAAAGACATGCTGAAAACGCGCGCCGATGTGGTGGAACGCTACCTTGCCTCGTGTCTGGATGAGCGTCCGATGCCTGAGCGGCTCAAGGAGGCGATGTTTTACAGTTTGCTGGCCGGGGGCAAACGCCTGCGTCCTGTGCTTTGCCTCACCTGCGCGGCTCTTTGCGGCGTTGATCCGCATACAGTGTTGCCTTTTGCCGCCGCAATCGAGATGGTACATACCTATTCCCTGATTCACGATGATTTGCCCGCCATGGACGATGATGATCTGCGGCGCGGCAAACCTTCAAGTCACAAGATGTTTGATGAGGCAACAGCCATACTTGCCGGGGATGCCCTGCTTACAGACGCCTTTGTGGTCATGTGCCGTACGCGGCGTCCGGCGGATATGGTTTTGAAAGCCGTTGGGGAGTTCGCCCTGGCGGCGGGGGCGTCCGGCATGGCGGGAGGGCAGCTTCTGGACATGCAGTATACGGGCCTTGGGGAAATGGATGAAAAAGACCTGCGGATTATGCAGTCCATGAAAACCGGAGCCATATTGCGGGCAGCCTGCACGTGCGGAGCGCTCCTGGCAGGCGCGGAGGATGCGGCGCTGGATTCCCTCGGCAGGTACGGATCATGCCTTGGCGCGGCCTTTCAGATTACCGACGACATTCTTGATATTGTGACGGACACGGAATGCCTGGGGAAGCCGTCGGGCAGTGACGCGGCAAAAGGCAAAATGACGTATCCGGCGTTGATCGGACTTGATAAAAGCCGGGAATACGCAAAAAAACAGGCTGATGCGGCTAGTGCGGCATTGGCGAATTTTTCCGGTCGGGAAGCGGATTTTCTGTCTGCTCTGGCGGACTACACGGTAACACGGGCAGCCTGATATGACACCGGTGTTTGATGCAGTCGGCAGCGCGCTGCTTGACGGCATTACCGACCCCGCGCAGATTGCGCCCCTGACAGACTCTCAGCTTTCCTGTCTGGCCGATGAGCTGCGTCAGCGTATTATTGATGTTGTTTCGTGCAATGGCGGGCATCTTGCGCCTTCGCTCGGTGTTGTGGAACTGACGCTGGCGTTGCTTGCGGTTTTTAATCTGCATGACGACAAACTGATCTGGGATGTAGGACATCAGTCCTATGCTTACAAGCTGCTTACCGGACGGGCGCGACAATTTCATACCTTGCGCATGCTGGGGGGGATATCCGGCTTCCCCCGCATGTCCGAAAGTCCCCATGATCACTTTGGCGTCGGGCATTCCTCCACATCAATTTCCGCCGCACTCGGCATGGCTGTGGCGCGGGATCTTGCCGGGCGTAAAAATCATGTGCTGGCTGTCATCGGCGACGGTTCGCTGACGGCCGGGGAGGCTTTTGAGGGGCTGAATCTGGCGGGGCACATGGGACGACGGCTTATTGTGGTGCTCAACGACAATGAAATGTCAATTTCACCCAATGTTGGGGCGCTCTCTCTGTTTTTGAGCCGGACGCTGTCACGGCGCTGGGTACGGCAGGCGCGTAAGGATGTGCTGAAATTTTTACGCTCTGTTCCCCGTATAGGACAAAAGCTTGCCCTGTACGCCATGCGCGGCGAATGGAGTTTCAAGTCATTTTTTACCCCGGGCATGCTCTTTGAGGCCTTTCGTTTTACCTATATCGGTCCGGTGGATGGCCATGACATAACGGCGCTGAAACAGAATCTGAAAATGGCTGCGGCAGTGGAAGACGGGCCTGTGCTTTTGCATGTGCGTACGGTGAAAGGGAAAGGCTATCCGCCTGCCGAAAAAAACCCTACCTTATATCATGGTGTAGGTCCGTTTGCGCCGGAAACGAACCTGTCGATTTCCGTAAAAGGAAATGTGCCTTCATATACCGAAGTTTTTGGCAAAACTCTGGTGCAACTTGCCGAGAAAGATGAACGTGTTATTGCTATAACAGCCGCCATGCCTGAAGGTACGGGCACAAATCTTTTTAAAGAGCGCTTTCCTGACCGCTTTGTGGATGTGGGTATATGCGAACAAAATGCCGTGACTCTTGCTGCAGGGCTGGCCAGCCAGGGATATCGCCCCGTTGTGACCATTTATTCCACATTTCTTCAGCGTGCCTAT
The DNA here is from genome assembly GCA_031284485.1 of Desulfovibrio sp. GTDB lineage: Bacteria > Desulfobacterota > Desulfovibrionia > Desulfovibrionales > Desulfovibrionaceae > Desulfovibrio. Next base: position 40,453 of record JAISZT010000080.1, read on the forward strand.
GATCAGGTGGTGCATGACGTTTGTTTGCAGAATTTGCCGGTAACTTTTTGCCTGGATCGCGCAGGGCTGGTGGGTGAAGACGGGGCCACGCATCACGGGGCATTTGACATTGCCTATCTGCGGCATATACCGCATATAAATCTGTTGGCTCCGCGTGATGAAAACATGTTGCGGCATTGCCTGTTGACTGCCCTGAGCGGCAATGTGCCTTGCGCCCTGCGTTATCCCCGGGGGGCAGGATTTGGCGTGCCGCTTGACGGTGAACCTCGCCTTCTTGCGCCCGGTGTCGGGGAGATTTTACGACAGGGTGAACGTATCGCTATAATCGCCGTGGGCAACCGTGTCTATCCGGCTATTGAGGCCGCCGCTGTTTTGGCGGAACAGGAATCGGGGATCAACCCTGCGGTTTTTGATCCAGTCTGGATAAAGCCTTTGCCGATGGACCAACTGGCGGACATTGCTCGGCGCTATGAGTATTTATTATTTGTGGAAGAAGGCGTCCTTGCCGGTGGATTCTCTTCTGCTGTTCTGGAATTTTTTAGTGATTATAATTTGCTGCGTGCGCATCACATCAAACGGTTGGGCTTGCCGGACAAATTTATGGAGCACGGCAGTCAACTGGAATTGCGTGAACTTGCGGAATTGCGCAGCGCAAATATTGTAAAAGCTGTTAGCGAGTTGGCAGTGAAGGATAATTCCAATCCCAAATTAAAAATACGTTAATTTTTAATTTGAAATTGGAATGCGCGACAGGATGTCCTGCCGAAATGCGAAGCATTTCGAGAGGCAAGGCGGGACCACGTTCCCGCCGCAGCCAGCAGATAAAAATTGCAGGACGCAATTTTTATCTGGAATCCGAATAAAATATCGCAGCAAAAAACTCTTGCCATATCCGAGCGCTGACAGTTATACTGCGCCAAGATTTTTGTCGTAACCTGAGCCAAGAGGGCACTATGAGTGAAGAAATATTGGATTGGCAGGAAGCTATTGCCCGAGTGCTTAATAAACGTGATCTGTATGTTAAATTACTGAATAAATTTATTGATTCTGAGAAGGACAGTTCGTCCAGGGTGGAGCAGGCTCTGAAAAGTGGTGACACGGAAGAAGCTCGCAAAATTGTGCATACAACAAAGGGCGCTGCCGCCAACTTGGGTGCAAAAGCTTTGGCGGCATCTGCGCTGGAGCTTGAAACGGCCATCAGAGCAGGCGGAGACACCAGTGTTGCTATGGAGAATTTCAGTTCCGCCGTTACAGATACTGTGGCTGCCATGTCGGCGTTCATAGCCCAGTAAGGTAAGTTCGTAACGGTCAGGCATATGCAAGCCGTTCAACAAACAGCTTGCATATGCCTGACATTATCCGTCGGTTAAGCCCAGAGTACCAGCCCTGTTTCAGTTGGCGATGCCAGCGCTCTATGCATCGGCATGATTCTGATGCCATAACTGTATTGGCCGTTTTGCGTGGGGACGTAAGTAGCGGAAAATTCCGTACCGGCATCATTATTCAATTGTTTTGAACGCAAACGTAATACTTCAGGTTTGTTACGGAAGTTTCCATTTGCATAGGCTGGCCCGATAACAAGTTGAGCCAGAATTTCATCGGGATTCATGTCTCCAAGATGTGCGTGTACACGTACCGTGATCGGTTCTCCGCAATGCATTGTGTTGTCATGTACGCCGCTGATAATGATTTCCTCCAGTTTGATCATGCCAAAGCGTACCGGCAAGTTGTGTCGCCAGGCGGCCAGCTCCCGGCAGAGCGCCCAGTCATTTTCTGCCAGTGCGCCACTATGTTTGGCTACCGGCAGATAACCCCACTGTATGTAGTCAGCAAGCATGCGGTTGCTGCTGTACATAGCTGTAAGGGATTTCAGGGATCGCTTGGCCATGGCAATCCAGTTGGCAGGCAGCCCGGTGCCGTCAATATCATAGTAGAGGGGTAATACAGCGTTTTCCAGCAGCGTGTAGAGAGATTCCGCGTCTGAATAATCATTTTGGTCCGCACTTGGCAGTTGCGTTGTCACAACCGGCCCGATAGTCCAGCCGTTTTGTCGATTATAGCCTTCGCACCACCAGCCGTCTGAAATGCTTAAGTTGATGCCGCCGTTGACGGGCAGTTTCATGCCGCTGGTGCCTGAAGCCTCATGCGGGCGACGCGGCGTATTCAACCAGATGTCGCAACCCTGTGACAGTACGCGCGATACACGGAGGCTGTAGTTTTCCATAAAGAAGACGCGCCCTAAAAAACGCTCATCAAGGCTCAGGCGCAACACTTCCTGAATGAGATTGATGCCCGCTTCATCAGCCGGGTGTGCTTTGCCTGAAAAGACCAGGCAGGTCGGACAATCGGGATTGTTCAGAATTCGCGCCAGACGATCCGGATCGGCAAAAAGAAGAGTGGCCCTTTTGTACGGCGCAAAACGTCGGGCAAATCCTATGATTAATGTTTCCGGTTTAAGGATTTTTTCCATTTTTGCGCGTTGTTCCTTGTTCAGGTCGAATTTTTTCACAAAGGCGGGGATGCTTTCGCTCAGGGCATCCAGCAGGGCTACCTTCTGATTGAGGCGGGCTGTCCAGAACACATCGTCCGGGATGTCGTCAACCTTGTTCCAGACCTGCGAATCCGGCTCGTCTGAAAGCCAGTCCGGCCCCAAATATTGGTTAAGTACATCCTGCATGTGTATTCCCACATAGGAGGGTACATGTACGCCGTTTGTCACGTGCTCAATGGGAATTTCGGCCATGGGCAGCCCTTTCCAGAGGTTGCTCCACATATGGCGCGAAACTTCACCGTGCAGACGGCTAACGCCGTTTGCCTTGGCGGAAAGGCGCAGCGCCAGTAGCGTCATCTCAAAATTTTGGCTGTCTGTGCCCTCAAACTGGCCGAGTTGAACGAAATCATGCCATGAAAGGCCAAGATTGGCGGCAATGCCGCTGAAATAGGTGCACATGAGCTCCAGCGAAAAAGTTTCATTGCCGGCCGGTACCGGCGTATGGGTCGTAAACACAGTGTTGGATTTTACACAAGCTTTTGCTTCTTCGTAGTTCATGCCGGCCTGCATGCATGCCTGCAACCGCTCAATAACCATAAAGGCCGAATGGCCTTCATTCATATGATAAACGTGAGGTTCAAGGCCAAGCGTGCGGATAAGGCGCATCCCGCCCATTCCCAGCAACATTTCCTGTAACAGCCGGATTTCACGGTTCGCTTCATAAAGGCGGTCAGTAATTTGTCGATCTTCCGCCGTATTTCGCCGGGTATCCGTATCCATAAGGTACAGCGAAATGCGCCCGACCTGCATTTCCCAAACCCTGGCAAAACAAATGCGCCCCGGAAGTTCCAGTTGTATGAAAATTGGTTCTCCGGCGTCATTGTGCAGCAGGCGTACAGGCAGGTGGGCGAAATTGGTTATCGGATACTGGGCCACCTGACGACCGTCCCTGTCAATAACCTGGGTGAAATAACCGTTTTTGTACAACAGGCCTATGGCGATTAACGGTACCGCCATATCCGATGCTGATTTGAGGTGATCTCCGGAAAGGATGCCAAGGCCGCCGGAATAGATGGGAACAGACTCATGAAGTCCGTATTCCGTGGAAAAATAGGCGATCGGATGTTCCGGTGATATGTCTTCGCTCAATGTACGTTGCGGTTCGGCCATGTAGGCGTCGAACTGCGCCAGCACCTCATCATAAAGCTGCATGTATTCACTGTTATTTACCAGGTAGTTCAGGCGTTCAGGTTCTGCCTCTTCAAGCATGCGTATGGGATTGTGGCATTCGTCCCAAAACTGCGGGTTCAGCGTCATGAAGAGCTCTTTGGCCTTGTCGTTCCAGCTCCACCACAGATTTTTCGAAATATCCCGCATGCGTTCAAGCGCTTTTGGCAATTCCGCCATAGCCATGAATTTTCGCAGAAAGGGCGTTGCGGAGGATGATGCCGCAAGAATGCGGTTCAGAACAGCCTGGCCGCTTGGCTCAAGGGCTGAGCGCGTATCAGCCTTTTCAAGCGCAAGTTGAAATGCCTTGATATAATTTTCAAAAAAGTAGATCCACGAGGTTTGTTCAGCCAGATGGCGGGCATTCTTGCGCCAGTTTGCCAATTCACATTGCGGCACAACAGCGCCCAGCATAACGCTTTCGTGCAGTAAATCAACAGATTGGTCAAAGTTGGTGCCGCTTCGCGGCATTACATATATGCCCGGACGTTGTTCCGGCAATTGCTGGCTGAAATTTTTTACCCACATGCCGAAACCGGACAGATCAGTTGTCATTGTGGGCACGCACCAGGCGGCAGATTCCTGCGGGGTATAACCCCAAGGCTCATACCATGACGGGAAAAAGCCCATGTCGCACGCCGAAAGAACTTCTTCATAAGGCACATTGAAAAAACCGTCGTTGCCGTCGAGCATGGCCGGTACAAAGATTACTTTTACGCGGTTCTCGGGGGTGTTGTTGAGGCCAAGGTTACGGCAGGCGTTGATGACGGGATCTTGCGGCGCGTTCCACGCGTAGTGTGTGCAGATAAATGGCAATCCGTTGTCAGTTGCACCAGGATCGCCGGAAACCGCTGCCGGGTTGACGCCTGTATGTCCCCCCATAATAAGGCACAAAGCCAGAATGGAATGCTCTGTTCCGGCAAGACTTTTGTCCGCGCGGGCAAGGGCTTCAAGGAAAATATCCACACCCTTGTTGTGCATTTCGTAACGGCCGGAAATGATAAAAATACGTGTATCCTCAGGCAGTTTTGCACGCAGAAATTTTTCAGACACCTCAATGGCGCGGGCGCGTCTTGCCAGGGGTATATCCCGCTTTTCAGAGAAATCCGGTATAATACGCAGGTCCAGCCCGTTAACCGTGATCACGTTGGGCTGTTTTCCAAGAAAGATAGTGGACTCGTCGCCGGTTATATGGCTTACAGTGGTGAAAGCGTCGGCCTCCCGTGCGGAAACGCTTTCCATGGACCACTTCGCCGTAATGTTTTGCGCGGCGGCTTCAATGGCCGGGTTGATGCTGCGCATATTACTGTAGATGTCGCGGCCTGTGCCGGCCAGAGCGCGCCCCAGCATTGTCGCGTGCGTGGTGAAAACAGTTCCCACTGAAGGTTCAAGTCTTTTCAGCGTCAACAATCCCGCTCCACACATCCATTCGTGAAAGAGGGCCACAGATCTGCCTTCCAGTGGTCTCACGAGATGGTCATGTATGGTGGCGATCGCTTCTCCACACACAGTGGCGAACATGACCGGTTCTATATAATCCCATCCGCCGGATAAGGAGTCTACGCCGTAGTTTTTCCATAGTTCGTACAGCAACTGGCTGCTGGAGTAACGCTTGGAAAAGTCAACCAGAATTGCCTTTGGTCTGCCTGGTATATTCCAGCGCCCCAGACGGCATTTAATATCCTTGGCGGCAAATCCGGGGCGGAGAGAATCCCAGATTTCTTCGTCCGTTTCCTCAAAACCGGGGTTTTGTTGGAGTGACGGCCCCAGCAGGAAATAGTCTTCTCCAAAATTTTCAATTGATTGCAGTGCCTTGCTACTGATTACGGAATAGATGCCACCAACTTTGTTGCAGACTTCCCAACTCACTTCAAGAAGTGTCACAGGGGCGTTGTTGTGGTCCATTGTTGCTCCTTATTTAACCTGAGGATTGGTTTTTTTTCCGGTTTTTACCCTGGAAGAAGAGATCGTTTGTTTATTGGTGGATGAGGCCTTAGGGAGGGACTTTTTAGGTTTTACGGCCCGTTCTGATGCTGCAAGCCGCATTTCGAAGTCTGCCAGCACATTCATAAAGGTGATGTATGCGTCATAAGGGCTACCAAAAGGGTTGGGGCGATCCGTCAAATGTTCTGAAAACCATTTTGTAGACATATAATGAAAATGATCCGAAGCTTGCAGCCGTTCAAAATCATGCAGTAAATCCGGGGCGGCAATGGTGCGTACGCGATCCGCAAGATTGTAAAGGGCGTGAATGGCATCTTTTTGCATGTCATTGCCAAGCCATGCCGTGAGGTCGCGTTCTTCATCAGCCCATGAGATAAACCCCGGCACGTCAATCTCACCTTTTGCGGGAATTTTTTTAATAATTTCACCCGGCGTTAAAAAATGGAAGTCTTTATGGGCCAGAATTGCGGCAGGCAGAGCTTCCATGAATTCAAAAATGCCGGATTCTTTGGGATGTCGCAAGCCTATGACATGGTAGTCATTAAAAATATTGATGATATCAGCGGAATTGGACAATGCGTGGCACCAGGTGGCATATTTTTCAGAAGTGAGGGGCCAGGAATCCCAGTTTTGATTACTGAAGTTCAAGTCAAGGTCGCAGGACAATGATGTATTGCGTAAAAAAAGTCGCATATCTGACAGACCGAGGGAGTGGTAAAGGTAGTTCGGACTACGCCAGCCGAGCACATGATCCGCCCCTTCCGACAGCACGGCTTTATAGCCGTTGTCCTTTAAGGCCCAAGCCAGATCGTTGTTATAAATGAACTCCGCATGTCTGAATGTTATCGGTTTTTTGCCAAACAGAGTTTTAATGCGGGCCGAATGTGTTTTAACTTGGTGATTAAATTCATTTTTTGAATAAAGAAAAGCCAGGGAATGGGCCGAGGTTTCCCCCATGAATTCAACGCAGCCGGTCGCTGCCAAGGCTTTAAAGCTGTCTATGACTTCAGGCGCGTATTGCTCAAACTGGTCAAGGGCCGTACCGGAAATCGAAACGGCGAATCTGAATTCCTTTTTATGACGCTTTATGAGTTTAAGAAAAAGATCATTTGTCGGCAGATAGCATGCTCGTGCGTTGTAGAGCAGCGTGTCGCAATTGCGGTCGTCATCCTCGTAAAGGGAATTATGCCCCATGTCAAATACAGTATAACGGCGTAAATTATACGGTTCGTGAACTTCGTAGCACAGGCATATTGCTGGCATCAGTGACCTCCGGATACGTTATGGTAAATGGACAGCAGTTGATCCGCAGCATTTTCCCATCGAATGGATCTCATTTCCTCTTTGCAGTTTTTCACCATTTCCTCAGAAAGGCGAGGATAGCGCAAAACAGCGCAGATTTTATCGGCCATATCCCGGGTGTCCCAAAAATCGGCTTTAAGCGCATGCCTCAGAACTTCCGACACGCCGGATTGGCGCGAAAGCAGTACCGGAACATCATAGAGCATTGCTTCAAGTGGGGTAATGCCAAAAGGCTCTGACACTGACGGCATAACATAAAGATCACTAATGGCAAAAGCGCGATCCACTTCTTCGCCACGCAGAAAACCGGAAAAATGGAAACGTCTTCCAATGCGTAATTGTCCGGCGCGACGAATCAGTTGAGGCAGCATATCGCCGCTGCCGGCCATGATAAAACGCGCGTTGGGGATGCGGTCGAGCACCAGACGCGCCGCCTCCATGAAGTATTCCGGTCCTTTTTGAAAAGTTACGCGCCCCAAAAAGAGCACGCGTTTTTCATGCCGGATACGTTGGGGGATCATATAGTAACGCGCCGCTTCTTGTCGCGCCACTGCGTTGTAGACCACTTTGACCTTATCCGGCGCGACTCCATAGTTGTTTACAACTGTCTTGCGGGTCAATTCACTCACGGCAACGATGACATCAGCCGCCATAAAACCTGCCCGTTCAATGCCGGCGATATGATGATTAATGTTTTCACCGCTGCGGTCGTATTCAGTTGCGTGGATATGCAGCACAAGCGGCTTCCCGGTTAAAATCTTTGCCAGCATTCCTGCCGGATAGGTCATCCAGTCATGGACGTGAATCACATCGTAGCTTTCCCGAAGCGCTATGGCTGCGACCAGTGAACTGAACTGCCAAACTTCATTCAATAAATCCGGTCCATATCCTCCGTGGAGATGGTAGGTGAAAGTTTCGCCGTTTTGAATAATTGAACTATGCGTAATATGCGTGCTGTTGCTGATCCAGTGCAAAACGTCAGAATATGTTTCTGGAGTGACATAGGGGAAAATTGGACTATCAACCGTAATGAAGCGTACATTGTCCTGCCAGATGTCCTGCCTTGCCATCATCACGCGTTTGTTGACCGCTTCAGAAACCTGTGTTCCGGATGCGGACTCCAGGCGTAAAAAGTTATTTTGTCCATCAGCAGAAATGCGCGGCAGTACAAATATGATTTCAGCGCCCTTTTTGGATAAAGCCTGAGTCATGCCATAGCAGGCTGTACCCAACCCGCCACTGATGTGTGGGGGAAATTCCCAGCCCAACATGAGTACCCGCATGATTAAATCCTTGTTGCGTCTTGTATTTTTCCGGATAGAAGCGTCATTGTAACACGACATACGCCTGCCGTATCACCGGAAACCGGGTTCGCCAGCCGGTGGGCCACCTGTTTTTCCCATTCAGTATAGACAACCGGAGCCGCCTCACGGATCAGCGTCAAAAGGCGCAGGCATTCGGCAACGCTCCACGCCTGAGCTATACAACCGTTGGGTCTGTATGGAGGCGAGGCGTCAAAAATTTCTGAAATAGTTCCAAGGCCTGCGTCTGTCAGGTGGTCGCAGTAAAGCGGTGTAAGGGTATCCAGCAAAGAGCTTGCCGCGCCGTCTATATCCCATGCTGTGCGCAGCAGCGCATCCGCATAATGCCCAAGCAGCCATGGCCAGACGGTACCCTGGTGATAGGCCGCGTCACGTTCTGACGGGGTTCCTTCATAATGGTATTCATACGCGCTGTCGTCAGGTGAAAGCGTACGCAGCCCAAAGGGGGTGAGCAACTTGTTGCGTACACACTCCACCACGCAGGGTTGATGCTTTTCTTCCAGCACGGGATAGGGCAGGGAAACAGCCAATATCTGATTGGGGCGAACGCTTTGGTCCAGCATGCCGTTGAGCCAGACATCTCCAAGATATCCGGAGCCGCGCGTCACCCAGAAACGACCGTAAAAGGCCGCACGCAGGTCACGCAGCAAATTGGTGCCTTCCCATTTCGGCTCGCCGAAAAGTGAAGCCAGGTGGTCAACGAATGCCAGAGTGTTGTACCATAGAGCGTTGATTTCTACCGGGCAGCCGTGTCGCGGCGTCACCGGCTTGCCGTCAGATTGGGCATCCATCCATGTAAGTTGGGTGTGGGCGTTGCCGGCGTGCAGCAGACCGTGAGCATCCACAAAAATATCCATGCCCGGCCCCTGGCGGTAACCCTGGACAATGGCTTTCAGCGCCGACCAGGCGTTTTCACGCACCCAGGCCAGTCCGTCCGGTTCAGATTTGAGATAGGATTGGACAGCAAAGGCATACCAAAGCGCGGCATCCACGGTATTATACGCGTGGTTTCCATTTTCGGCAAACATATTGGGTGCCAGTCCGTTGTGCAGACTCCCGGCCACCTGCTTGAGCACACGCAGACCAAAGGCAGTGCGCCCACTCAAAAAAGTCAGACCGGGCAGGGCGATGAGCGTGTCACGTCCCCAGGCGTCAAACCAGTGGTAACCGGCAAGCACTGCCGGCCGCCCCGAAGGAGTTTCAATACAGAACTGGCGACCGACCTGCGTCAGATTACCGATAAGCCCGCCGCCGGATTTGTGGGCGTCGAGTTTTTTACGGCTTTCTTTTTTCCATATTTTCCCAAGATCTTCAGTGCAGTATTCTGTGCCCACAGCCACATAGATATCATTTTTTTCAGACAGGGGGATTTCCAGTACACCAGGGTTGAACAGATCTTCATCATAAGGAAACCCGCGTTCCTGTTCCTGAAAATACTCAATATGATAGTACCAGTCTGGAGAAGGATGAAATACGTGTGTGCCGTGTGTTTGAAAAAACAGTTGGGGGAGCCCTTCATAAGGGGCAATACTGAATCCGTTTTGCTGCGTCTGCGTGTCCGTTCGCAGATGTGGGTTGGCATGCGTTAACTCATGCATGTTGCGATAGGCCAGCAACGGTTTCAGGCGTAAGGTCAAGGGGGGGAGTCCGTCAGGATTTTTGACGGAGTAGCGCAACACAAGGCGGGTTACGCCGTCAAGCAGTATTATTTCTCTGCGCAGCAGGACGTCTCCTATGCGGTAGGTGAATTCCGGCCATTGCTCAAGCTGAAAATTTTCCAGATGCTTGTGCCCGTGAGGGTAAAGTTGCTGGGGATGGCGGCGTGTGGAGAGAAAAAATTCCTTGCCCCCACCCCGCACGGATTCTTCAAAGGTGGAGAGCAATACATGTCGTCCCTGGAGCGTGTTGACTGTAAGAAGGCCATGATATTTACGCGTATTGCAGCATAAAATGCTGCTGCTCGCATAATCTCCCTTGCCGTTTGTTAATAACCATTCTTTGCGCGATGCCCTGCGAAAGTTTTGGCAGGCGGCCTTGTCAAAGCTGAACTTCATACAGTCTCCTGAACATACAGTTTTAACCAGGGGCAGTTGCGTGCTTAAATACTTGTAGAATTTTACAGCAATTATTTTCTTTTGTCGAGCAATTGAATCCAGTATTTGAATTCAATCATTCAGGACGAGTACACCAAAAAAATTCGTGCATGATTTTGCTGTTTATTTGACAGTAAAAATGTAAAAATTTGGACAAGTAAAAACCACGACAACATTAGCGGATGATCATACATTAGAAAAATAAAAAACGGGTCTGAACGTGAAATTGGGAGGCGATTCTCCAGGCGACGAATCTCTGAAAAACACAGTATTGCCGTTAAATTATTCATATTTTTTGTGTTTGGCGAGAACATTCAGAATTCTTGTGTAATAGCAGTCATTTTCTTCCAGATACAGGGGGCGCTGCTGCCGCGCCGCCGCTCGCGCAACCAGCAAGCGCAGCTTTTGCATCAGACGGACGCGCTCCTGCTCGTCAGCGCAGTGCTCAAGCATATCGGCCAGCCTGGTCATTTCCTTGCGTTCCGCCAGTTCCGGCGGCAGGCAGTTCGCATTGCGCAGAATTTTGTAGGCCATACGCAATTCTTCGGGGATATGGCTCGCATCCTCCAGTTGCAACGGCTGCCCCTGACCGGGCAGACTGTCAAAGTCACCTTTTGCCTGTGCCTCTTCTATGCGTTTTTCAGCGATGAATTGAATGGCGGACAGCGGGTTCAAGTTGTTCATGTCGTCAGTTTGTCCGCGCATCGTCGGAGGCTGGTGCTGCCCAGGTCTGTTTCCATTCGGTCAGCAGTTTGAGCGCGTCCAGGGGTGTCATTGCTTCCAGGGAGATTTTTTGCAATTGCCGGACAAGCGGATGTTCTTCCTGTGAAGCCGCATTGTTTCTGTGCGGCAGATTGGCAGGAGTTTGAGAAAAGGGGCTTGCCTCTTGTCTGTCTGTCAGTGATATGAGAACAGACTTCGTCATTTTACGTGTGCCTTCACGGCTCTGTTCCAGCGCGGCCAGAATCTGTTTTGCCCTTTGCACTACCGGAGCAGGCACACCGGCAAGGCGGGCCACTTCAACGCCGTAACTCCGGTCAGACGGGCCGGGGACGAGTTTATGAAGAAACAAAATATCGTTGTTGTATTCGCGTATGGCGATATTCATGGTGAACACGCCGGGGATGCGGCCTTCCAGCGCCGTGAGTTCATGATAATGGGTGGCGAAGAGTGTGCGCAGTGAACCGTTTGTGCGTTTTGCCAGATCTTCAACAACAGCCCAGGCCAGGGCCAGACCATCGTAAGTGCTTGTGCCGCGCCCGATTTCATCAAGAATTATCAGACTGCGTTTCGTCGCCTGACGCAGGATGCGGGCTGTTTCCATCATTTCAACCATGAAGGTGCTCTGATCACGGACAAGATCGTCCGAAGCGCCGACGCGTGAAAACAGGCGATCAACTATGCCCAGCGTCGCCTCGGAGGCGGGCACCATGGAACCTGTCTGCGCCAGCAGGCAGATGATCGCCACCTGACGGAGCACGGTTGATTTGCCCGCCATATTGGGGCCGGTCAGCAGACAGAGGCGACGCTTCTGATCCAGACAGAAACTGTTGGGCACAAAATTCGCGCTGCCCGTTATAAACTCAACAACGGGGTGGCGGCCTTCACGAATTTTCAGGTTGGCGTCGTCAGTGAGCGTCGGCATGACCCAGTTGTTCTTGCGCCCTGTCTGGGCAAGGCTTTGCCAGTAGTCCATCTGGGCGACGACATCGGCCATGTGTATGACGCGTTCCCGTTGCGATGCGATATGTTCGCGCAATTCCTGAAATAATGTGTACTCAAGATTTTTTCGCGCTTCCGCCGACGCAAGTATTTCTTCTTCCAGTTTCTTGAGCGCCGGAGTCGTGAAACGCTCGGCATTGGCCAGAGTCTGGCGGCGTATGAAGTATTCCGGGACAGCGACGGAACGCTGTGCGCGCGACAACTCATAATAATACCCGAAAACGCGGTTGTAGCCGAGTTTCAGTTTTGCGCCGCCGACGGCTTGCTGCTCTTCAGTCAGCAACAACTGAAGTTTTTGATCGCCGTGCTCGGCAAGCTCTATAAGCCTGTCCAGATCGGCATGGTAGCCGTTTTTAAAAAGGCCTCCTTCCGTGATGAGTGTTGGCGGGTTGTCCAGCAGGGCGGAATGCAGAAGGGCATGGCAATCCCCCAGAGGATCCCAGTTTTTTATGATCTGTTGAATGCACTGCGGGGGGGTGTTGTTCGGGGACAGTTCGTCGGAAGTACCCTGCAGGGCATTGTAAACTTGCGGAAGGGCGGCAAGGCTGTCGCGCAAGGCGATAAAATCGCGCGGATGGGCGCGGTTAAGTTTTATCCGCGTGGACAGGCGCTCCAGGTCGTATACCTTGTTGAGGGCGTTGCGCAGATTTGTCCGACGGTTGTCGTCATTGTAAAAGTATAACACAGCTTCCTGAATGCGTCTGATGGGCGCGGCTTCCCGCCAGGGATGGCGCAGCATGTCGCCCAAAAGCCGCCCTCCCATCGGTGTTATGGTGTTGTCCAGCGTATGACGCAGTGTTCCCTTGCCTTTTTGCCCGTTGAACCGCGTGAAAATTTCAAGATTGCGTTCGGTCACTTCGTCTATGAGGAGATGACGGCTCAAATTCAACAGATTAAACTGCCCGAGATGATTGGGGGCGCGTAACTGGGTTTGGTTCAGATACGTCAGCAGCGCGCCGCAGGCGCGTATGACTTCCGGTTTGTTTTTCAACCCCAGGGCGTCAGGCTCACGTACTTCCTGCGATATGAGCAAAATTTCTGTCGCGCGATTCAGGTCAAACCGAATTTTCGGCATGCGCAGCGGATGCGTTTCATCCGGCAGGGCATGAGGAGGAATGGCAAGATCTTCTGGAATCAGAAGTTCGCGCGGCTTCAGTTTTCGCACCCATTGCCAAAGATCCGGAGGGTGTTTGAATTCAACGCCCGACCATTGACCTGTAGAAATGTCCGCCCAGACAAAACCGCCGTATTCGCGTCCATCGTCATAGTAGACAGAGCCGAGATAGTTGTGGGTTTTGACGTCAAGGCTCGCGTCTTCGAGCACAGTGCCTGGCGTGATGACGCAGGTCACGTCCCGGTTGACCAGCCCTTTTGCAAGTTTTGGGTCTTCAGTCTGATCGCAGACGGCGACATGGTAACCTTTTTCAATAAGCTGGGCGATATAGCTTTGCACCGAATGCCAGGGCACGCCGCACATGGGCACAGGGTTGGCCGATTCCTTGTTGCGGCTGGTCAGGGTAATTTGCAGTTCACGCGCGGCAGTCAGGGCGTCTTCATAAAACATTTCATAAAAATCGCCCATGCGATAAAAGAGCAGGGCATCAGGGTAGTCAGCCTTGATGCTGAGGTACTGCTCCAGCATGGGCGTAATTTTGACGGGCGATTCCGGCATCAGGATGCACACACAGGCCAGTCTGCGACAGTCACGGCGTGCGGCAACATGCGTCATTGCCTCCGACTTCAGTCAGCAGGCCGACCGTGACGTCAAGGTTTATCAGGATCAGGCGATGTCACGTCATCCGGCAAACGGTTTTTCATGTTTTGCAGAAAAGCGTTGCCTGGCGATTCCTTACAGGATTTTTTCAATTTTTCAACTTCGTGTTCAAGGTTGCTGATGCGCCATTTGTTTTTCATCAACTTGGCAGAAAGGTTCAACTTGTCCCAGATAAGAATCGCGAGGGAGAACAGTGCCCCAAGGAAAAAGGCCGCCGCCACAATATAGTAAAAAGGCAGCGGGCTTGAGGACACCGGAGGGATGAACAGAAGATTGAGCGTGAGCACAATATCTTGTGAAAGCGCGCTATGGTTTTGAGAAAAGAAGACAAGCGTCAGAAAAACGAGCACAATGAGCAGCAACACCTTGATGTAACGCATAGATACGCTCCTTATGTGAAATACGGTTTCAAAGATGTATAGGTTTGTGTGAGATATTCGGGTATTGTGCGCATTTCGTCAAATACGGCCAGAAAGGAAGAATCGCCGTTCCAGCGTGGGACGAGATGAAAGTGCAGGTGTTCGCGAATCCCTGCACCGGCCGCCTGCCCCTGATTGAGCCCGACGTTGATGCCCTCGCAGAGAAAGTGGACTTTGAGAATTTTTGTGCAACTCTGCATCAGGTCAATCATTTCATGCCTTTCTTCTGTTGCCAGATCGGCAAGTTCCATGGTGTGCCGAAAGGGGCAAATCATGAGGTGTCCATTATTGTAGGGAAATTTGTTCATAATTACAAAAGCGTACTTACCCCGTTGCAATACCAGACGTTCTTCATCTTCATACGTTGAGGCAGGCAAACAAAAAACGCAACTGTCCGGTTTTGGTGCAAGAATATACTGGATACGCCACGGTGTCCATAATTGCTTCATAATTATTTGAGTATATAATGCAGCAAGGCTGATAGCAAGCAATGTTTGGAGTATTTTGTTCTGTGATTATCGGCGCGCGGAAATGCTTGACACCACGCATAGCTACCAGTAATCTTTATAAAAAGCTGGGGGGTCGAATGGGTTGCCGACAAACGCGAATGACACGTCAACGTGCTGTAATCTTGGAAGAATTATGTAACGTCAAAACCCATCCCACAGCTGATGAACTATACAATATTGTCCGCAGGCGGCTACCGAAAATAAGCCTTGGCACCGTGTACAGAAATCTGGATTTTCTGGAGGAGAACGGCAAGATTGTCCGTCTCGGTTTGGGGGCCATCAGGCATTATGATGGTGATGTAGCCCCGCACCATCATGTACGTTGTATTTACTGCGGCCGTATCGCCGACATCGCGCACCCTGTTCACGCATTGCCCCTGGACGCTGTGACTGCGCCGGGCTTTGCCGTCATACTGGCCGTACGCGTTGAATTTGACGGTGTGTGCGGCCGGTGCGCCGGGCTTGCCGGCAAAACGGGCGAGGCTTGAATGTTCTTCAAATATTGTTAATACTGCACCCCATGGGTGATACGATGTTAACCATTTTAAGGAGACAATTATGGCCGCTGTGAAAAAAGAGAAAAAAAGCAAAGTTATTGACGCGCTGAACAAGGCGCGCTCCATGGAACTGCACGCGATCCACCAGTATATGAACCAGCACTACAGCCTGGACGACAAGGATTACGGCACGCTGGCTTCCAATATGAAGCTTATCGCCGTTGACGAGATGCGTCATGCTGAAAATTTTGCTGAACGCGTCAAAACACTTGGCGGCGAGCCGACGGTTCAGAGAGACGGCGTTGTCAAAACCGGTCAGGACGTTCTGGCGATTTATGAAGCCGACGCAAGCCAGGAAGGGGCCACGATCGAAACATACAGCCAGTTTGTTAAATTGTGCCATGACCAGGGAGACAATATTTCCGCTCGTCTGTTCGAGAGCATCATTGACGAAGAGCAGGCGCATATGTGCTATTACGAGAACATCGCCGGGCACATCAAAACGCTTGGCGCCACATATCTTGCCAATATAGCGGGCACGCCGTCGGATACCGGTTCGACGAAGGGCTTTGTGACAAATAACTGAGGGAAGGTCAATGGATATTTTTGAAACGCTGTTTACACGGCGCAGCATACGCAAATACACGCAGGAATCTGTGACCGACGAGGATGTCGGTCTGTTGCTCAAGGCCGCCATGCTGGCCCCCAGCGCCAACAACCGGCAGCCGTGGCATTTTGTGGTTGTGCGGGACAAAAAGACGCGCGAGGCTCTCGCAGCGCGGCATCCCTATGCGAAAATGGCCGCGGAAGCGCCTGTGGTGATTGTTGTCTGTGGAGACGTCGCCGACGGCATAGGCGGTTACTGGGTGCAAGACTGCTCAGCGGCGACGCAAAACCTGCTGCTGGCGGCGCGTGGCAAAAACCTGGGAACAGTCTGGTGCGGCGTTTATCCGGTTGATGACCGTGTGGCGGTGGTGCGTGAAATTCTGAACCTGCCGGCCGGCATCATGCCGCTGGGTCTTGTTGTTCTGGGACATCCCGCGCAGCCGTTTTCTGAAGCGCACCGCTTTAATGAAAGCAAAATTCATCACGATATGTGGTAACGTATTCTTTTCCCGACAAAAGTCATCGCATGGCCGGTGGCTTTTGTCGGCCACTCGGCGCTACGGCGGCAAGCCGTTTTTTTATGACAATACTCGACATTCGCGCCCGGCTTGAGGCGGACAAACCCACAATAGGCTCCTGGCTGCAAACTCCTTCCCCCGATGTGGCGGAGCTTATGGCCCGCGCCGGGTATGACTGGGTGGCGGCGGATATGGAACACGGTTCTTTTGGCCGTGCAACGTTGCCGGATATTTTTCGGGCTATTGAATGCGGAGGGGCCGCTCCCTTCGCCCGTCTTCCCCAGGCCGACAAAGTTTCGATCAAATCCGCTCTGGAAGCCGGCGCGCAGGGTTTGATTTTTCCCATGATTGAAAGCCGTGAACAGCTTGACGGCGCTGTTGACTGGGCCACGTATCCGGGGCAGGACACATGGCGCAAAGCAGGTGAAAGCGCGTGGGAATTTCGCGGCGTGGGCTTCTGCCGGGCCAATGGTTTCGGCAAAAATTTTGACGCCTATCTGGATGAACGCGCTCCGAAACTTTTTTTGGTAGCCCAGATTGAGCATGTACGCGCCTTGGACAATCTGGACGCCATTCTGACGCATCCGCGTCTGGACGCCATCATGGTCGGCCCGTATGATCTTTCCGGAAGCATGGGGTTGACGGGGCAGTTTGAGCATCCTGATTTTCTGTCGGCCATGTCCCGCATACAGCTTGCCTGTAAAAAACACGGGGCGCGTATGGGGTTGCATATCGTGCAGCCCGATCCGGAAGAATTGGCCCGGCAGGTGGCGGCTGGCAGCCGGTTTATCGCCTACGGCATTGACACGGTCTTTTTGTGGCGGGCGGCTGAACGTCCCGCCTTGGAATATTGACAGTGAAAATAACCGTTTTCGGCGGTTCCGGTTTTTTGGGATCGCATATCTGCGACACGCTTTCTTCAGCGGGTCATGCCGTCACCATTGTGGATCTGCGCCCTTCCGACTGGCTGCGTCCGGACCAGGTTATGCTGACAGGCAATATCCTTGACGAGGAAACAGTGCGGACGGGCATTGACGGCGCGGATATGGTGTTCAACTATGCCGGCATCGCGGATATAGGAGAAGCCAACAACCGCCCGGTGGACACGGCGCGGATCAATGTTGTGGGAAACGTCATGCTGCTGGATGCGTGCCGCAAGGCGAAAATCAAACGCTATGTGTTTGCCAGTTCGCTTTATGTGTACGGCAAATCGGGCGGATTTTACCGTTGCAGCAAGCAGGCCTGTGAAATATATATTGAAAATTATCAGGCCATGCACAATTTGCCCTATACGATTTTGCGCTATGGCTCACTGTACGGGCCGCGCGCCGACAGGCGCAACGCCATTCACAGATTTGTTCACGAGGCGCTGACAACGGGCTCCATTACTTATTACGGCTCACCGACCGCCTTGCGCGAATACGTGCATGTGGACGACGCCTCAACCGCGACGCTGGCCGTGCTGTCCAAGGAATTTGAAAATCAGAACATCATCATCTCCGGCAATCAACCTATGCGTGTGGGTGATCTGTTCAAAATGATAGGTGAAATTCTGGGCAGGGAATTGAACGTCATATACCAGGATGATCCCAACAGCGGGCATTACCAGATCACGCCCTACGCGTTTATGCCGAAGGTGGGGCGCAAGCTGATGCCGCCTTTGAGTGTGGATCTGGGGCAGGGCATACTGCGCGTCATGGAAGAGGAACACAAAGCCTTGCACCCGGATCAGCAGGTTGCGGGCGGATATTTACTGCCAACAGACGATTAGGGAGTTTACCCATGAACATATTGGCCATTATCCCGGCGCGTATGGGCTCAAGCCGTTTTCCCGGCAAACCGCTTGCCCTGATTCACAACGTGCCCATGGTCGGGCATGTGGCCTTTCGTACGGCCATGAGCAAAGCGCTGTCAAATACCTATGTGGCGACCTGTGACCCGATTATCGAGAATTATTGCCGTGACGCCGGTCTTGATTGCGTGATGACGGGCGGACATCACGTGCGCTGCTCGACGCGTACCGCGGAAGCCCTGCTGAAAATTGAGGCCGAAACCGGAAAAAAGGCCGATATCGTCGTTATGGTGCAGGGCGACGAACCGATGGTCACGCCTGAAATGATAGACGCCGCCGTGGAGCCGATGCTGCGTGATCCTTCCATTAATGTTGTCAATCTGATGGCGGACATGGACACCCTGGAAGAATTTGAAGACCCCAACGAGGTCAAGGTGGTCACGGACCGTTTTGACAACGCCATATATTTTTCACGCGAACCTGTCCCCTCGCGCAAAAAAGGTTCCGACAGGGTGCCCATGCGCAAGCAGGTGTGCGTAATCCCTTTCCGACGCGATTATCTGCTCCGTTTTAACGAGATGGAAGAAAGCCCGCTGGAAATCTATGAGTCGGTGGATATGCTGCGCATTCTGGAATATGGCGAAAAAGTGCGCATGGTGCCGACATCCTGCCGCACCTGGAGCGTGGACACGCCGGAAGATCTGGCCCGCGTGGCGCGCCTTATGGAAAATGACGCGTTGATGCGCAGCTACAGAAAATAAATGCTCCCTCCGTCAGGCCCGTCACATATCGCCAGGATTCTGTCGGCGCTGGAAGAGTTCTGGATCGCGCTTTTCGCCTGGATACCTACGCCCGTCGGCCTGTTTTTGCGCTGTTGCGTCTGGTGGCCGCTCTTTGCACGTTGCGGGCTTGTGCGTTTCGGCACGGGGCTGACCTTGTCGGGTTGTAAAAATATGCGCCTGGCTGATGGCGTGCGCCTGGGCCGGGGCTGCTTTGTAACCGCCGGCAACGGCGCGCTTGTGTTGGGGGAAAATGTGGCTCTTTCCCCTTGTGTTCATCTCGGGGCGGACTGGGGGCGCATAGAGATAGGGGCGCATACCGCTATCGGCCCCGGCGTGGTGATTCGCGCGGCCAATCACCGCTTCACGCGCAAGGAACTGCCCATCATGCTGCAAGGGCATGTTGCAGGGCAGATAATCATTGAAGAAGATGTCTGGATAGGGGCAAATTGCGTTGTCACGCCTGACGTGCGCATCGGGCGCGGCGCTGTTGTGGGCGCCGGTGCGGTAGTGACGCGCGATGTCGCGCCCTATTCCATTGTCGGCGGTGTTCCGGCAAAAATTATCGGTACGCGAAACGGGGAAGAACAATGTCGTTAGAATGTCTTGTTTTTGATTGCGATGGCGTGATTCTGGACAGCGTGCCCATAAAAACGAAGGCTTTTGCCCGATTGGCCGAACCCTACGGCGGTGAGGCGCGGGATAGTCTGGTCATGTACCATGCCGAACACGGCGGGGTGAGCCGTTTTAAAAAATTTGAATGGTTTTTCAGTGAAGTGGTCGGGCGTGAAATAACCGCTGAAGAATCCCGTGAATGGGGTGAGCTTTTTGCGCAATATGTCCTGGATGAAGTGCGGCGTTGCCCGTTGATCCCCGGCGTCAGGGATGTGCTCACCGCGTGGCGCGGCAAGCTGCCGCTGTACGTCTGCTCCGGCGCGCCTGAGGAAGAACTGCGTTTTGTGTTACAAGAACGTGAATTGGCTGATTATTTTGTCGATATTTGCGGCTCGCCGCCGGCAAAGCATGAGTTGCTGGCGCGGATTGTGGCGAAAGCCGACGTGTTGCCGGAACAGACCCTGATGGTGGGAGACGCGCAAACGGATTACAACGCGGCGATCACTGTGGGTACGCTGTTTTATGGCGTTGGGGCGGATCTCAAGGGCGGGGGATATCCCTGGGGACAGGATCTTGCGGAATTGAACGCCTGGGTTGCGGCCAACAGATGAGCGGATTGTCAGACGTCATAAAGTTTTTACTTATTGAAATCCAAGGATACACTGAATAATGGCATAATTATAGCATGTTTTTTATGGCGATTCCGAACGGATTAAATCAGCACATCCTTACCTGCTCCTCCGCCAGCAGATTCGATTACGTCTGCACCGCTTGATACGTGGTTATGGGCTGGACGTACGAAACGCTTCGTTTGTTCCCCGCTCCTTCCCTGATTTCCCTGCTGCAATATAAGACCGTTGCAAATTGATATCAATAGTACATTGACATTATTGATTAAATTTAATATATTGCCTTGTCGAAACATGATGAGGTGAACTATGGAACGTCAAATGAGTCAATTCGGGTTGGCAGATTACTATGCGGCAAAGAATCATATCCGGGCCGGCTTTCTGGATGGCGTTGACTCCATGATGCATTGGAAACCTGTTGAGAAGCTGCTGCATGCCGGACTGGGCAGAGAGCATGGCGGTATCCGTTCCGGCCCCAAGCATTATCCGGCTCTGCTTATGTTTAAAATTCTGTTGTTGCAGCAGTGGTACGGCTTAAGCGATCAAGAAACCGAGTTTGCCCTGCTTGACCGCCTTTCTTTCTCGCGCTTCACCGGAATAGCGCTTTCCGAGTCTGTTCCTGATCACACAACCATCTGCCGTTTTAGAAATTTGCTTGTGGGAAAAACGGAGAATTTTG
>JAISZT010000095.1 GCA_031284485.1 Desulfovibrio sp.
CATCGTTGAAATCAATCAGGTCGTGGGTGAAACAACCGAAGGCATGGTGCAGTCTTCCGCCGCCGTGCAGGAACTCTCCAGAGTCGCGCAGGAGTTGCGCCGCGTGATGGACGGCCTCAAATAGCGCTCCGCCCGCGCAACGTCATAACAACCGCCGGTCAGATCCCGAAGATTTGACCGGCGGACTTTTACAGCATTTTCAGAACGGCCAGATCATGGGTATCAGCACGGAGCAGACGATCAACTCCAGGATAACCAGCGGCGTTCCCGCCTTGACGTAATCCAGGAATCTGTAATTCCCCGCGCCGAGAACAAGCGTGTTCGGCGGTGTGCCCACAGGCGTGCTGAATGCGCAGGAAGCCGCGATGCAGATGGACATGATGACCGCCTGGGGCGAAACCCCGATTCCGGAGGCTATGGACAGGCCCAGCGGACAGAGCAGCGCGGCCGAGGCCGTATTGGACATGAACTGCGTCAACCCGGCGGAAAGAATGAACAGCACGATGCACAGCATATAGGGAGAGGGTTTGTCGCCCATGAACGCAATGACTTCATCAGCGATAATTTTGCCCGCGCCGCTTTTCTCCAGGGCAATGGCCACGGGCATCATGCCCGCGAACAGAAAAATGGTCACCCAGTCAATGCCCCTGTACGCCTCTGTCTCGGAAATGCACCCGGTCAGAACCAGCACGATGGAACCCGTCACCGCCACCATTTCCAGAGGAAAGCGCTTGATATCCAGAGCCATGACCATGATAACGGCCAGCAGTGTGAGCCCCGTTATAAGCATCTTCCGGGGATCCTCATTCCCTGCCGCCGCTTCGTCCTGATGGACCTCGGCTGCTTTCAATGCCTCGTCGGCGCGTAAACCCTCCCTGGGCAGCAGTCTGTTGCCTACAAGCATCATGTAGACAATGCCGACGACAGTCACGGGAATGCCGATCAGGGCGAATTCAAAAAAATGGAACGACGCGAGGTTGCCAGCCGCAAGGGCCGCGTTGCCTATGATGTTGGGAGGCGTTCCCACAAGGGTGATTGTGCCGCCAAGACCTGCGGCAAAAGCCAGCGGCATGAGATGGCGGGAAGTGGACAGATTGGCCGCCGAACAAATGGCGATCACCACGGGCATGAGCGCGGCGGTGGTGCCGGTGTTGGAAGAAACGGAGGAAAGCGCCGCCGCGACAAGCATCACCCCGAACATCAGGCCCTTGTCTCCCGTGCCGAAAATCTTCACAACGCTTGTGCCTATTTTTTGCGCAAGCCCGGTATGAAACATCGCCGTGCCGATGACGAACATGCCCGCGAACAGCACAACAGTGGAATTGGACAAACCGGAAAAAACCTGCTGCGGGGTGATTACCCCGAAAATGCCCAGGACAATGGCCCCGGACATGGCAGTCACGGCCAATGGTATGACCTCGGTAACAAAAAAAACAGCCATCAGCGCAAGCACAATCAGCGTAATTGTTGCCGGAGTCAAAAAATCCATGCAAACCCTCTTGGGTTAATTATGTTAACGTGCGCCACTATATTTATCGCCGCCGCATTTTGTCAATACCCGGAAAAATTCCTACAGCCCCAGCGCGGCGCGGCGCTGCAGAAGATTTTCCAGCACGTCAATCCCCACGCGCAATTTTCCATATCCCTTGCCCAGGGCTATGCCGGATTTGTTCGCGCCATGATAGTCCGACCCGCCGCTCACTCCCAGATTGAACCGCCTGGCAAGCGAAAGGCAGGCCCGGACATCGGCTTCAGAATGCTCGCTGTGCCAAACTTCAATGGCCGTCAGCCCGTAATCGACCAGTTTCGCTGTAAACGCTTGCAGCCAGCCCGACGGATATTTCCGCAACATGGGGTGGGCCAGACAAACTGTAGCGCCGACTTCAACCAGCGCGCGCACCGCCTCCCGCGGATGCAGAACTTCCTTGGGCAAATAGGCTTTACCGTTATACCCGAGGTACCGTTTGAACGCCTCCTGTACGCAAGACACATGGCCGCGCCGCAGCATCACGGAAGCAATGTGCGGTCGTCCCACGCTTTCGCCGCGCGCCAGCTCCCGCACTTCGTCCTTGCTGATGTCCATCCCCAGGGCGCGCAGTTTGTCGACTATTTTTTCATTGCGTTTTGACCGCCTGGCGCGCAGTTCCATAAGAACATCCGCCAGAGGGCCCGTATCTTCCGGCAAAAAAAGCCCCAGAATATGCAGTTCCCCGTGTTCGGAACTTGTGGAAAGCTCGCACCCGCGTATAACGTCAATGCCCAGCGCCCGACCAGCCTCACAAGCCTGTTCAAGACCGGCGACAGTGTCGTGATCCGTGACAGCCACAGCGGCAAGCCCGGCCTCACGGGCCTTGGCCACAAGCTCCGCCGGACTGTCCGTCCCGTCAGAGGCCAGAGTGTGGGTGTGCAGATCAATCAACTTCACAACGATACGTCCCTGAAATCCGCTCCCGGCTGGACATCCGGAAGCAAGCGTCGTATAAAAACCCATGACCGTCAATACCGAAGAACTGTTGCGCATCCTGGCCTGCCCGCGCTGTCTGGGCGATCTTACGGCAGTCCTCCGCGCCCGCGACGCGGCGGGACTGGCCTGTAAAGCCTGTCAGGTTGTATACCCCGTGCGCGAGGACATCCCCATCATGCTGGTGGAAGAAGCCATTCCAGCCGTCAACTGGAACACGGACAACCCGGACTGCCCCCTGCCGTAGCGCATCAAAGCAATTCATACAACGCGACGCGCCGGCGGCAAAACCGCGAGGCATGCCGGTCGTCAGCGCAGTATATACAATCTTCCGGATGCTTCCCTTTGTCATAAAGCCGTTGGAAAGTTGCGCGATCACGATCAGTCAGTATCAAATTTATAGTAACATGGCATATGATGGACCTTGTATTCCGCTTCAATATTTCTCCACCGCAATGGACGCCTGCCGCCGCATCTCCTCCCGCAGCCAGCCCGGACTCAGCGCCGTTGCCTGATCCCCGAAGCCGAGCAGCCAGGAAACAACCTCCGCCCTGCTCCGGGCGTCAAAATCCAGCGTCAGGGATCCGTCTTCATGCACCTTGGCGCTCTGGCGGCCACTCCACTGCCGCTCGTACACATAGGTGGCCGCCCCGGGCGCAAAGCGCACGCGCACACTGAAGACCTCCCCGTCCACACTCCCGAACAGCCCGCCGCCTTCCTCGTCCCGGACAATTTTGGGCGGGGGCAGATCCTCCCCCGTGCGCGGGGTCAGGTCAACGCTGACGCAGCGGTGCAGATAAAGGGAGAGGGAATCGTCGCAGAGGGCCTCAACCTTGCCCTTTTCCGTAACCTCCCAGCCGAGGACGGACAGGGTTTCGTGGCAGGCGACAAGGTTTTTGGGCGCAAAGGCAAAAACGCGGGGGGCGCGCCCCAGGCGCGTCCTGTAGGCGACGGCGCAGACTTTGCGCGCGTGCATGGCCTGCATAAAGGTTTCAAGCATGGGCTGAAAGGGCGTGTAGTCAATGTGCCCCCTGGCGTCCGCCCGCCCAAGGGCCACGGCGTCCGGCCCCGCCATGCCCAGGGTTTTGTCCGCCTGCTCCTTCATGCCCCTGGGCAGCAGACCCAGAAGCAGCTTCCGGCACAGGGCGAGCTGGTAAAGGCCTTCGGCGTTGAGGCTGACGCCGGGCAGCCGGCGCGGACGCTCAATGGCGTAATACACTTCACGCCCCCGCCTGCTCTGGACGATTTCGCCGTATTCGGCCGTCCCAATCTGATCCACAAGACGGAGCACGGTTTGTTTGGAGCAGTCCAGACGCGTGGACAGTTCTTTCAGGGAGAACGGGTTTCCGCCGTTGAACAGCAGCAGGGCGTAAAGGGAAAGCAATTTTTCCGTCGGGCTTGCTTCAGAATGCTTTTGCGGCATGGGGCGCCTCCGTCGTTCCAGTTTTCAATACTTATAACATAGGTAAAAACAACACAAGTTCTGAAAGATTGCCATTGGTCAGGGACTGTACTAGTGTCGCGTCAGGCGGCATCAGCCGCTGACCCGCCAGGGACAGCGGCGCCGCCGATACGGGAGGACAGCATGTTGACACGCACCGCGCTGACGTTCGCAGAATTTTTTTTACCGGCATGTCTGGCCCTCTGCCTTTTCGGGCACAGCCACGCGGCCACCCCCAAGGCGCCCGCCTACCTGAAGCCCGAAGTGAGGGGCAACTATCCCTTGCAGGATGTCGTGCGCGTCGACTTTTTTCCCGACGAGGCGCTTTGCAAAGAGAAATACGGCAACAACTGGCGCAGCGCCTGCGCCGCCGGCCTCGGAGAAATCGAGACGCTTGCCCCCGGCGGCGTGAAAATACAGCCCGCCGCGTCCGGCGACTGGCGGTTGGATTGGCGGTCGCTGCTGTTCTGGCCGGACAAAATCCTGACGCACGCCACGACATACACCATAGACTTGAAAGACATGCCGCGTCCGGCCGGGGTGATCGTCAGCCCGGAAAAACTGACCTTCACCACCTTCCCCCAGGCTGTCCGCTTCAGCGCGCCGCGTTTGTGGATCGACCCCTCCCCCAGGGGAGGCCACGCCATTTCCTGCGCCCTCAAATTCGCCTACCCGGTGGATGTTTCCCGGATGGAAGAGGCGATCAGCCTGCGTGTGGCCGATCCCGCCTCCGGTCTGCGCCTCGGACCCGGACGTCTGGTCTGGAACGACTCCCGCGACGGGGTGAACGTGTA
The DNA here is from genome assembly GCA_031284485.1 of Desulfovibrio sp. Taxonomy (GTDB): domain Bacteria; phylum Desulfobacterota; class Desulfovibrionia; order Desulfovibrionales; family Desulfovibrionaceae; genus Desulfovibrio. The sequence goes on from JAISZT010000095.1 coordinate 4,697, forward strand.
CGCCCCCATTCTCGCCTTCGGCAAAACACCCTCACGGGCGCAGGTGCGCGTGTCGGGCATGCCGGCCTATGAAATGGACGACGCACACGCCAGACTTTCCGCACAAACGGGGGAAGACGCCGTTTACAGCCTCTCCGTCCCCAGCGGCGACAGCCTGTTTCTGGTGCAGAACCTGGATCTGGAACTGACGTCCAATGAGGAATTGGGGCAGGAATACACGCTGAATCTGCGCACAAGCCTGTACGCGCGCCCGAGCGCCGTGCTCAAATCCCTGAAGCTCGTGCAACTGCCGCGCTTCCGGAGCGCCGAGGCGAAAACCCCCTACAACTGGAGCCGCGCTCCGGCAATGCCCCCCGCCGATGAGCTGAACAGGGGCAAAACCCTGACGATCCAGTCCCTGCAACCGGACGACGAGCCTGTGAGCAGGTTGCGCTTCCGCATCCGTCCTGATGAGGACAGTTACATTTATGTCTGGCTGTCGGGGGATTTTGCCTCGGCGGCGGGAATCCCCCTGGGCAAATCCTGGCAGGGCGTGCTGAAAGCCGCCAGGCCCAAAGCGCAACTGGACTTTTTGCAGCCGGGCAACATCCTGGCCCTTGGGGGCGAACGCGTACTGGACATTCACGCCACTGGCCTGACCTCCGTCCGTTGGGAGGCCCATCGGGTGCGCGAGCCTTTTCTGGCCTTGCTGGCCGCCGATCAGGGAAGAGATACGGCCTTTGAAGCCCAGTCGCCGTACAGCGCGGTGTCGATTGAAAAATTGAGCGAGGTCAGCCGGGGCGAACTGCGTCTTGTGAAACAATCTTCCACCGCGCCCCAGTTTGCCGCCCTGGATTTGAGTCCGCTGCTGAAAAACGGAGGACAGGGCGAAAACCCCGCCGGCAAACGTGGTCTGCTGCAGATTGATTTGCGCGGCATGGACGGCGACAAGGAGATGGCGACGGCAAGCAGGCTGGTGCTGGTGACGGATTTGGGCCTGATGGTCAAAAAAACCGCCGAGGGCGAGCGCGATGTTTTTGTGTCCTCCCTGTCCGCCGGGCTTCCGGCCTCCGGGGTGCTGGTGCGGATTCTGGGAGCCAACGGGCTTGCCGTGGCCCAGGCGCGCACCGACGACCAGGGACGCGCGCGTCTGCCGCAGGTTGACGGGCTGGAACGGGAAAAGCGGCCTGTGGCCATAGTGGCTTCCCTGGAAAACGCCGCGGCCGGGACGGATCTTGCCTGGCTGCCCCTGCGCGACAACGCGCGCAAAGTGGACTACAGTTCCTTTCCGACGGCCGGGCGCGTCACGCCCGGGGAGGGGATCAACGCGTACGTGTTCGCCCAGCGGGGCATTTTCCGGCCCGGTGAACTGCTGCGCTTCGGCTGCGCCGTCCGGCGGGCGGACTGGAAAGACCTTCCGGCGGATATGCTTTTGCAGGCTGTGCTGATAAATCCCCTGGGCACGGAAGTGCTGCGCAAGACATTCAGGGCGGGCGTGAACGGTCTGGCCGAAATCGCATGGCAATCGCAGGAAACCTCCCCCACAGGCCCCTATCATCTGGACGTGCGTCTCGGTGAACAGGCCGGCGTGCTGGGCACGGCCAGAGTGCGGGTGGAGGAATTTCAGCCTGACACTCTGGAGATCAAGGCGCAGTTTGACCCGGCTCCGGCCCGGAATCAGGGCTGGCTGCCGCTGACCGGGGAAGGCCCCGCCGTCAAAGCGCGGGTTGTGCTGAAAAATATGTACGGCCTGCCCGCTCGGAACAGGCGCGTCAGGGCCACAATGCGGATACAGTCCGCCGCGTTGCGTTTTCCCGGCTATGAAGACTACATTTTCCACGACGCCTCGCCCTACCGGGGAGAGGCGAGGGAAACCGCCTTGCCCGAAGCGCGCACCGGGGCTGACGGCGCTGTGGAAATCCCCCTGCCCCTGGCCGAACTGCGCGCCGGAACAATGCGCTGCTCCCTGCTGCTGGAGGGCTTTGAGCCGGGCGGCGGACGCGCCGTGAGCCTGCAAAAGGATCTGCTGCTCACTCCCCTGAAAACCGTTCTGGGGTACAGGGGCACGGAAGCGGGCGACAACCTGGATTTTATTCCCAGGGGCCGTCCGGCGGGTCTTGAGTTTCTGGCCCTGAATCCGGCCCTGGAAAGGGTCGATCCCGGCCCGCTGACCTTTGTGGTGTCCGCGCGCCGCTATGTGACGAGTCTTGTCACGGACGGCAGGGGCGACTACCGCTTTGACGAAACCCCCGTGGACAAAGAATACGCCCGCAGCACGCAGATTGTGGACGCCGTGAAGGGGCTGCGCTGGGCCATTCCCACGGACATGCCCGGCGATCACCTGCTCACCGTGCGCAACGCGGCGGGCGAAAACGTGGCCTCAATACCCTTTACCGTGGCCGGAAACGGCCTGCGGGCCGGGGAGGATCTCGTTTCGGGCAAGTTGCGCGCGCGCATTGACAAAACGGACTACGACGCCGGGCAGACCATACAGGTGTACCTCACAACGCCTTACGACGGGGCCGGGCTTATCACGATTGAGCGCGACGGCGTCGCGGCGCACAAGTGGTTTCAGGCCAAAGCCGGAGACACGGTGCAGTCCGTCGTGATTCCGGACGACTTTGAAGGGCGCGGCTACGTGAACATTTCCTTTGTTCGCGCCCTGTCTTCGCCGGACATCTACATGAACCCCCACGTTTACGCCCTTGTGCCCTTTACGGCCAATATAGCCAGACGCGACATGGGCCTCAGCCTGCGCGCGCCGGAGCTTGTGCGCCCCGGAGACAGCATCTCCGTCGCCGTGAGCGCCAAAGAACCCGGCAAGGCGCTGATTTTTGCCGTGGACGAGGGCGTGCTGCAATTGACGCGCTTCACAACGCCGTCTCCGCTGGACTATCTGCTCAAGGATCGCGCCCTGTCCGTGGAGAGCATGCAGGCCTTTGACCTGCTCATGCCCGACCACGCCCGCCTCAGAGGGCGCATCCCCGGCTTTGGCGGCGATCTGGTCGGCAGCGGCGGGCGCTTTCAAAATCCCTTCAAGCGCCGGGGTGAACCTCCCCTGAATTCATGGTCGCTTGTGGACGTCGGCCCGGAAGGAACAACGGTCACAATTCCCGTGCCGGAATACTACAACGGCCGGGTGCGCGTCATGGCCGTGGGCAGCGCCCCGCAGTCGGCGGGCAACGCCTGGACGCAAACGACGGTGCGCGGCAATTTTGTCCTCACGCCCCAGATGCCGCTTCTGGTCGCGCCCGGCGACACCTTTACCGCTTCCGTGGCTGTGGCCAACAATATCAAGGGCAGCGGCAAGGGCAGGAAAGTGTATCTGGACATGGAGCCTGACGCCGCCCTGGACATAAAGGGAAAGACGGTTCTGGAACTGGCGGTGGATGAAGACGGCGAAGCGGTGGTCACATTTGACGTGCAGGCCGCGGACGCGCCCGGCGAGGCGAAAATCCGCTTTACCGCGCGGGAAAGCGGGGACGCTCCCGGATTGAGCGCCTCAAGGCAGGCTTCCGTTTCCGTGCGCCCCGCCGCGCCGCGCTCCGTGCGGCAGGCGGCCGGGCGGATCGTTTCTTCCACGAACATCAGGGTTGGCCGCGACCTCTATCCATACGAAGCGACAGCGCAGGCCTCGGTGTCCGGGCTGCCCCTCCCCGCCGTGCGCGGCCTTACGGCCTACCTGAACGCCTATCCCTACGGCTGCGTGGAGCAGTTGATCAGCAGGGCCTTTCCCTATGCCCTGCTGCGCAACAGGCCGGATTTGCTGACGGACTCCCGGCGCGACGGCGCGAAAGCGCGCGAGGAGGCGGACAGACTGCTGGACGCGGCCATTAGCGCCATACAGGCCGCGTTCCGCCCCGGAGAGGGCGTGGGCGTCTGGCCGGGTTCCCCGCCGGATTTGCTGAGAACCGTCTACGCCGGAGATTTTCTTCTGGTTTTGCGCGAAGCGGGGCGCGCCCTGCCCGGCGGTCTGGTGGACGGGGTGTGCGCGGCCATTGAAAACATGGCGCAGACGACGCCTTCCTCCTTGGAAGACGCCAGGATCAAGGCTTACGGTATATGGGTGGTCACCAGGGAGGGAAGAATCTCCACCCGTGCCCTGTCCCTTTTGCAGGAATATCTGAACGACCATGCGCCCGGCTGGGAAAAAGATCTGACCGGCACGCTCATGGCCGGAAGCTACGCCGTCATGCGCGTGGACAAGGCGGCAAAAATGCTGGCGGACGCCTATTCCTTTGACGAGAAGAACTTTGTCGAGCGCGGGCTGTTCTCCGCTCTGGCCGTGAAGGCCCTGCGCACGGCCGTGCTGGCGAAGCACTTTCCGGCCGGGCTGGAGAAAGGCGAAAGCGACGCTCAGGCCATGATCGACGCCGCGCTGCTTTCCCTGCGAGGGCAACGCTATTCAACCTTCTCCGCCGCCCAGTCCGTGCGCACGCTCATGGCGGTGTCCACCGCTGCCGCGGCCACGCTGGAGGGCACGCGCCTGCTGTGCGTCGAAGGGGACACAACGGCAAGGGCGCGACTCGTGGCCGACGGGGCGATGCTGACGCTGGACGCGCCGGCCTGCAAAGTTTTCCGGGTGGAAAGGCCGGAGGGCGACGCCGCTTCCCTGTACTGGCAGATAACGACGGACGGGTTTGACCGCTCATCGCCTGCCGTCGCCTCCTCCCAACGCATGGAGGTGAGCCGCGTTTACCGGAACGCCGAAGGGCAGGCGGTCACCGGCGTGAGCCTCGGCGATGTGATAACCGTGACCATCACCGCGCGGGCGCGGGGAAATCCCGTGCCGGACAGCGTGATTGTGGATCTGCTGCCGGGCGGTTTTGAAATGGTTCTGTCGGAAAAGATTGCGGAGAGCGACGGGGACGAGGCGGAGAGGGCGCTCAGGGCCGAACGCCGGGAAGACCGCATGATTTTGTTTACGGATCTTACGATTGAGCCTTTCAGCTATTCCTATAAAATCAGGGCGGTGAACAAGGGACGCTTTGCCCTTCCGCCTGTGCGGGCGGAAGGCATGTACGACAGGACGGCCTGGGCCGAATCCGCGGCAGATTCCGGAGCCGGACTGATGGAAGTGCGGTAGTCTGCCGGAGACGGAGATGCGCCTGCTCTGTTCAATCATGCTGTCGGCTTTTTCAGCCTGCCTCGCTTTCTGGGCGCTGCTGGCGCTGATTTCGCCTCCGCCCCTGCTTGAGGGCGTGTCCTTTTCCCGAAGCGTCGAAGACAGAAACGGCGTTATATTGCGTCTTTCCCTGGCCGCGGACGAGACCTGGCGGCTGCGGGCGAAGCTGGAAGAAATCGCCCCGGACGCCGTGCGGGCGGCGCTGCTCTATGAAGACAGGCATTTTTACCGGCATCCGGGCGTCAATCCTTTTTCCCTGATCCGGGCGGCCTGCTCCACTTGGTTCGGCAAAGGCAGGCGCGTGGGCGGCTCCACCATCACCATGCAGGTGGCCCGGCTGCGCCTTGGCCTGAAAACCGCGACCTTGGGCGGCAAACTGGCGCAAATCCTGACCGCGCTGCATCTGGAACGACATTATACCAAGCGGGAGATTCTGGAGGCCTATTTCAATCTCGCGCCTTACGGGGGAAACGTGGAGGGCATAGCCGCCGCCGCCCGGGTGTATTTTCACACCGCGCCCGCCCGCCTGACCCTGGAGGAAAGTCTGGCCCTTGCCGTAACGCCGCAAAATCCCGTGCGGCGCAATCCCCTCGGCAGGGATTTTCAGGCGGCGGGAGCGCGTGTTGCCTGGCCTGAGCGCGAAGGCGGGGCGCGGCCTTTGCGCGTGTTCGGCTTTGGCGAACTGCCCTTTCTCGCCCCTCACGCGGCCGGTGAGCTGCTTGCCGGCGCGGGTGCCGGGGATGTGCGCAGTACGCTGGACATACGGGCGCAGCGCGCCCTGGAAAAAACCGTTGCCCGCTATACCGCCCGCTACGGCATGTACGGCCTCAACAACGCCGCCGCGCTGCTGCTACACTGGCCGAGCATGGAAATACGCGCCCTGATCGGGTCGGCCAATTTTCACGACGCGCGCATTCAGGGGCAGGTGGACGGCACGCGGGCGCGAAGATCCCCCGGCTCCACGCTCAAGCCGTTCATTTACGCTCTGGCTCTGGATCAGGGGCTGATCCACCCCATGACCCTGCTGGCGGATTCTCCCCGCAGTTTTGGCGGCTATGATCCGGAAAATTTCGACCGCGCGTTTCAGGGGCCGCTTTCCGCCCGCGAAGCCCTTCGCCTGAGCCGCAACCTTCCGGCCATAACGCTGGCTTCACGCCTGCGCGACCCTGACCTGTACGCCTTTTTGCGCGAGGCGGGCGTGGCCCTGCCCAGAGAAGCGGAGCACTACGGTTTGAGCCTTGTGCTGGGCGGGGCGGAAGTCACCATGCGCGAACTTGGGCAGTTGTACGCCATGCTGGCCAATCGGGGCTATTTGCGCCCGGCGCGGCTGACGAACCCGGAAGACGCCGAACGTCCGCCCCTGCGTCTGCTTTCGCCGGAAGCGGCCTTTGTGACGCTGTCCATGCTGAAAGAACCCGGAGAAAGCGTCGCCTCTTCGGGCAACCAGGTTCCCGTGTACAAAAAAACCGGCACTTCCAACGGCTTTCGCGACGCCTGGACAGCGGGCGTGGTGGGCCAGTATGTGCTGGTGGTCTGGGTGGGAAATTTTGACAACACGTCAAATCCGCTGCTGGTGGGCAGCGAGGCGGCGGCTCCGCTTTTCATGGATATGGCCCGCGTGCTGGGCAGCCTCTACCCCCTGGAAGATTCGGGCGGGCGCGGTCAGGATATGAATCTCCGTCAGGTGGAGGTGTGCAGGGCAAGCGGCGATCTGGACACCTCGCTCTGCGGCGATGTCGTCAGAACGCTGTTTATTCCGGGGGTATCGCCCGTGCGGCCCTCCGGTATTTTCAGAACCGTGCTCATAGACCGCGAAACCGGGCTGCGGGCCTGTGAACCCGCGCCGGGGCGCACCGAGGAGAAGGTATGGGAATTCTGGCCGACGGATCTGCGGCGCATCTTTCTGCGCGCGGGCGTTGTCAAGTCCCAGCCGCCGCCCTACAGCCCGGAGTGCGCGACAAAATTTCTGTCCGCCGGGGCCGCGCCGGGGATCACGCCGCGCATCAGCATCCCCAAGGAAGGCGTCACCTACAGAATACGGCTCTCGGACGCCTCGCGCAGCCGCATCCCCCTCACCGCCGACACGGACGCCGACGCCGGAAAAGTTTTCTGGTTCGCGGGCGACAGCTTTCTGGGACACAGTGAACCCGGCGGGCATCTGCTCTGGACGCCGCCCGCCGGGGTGACGGAGTTGCGGGCTGTGGACGATCTGGGACGCGCCGCCCGCCGGAAGCTTTCCGTGCTGGTTGCGCCGTGAGTGAAAAATCGGATTTTCTATAAAAAATCCGGCGAAGAGGCGGCCTTGCCTCCGGCCAGCATGATCCTGACAAAATGCAGGCTGTGCTCGTCCACCGGAATAATGGGAAAGGTTCTCGCGCAGGCGTCGCAGGAGGCCATTCTGGGTTCGGTGGGGCTGACCAGGGGCACATGCCGCCCGCAGTGCGGGCACTGGTAAAAGAAAAGAACTTCCATGCCGTCCGGAGGCACGGGCGTCAGGGGAATATGCCGTTTGCTCACGATTTTTTCCTTGTGGCGAGCGGCTGCCCGGTCATGAAAGGGGAAAGGGGCAGCCCCCAGAGAGCCAGAAGCGTGGGGGCCACGTCGGCCAGTTTGCCGTCGGCCAGCGCGCTGACCGCGTTGTCCGGTTCAAGCAGAATGCAGGGCACGGGATTGGTGGTATGGGCCGTGTGCGGGCGGTTGTCCCCGGTGAGCATGGTTTCGCAGTTTCCGTGGTCGGCGATGATGAGCATGCGCCCCTTGCGGGCTTCCACGGCCCTTGCCATGCGCCCGACGCATTCGTCCACCACGGCGCAGGCCTCCTCGGCCGCCGCGAGAATGCCCGTGTGCCCCACCATGTCCCCGTTGGCCAGATTGCAGACCACCAGATCATAGACGCCCTTGTCCCAGGCTTCCACAAATTTGTCCGTCACTTCGCGGGCGCTCATGGCCGGTTTGAGATCGTAGGTGGGCACGTCACGCGGAGAATCCACCAGGATGCGGTCTTCCAGGTCAAAGGGTTCTTCCCGCCCGCCGTTGAAGAAGTAGGTCACATGGGCGTATTTTTCTGTTTCCGCAAGGCGCAGTTGGCGCAGACCCTGCCGGGACACCGTTTCGCCCAGACCGAGGGTGACGGTTTCCTTGGGGAAGGCCACGGGAACGACAAAGTGCGCGTCATAGGAAGTCATGGAGACAATGCCCGACAGCTCCGGCCGCGCGCCGCGGTCAAATTCCGTAAAGTCGGCCTCAATGAACACGCGGGTCAGCTCACGCATGCGGTCGGCCCGAAAATTGAAAAGAAACACGCCGTCTCCGTCAACGATGCCCGGAGCGTCGCCAAGGTCAAAGCGCACCGGCCTGACAAATTCGTCCGTAACGCCAGCCGCGTAGGATGCCGCCAGCGCCCGGGCCGGGCTTTCCCCCACATCCGCCTTTCCGCGCGCCAGCGCGTCCCAGGCGATGTTGACGCGATCCCAGCGGTTGTCGCGATCCATGGCGTAGTACCGTCCCACAAGATCGGCGATGCGCGCGTCCGGCAGGTTTTTGATATGGGCTTCAAGATCGCGTACATAGCCCGCGCCGCTCTCCGGATCTGTGTCGCGGCCGTCCATGACGCAGTGTATGCGCGCGGGCACGGCGGCTTTCGCGGCCAGATCGCACAGGGCTTCCAGATGGCGGATATGGCTGTGCACGCCGCCGTCGGAAAGCAGCCCGATAAAGTGCAGCCGTCCGCCGCTTGCCTTTACCCTTTTCAGCAGATCGTTCAGGGCCGTGTTCGCGGCCAGGGAGCCGTCTTCAAGGGCGACGTCGATGCGCGTCATGTCCTGGTACACTATCCGTCCGGCGCCTATGTTCAGGTGCCCCACTTCGGAATTGCCCATGTAGCCCTCGGGCAGTCCCACGGCGCGCCCGGAACTGATCAGCCGCGAATGCGGGCAACGGGCAGTGAGCGCGTCCAGATTCGGGGTGTCGCTCCGGGCGATGGCGTTGCCGGGGCCGGGGGCGGCAATGCCCCATCCGTCGAGAATCAGCAGCAGCGTGGGCGTCATGAGCGTACCTCAGTGTGTTGGACGGGGCGGACGTATCCCCAGAGAGATTCCAGACGGTAGAGTTCCCGCGTCGGTTCAAGAAAAATGTTGATCGCCACATCGTTCATATCCACAAGAATCCATTGGCCGACGTCATAGCCTTCCATGCGTGAAAGTTCATAGAATTGTTCGCGGCAGAGGTCGGCGACGCTGTCGGCCAGGCTGCGCCCGTGACGCGCCGAAGTGGCGGTGAGGATGAGCAGGGCTTCGGTGAACGCCCCCTGTCCCTCAAGATCAATGCTGACTATTTTTTCGCCCTTGCGTTCTTCAAGCCGGCGCGTGATTTTTTCAAGCTTTTCGGCAAGCTGTTTTTCCATCGGCAAAGGCTATCCCAAAGCGGCAAAAAGAGCAATCTTGACCATAGTTGCGCGCTGGGGCATACTGCCTGCAAATTTGTCCTCACCCATTTACCACAAGGGGGAGCGCATGCTCTTCAACGTACGGCAGGAAACACTGCCCCGCGAGGAAATAGAGGCTCTGCAGTTGCGCCGGCTGCGCAATGTCTGTGAGCGCGTTTACGCCAATGTGCCTTTTTATCGCAAACAATTTGAAGCGCTGGGCGTCAGGCCTGCGGACGTGAAATCCCTGGCGGACGTAAAACTTTTGCCTTTTTCGGAAAAGCAGGATTTGCGCAATCACTATCCTTACGGGCTGTTTGCCGTGCCCAAGGACAACATTGTGCGTCTGCACGCCTCCAGCGGCACGACGGGCAAGGCCGTGGTGCTGGGCTATACGGCGCGGGATCTGGAAATCTGGTCGGAAATAGCCGCCCGCAGCCTTATGGCGGCTGGCGTGACGCGCTCGGACATCGTGCATGTGGCCTACGGGTACGGGCTTTTTACCGGAGGCCTGGGCGCGCACGGCGGCGCGGAATGCATCGGGGCCACTGTCGTGCCGGCCTCAGGCGGGGCGAGCAGGCGGCAGGCCCACCTTATGCGGGATTTCGGGGCGACGGTGCTCTGCTGCACGCCGACCTACGCCCTGCATTTGTGGGAAGCCGGGCTGGAAGTGGGCATTGATTTCCACGACTTGCCGCTGCGCGTGGGAGTGTTCGGGGCGGAGCCGTGGACGGAGGCCATGCGCCGGGACATGGAAGAAAAAATGGGCATCGACGCCATGAACATTTACGGTCTTACCGAGATTATGGGGCCTGGCGTAGCCATGGAATGCGCGGCATCCAAGTGCGGCCTGCATGTGTGGGAAGACCATTTTCTGCCGGAGATCATTGACCCTGTCACTGGAGAGCAACTGCCGCCCGGCGAGACAGGCGAGCTTGTGCTGACGACGCTGACCAAGGAAGGGGTTCCGCTTATACGTTTCCGCACGCGGGATCTGACAAGCCTTGACTATTCGCCCTGCATCTGCGGGCGCACGCATGCGCGCATCGCGCGTCTGCGCGGGCGCACGGACGACATGCTGATCATCCGCGGCGTCAACGTGTTCCCGCAGCAGATAGAAAGCCTGCTCATGGAAAGCGAGGGTCTGACGCCCAATTACCAGATTATTGTGGACCGCGTTGATAATCTGGACACGCTGGAAGTGCGCGTGGAAGTGAGCGATACGCTTTTTGCCGATGAAATCCGCAAACTGCAGATGCTTGAAACCCGTTTGCAGAAGAATATCAAGGAATTTTTAGGTGTTTCGACCAAGGTGCGCCTGATGGAGCCGCATTCTATCGCGCGCTCCGAAGGCAAGGCATTGCGCATTGTGGATAACCGCAGCAAGGAACTGTGATCCGCCACGCATGATTTCCGCGCCAGCCAATATCCCGCCCAGCCGTTCCCTGTCTTCCCGTCCGCCGAGGTGTCGACAAGGAATTTGAGAGTGTTGACTTAAATATATACTTCCGGCAGAATACCCCCATCTGAAAAGAAGGAGAGGGGAAAATGCCGACATGCAAAAAATGCGGTTCCGGGCGGATAGTGAAAAGCGGTGTTGCGGCAGGCAAGCAGCGGTTTCTCTGCAAAGAATGTGGATGCAATTTGCGGAAAGAATTCATGGTTGACCTGACATTACGTATTTGGCATGCCGTCACCACTACCGACTTGTTTTTTTTTCACTCCGAGAAACTGTATTGTCTATATTTAAGCAAACACTCTCAGGCGAGGTTCTGGAAGCGTTGCGCGCACATCTGCCGCACAACGCCCCTCATCAAGGTGAACGTCAGCCACCGAAGTGATTGACTTCTTTTTTTACACCCAGAGCAATTTTCCACAGCAGGGAAAGCACAAGCGCGCCGATGGCATAAACGCCCAGAGCCACGGCGATTTCGCGGCCGGTCGGCATGTAGGGTGTGACTTCTTCAAACATATTGGGCGTAAAGCCGCCGATCAAAAGACCCAGTCCCTTGTCAATCCATGTGGCCGCCACGAGCATGACAAGCGCTATGGGCAACAGTGTCGGGTTGGTTCTCCATTGCGGGGGAATCAGGATCGCAAGGGAGAGGAAGGCCATGGCAACCGCTGCCCACATCCAGTAACTTACCCAGTACAAATGTCCGCCATGCCCGGTGAAAAGGAAGGCGATGGGTTCTTCGTGTCCCGGAATCTGGCTGTAAAATGCGGTGAATATTTCCAGCAGATAGAAAAACACGTTGATGCACATGGCATAGACAATAATTGTGGACAGTGTTTTAACGGCTTCTTTGCCCGGATCAAAATTTGTGAGCCTCCGCACAATGAGCAGCAAAAGCAGCAGAATGGACGGGCCGGAACAAAAGGCCGAGGAAAGGAAACGCGCCGCCATGATGGCTGTGAGCCAGTAATGGCGTCCCGGTATGCCCGCATACAGGAAAGCCGTTACCGTATGTATGGAAAAAGCCCAAATGATCGAAAGATAAATCAGCGGTTTGATCCATTTGGGCGGATCCGTGTCCATCCGTTCGGCCTCAAGGGTTACCCAGCCGATGATAATGTTCAGGCACAGGTAACCTATCAGCACCAGCATGTCATAAAACATGACGGAATTTGGCGTGGGGTGGAGCATGACATTGAGCATGCGCTGCGGCTGTCCAAGGTCAACCACAATAAACAGGGCGCACATGACAACGGCGGCCACGGCCATGAATTCACCGAATATGATCATGCGCTTGAACTGCCTGTAATGGTGGAAGTAGGCGGGCAGCACCAGCATCACGGCTGAAGCGGCCACGCCGACAAAGTAGGTGAACTGTGAAATATACAGTCCCCAGGACACGTCCCGGCTCATGCCGGTAACGGTGAGTCCCTCCTGCAACTGTTGCAGGTAGACGAGGCCGCAGCCCGCGATCACGCAGAGCAGAAAGAGCAGCCATACATAATACCTTTTTTGGGCGGTAAGCAGTTTTTCAAGCATGGCCTTTTCTCCCTAAATGATGTAGTAAACGCCGGGTTGGGTGCCGAGCGAGGGCTTGCGGCGTATGCTGTAATTGGCGGCAAGCGCCTTGCGCACCTCGGATGCCGGATCTTCCAGATCTCCGAAGAGGATGCGCCCTTTCGCGGCTTCGACGCAGGCGGGCAATTGCCCGACAGCCAGCCGCTCCGCGCAGAAAGTGCATTTTTCCACAACGCCTGCCATGCGGGTGGGGAAGTCGGGGTTCGGCACCGGGTTTGTAAGATGGGCGCGTGGATCCATAAAGTTGAAAGATCGCGCCCCGTAAGGGCAGCCGGCCATGCAGAAACGACAGCCTATGCAACGGTGATAGTCCATAGCCACAATGCCGTCTTCCATTTTATACGTGGCCTGCGTCGGACAGACGCGCACACAGGGGGGATTTGTACAGTGGTTGCACAGCAACGGCCAGGACGCCGCGCTCGTGCGCTCGTCAAGGTGCGCGTTCATGTCGTCGGGAAAGACATGCGCATAGCTGTCAAGCCAGAACCATTTTATGTTCTGTCGGCCCGGTATGTGCGGAACATTGTGCGCTTTGTGGCAGGCCTCAATCAAAGGTTCATAATCCTGTGAATCCTTGAACTTGCGTGTGTCTATAACCATGGCCCATCGTTTCGCGCTGAGTGCGTTGCCCCCATGCGCATAGCTTCCGGGGGCGATTTTGGCATGGGCCTCGCCTGTCAGGCCTGTAATCCCGCTGCTCAGGGCAAAAGCCGAAAGTCCCGCTATTTTCAGAAAACTTCTTCTGCTTTTGTTCATTACTTGCTCCCCTTGGGAATGATGTGGCAAGTCCAGCAATAGGGATAGACGCTGTTGGCCACGTGGCATTTTTGACAGAAATCCTCGTAGTTGTTGTGGCACTTCAGACAGGTGTTTTGCAGGCTGATAACCCATTTTTTCCCGTCTGAAGCGATGTAGGCGCGGTTTTCGTTGCGCAGGGCCTCATCACGCCATTCATTGAGCAGGCGCATGTGTTGTGAACGCATGAATTCCACATTTTCAAGGCAGTTCTTTTCATCTTTCGGCAGCGCAATGTCGGTGGTTTTATAGTCACGTCCGATAAAACTGCTCCAGAAAGGCGAGGTGGACAGCGCGACAAAAACGAGTATTCCCAGAATGACAGCTTTGGCGTTGTACATTTATTGATCCTCCCCCCGGGCGTCGGACGCGTTTTCCTCCGAGTCTGTCGGCTCGTCCGCGTCCACATTGGGCAGGTCTTCCTGGCGCAGATCCATGACGCGCTTGTCCTCGCCCTTCATGACAAGAGCATTGGCCACAAGTTCGTGCAGACCGCTCACTGTGACTCCCGGCGCCCAGTAGCCTGCCAGCGGCGTGAGTGTCGCCCTGTCAATGGCGCAGATACAGGCCATGTGGTTGACGTTGAATTTTTGTTGCACATAGCGCAAGGCATTGCCGCGCGGCATTCCCGCCCGCATGCGCAGTTCCATTATTTCTTCCGTGTTCAGTCCCGAACCGGCGCCGCAGCAGAAGGTTTGCTCCCGAATGGTGTTTTCCGGCATTTCCACAAAGTTGTTGCAGACGGCTTTGAGCACGTAGCGCGGCTCGTCCAGAAGACCCATGCCGCGGGCCGGATTACAGGAATCGTGGAAGGTTGTGATAATATGGTCATTGCGGCCGGGATCAAGGTTGAGCTTGTTATGGTAGATAAGGTCTGCCGTAAACTCGGCGATGTGCACCATTTTTGTGGATGCGGCATTTCTGAATTTCGTGCCGGTAACAGGCGAAACGGGCTGGATCATGTTCGCGGGGGTCGGGCCGTTGTAGGTGTCCATATACTGGTTGAGCACCCGCCACATGTGGCCGCACTCGCCGCCGAGAATCCATTTGACGTTCAGCCGTTCAGCCTCGGCGTACATTTTGGCGTTGAGTTTTTTGGCCATGTTGAATGATGTGAACGACCCGAAATTGCCGCCTTCGGAAGCGTAGGTGGACAGCGTGTAGTCAAGGTCAAGCTCATGGAAGAGCATCAGATAGCCCATGAAGGTATAAATGCCGGGGTCGGCGAACACGTCGCCGGAAGGCGTGATGAAAAGTATTTCCGCGTTCTTTTTGTTGAAGGGCGTTTTGGGGCGTATGCCGGTGACGGTTTCGCAGTCGTCTGCCAGCATTTCCACAATTTCAACAAAGGAATGGGGCTGAATGCCAAGGTGGTTGCCGGTGAAGCTGCAATTTTTTACCGGATCCATGATCCAGTGCGTACCAAGACCGACTTCGTGCAAAAGTTCGCGCACGATCATGGTTATTTCCGCCGTGTCAATGCCGTAAGGGCAGAACAGTGAACATCTGCGGCATTCCGTACACTGGTAGGCGTAATAAAAGAGTTCCTTGACGACATCCTTGTCCCAACCGCGCGCGCCGACGGTTCTGCCCAGGAGTTTGCCCAGCATGGTGTGGTCACGGCGGTAGAGCGAGCGCAAAAGTTCCGCGCGAAGCACCGGCATGTTTTTGGGATCATTGGTGCCCAAAAAGAAATGGCATTTGTCCGCGCAGGCGCCGCAACGCACGCAGATGTCCATGAACAGCTTCAGCGAACGGTGTTTTTCAAGGCGTTCGGCAAAAGCATCACAGAGTATTTGCTCCCAGTTCTCCGGCAGATTCCAGTCTTCGGCGGCCGGATCCCACTCGTGGGGATGGGGCATGTGCAAAAGCTCCATGGTATCTTTTTTTGCCGGATAGCAAAAGCTGCCCGGCGTGAACTCAGGCTTGACGTCAAGCCAGCCCTGATCCGGGAAAGCCGGACGCCCGGCAATGAGCATTTCTGGTGTGGGTAATTTCGCCATTATGACAACTCCTCACCCGGCGGCCTTGTCGGGTTGCTTTTCCAGCGGCAGGCCGGCTTCGGCCATGGCATCGCGGTAGGTATCTTCGTATTCGGCGTAAGTAAAATATTGTTTTGGCGGGTTCCACGGGTTGATATGTCGCGTCATGCGGGAATTGGTGGACATATTGCGCGTCGGGCTGAAAAATATTCCGGCCATGTGGGTAAGTTTTGAGAATGGGAAATAGAACAGCAATGTGCTGACCAGGGTTATGTGCACAAAGAACATGGCGTTTATGTTTGTGGTCGGCGCAGGGGAAAAATGCGCAAGGCCCATGATGAATATTTTGACCAGCGCAATTTCCGTCTTGTCAAAATAGCGCAGACAGATGCCCGTGCCCACAATGCCGATCAGCAGCCAGAGCGGGAAGTAGTCGTTGAACAGGGAGAGATAGCGCAGCCGTTCGTTGAAGACCCGCCGCCCCAGCAGGAAACACAGGGCCACAAGTATCCAGACGCCCGTCAGGAAAAGACGCGGAGCGCCTATTTGCATAATGCCGTCTATGGATTCAATAAAGGTAATACAGGACGGCACAGGTTCCATGAAAAAGCGGAAATGCCGGATAAATATCAGCAGAAAACAGTAGTGGAACCACAGGGCGAAAACCCACAGCCATTTGGAGGAATAATAAATGCTGCGCGGCCCTGTGGGCGAATTTTCCAGCACGTCCGCCGACGTGTTGCGAAAAAGCGAGCGAAACAATAAAATTTCCAGGAGCATGCGTACAAAAACGCCGCCGGATGTGCTGGGGCAGTCAATTTTGTTCTGTTTGATAAAATCAAGCGAGTACTCCTGCCCGCCTGTTGTTGGAATGCAAAAAGGCACAGGCGATTTGGCCCAGTAGGTTATCCGCCAGATCATGCCCGCGATGAAAACGGCAAGCGCCGCATACGGAAGGGCGACGCCGAACAGTGCGGCACAACCCGCGCTTGCCCCAGCCCAGGCGACTGCGCCTATGAGGAGAACCAGCAGTAATGATGGGAACATTCTCTACCTCTCTTGACTGATGGAAATATCATTTTTTTTTGCCCAGCGCGTCAATTGCGCGTGCTGATTGCGTATTTCTGTGATGCGCGATTCAGCAAGCGTTTCACGCGCCGCCACATACATGTCGAAAGCCAGAAGCGTCAGGCTGTCCAGGCGCGACTCCACAGTGAGATACGCCCCAAGTTTCCCGTTTTCAGCCATTTGCGGCAAAAGCAGTTCGCGCAGTATGGGCTTCATCAAAAAAAACACGCCAAGGCTCTGGCCGTGAGAACCCTGCTGCACGGCGCGCAGTTTCACGAAACGGTCCAAGGCGGTTTTGACGGCGTCAATAACCATATCCTCACCGGTTATCGCATCGTAAACAACCTCTGCCGCCTGCCTTGTCATATCCCCCGCAGGATTGCCGAAAGGATCGGACGATGTGCGCACAAATCCTCTAGTTTCCAGCGGATACAACGCATACACCGCTTCTGTCCATTTGCGGAGTACGGCATCTTTGTTGGCGTTGAAACAGTCTGTGTTCTTCATACGTTTCACAGGGTAACAAGTCGGCCTTCTCATATAAGCCGGAACAGTGAAACGCGTCAAGTAGCTTTTAAGATTTTGTGTGGTGTACCCGGAAATTTATTGCGCGGGACGGGCGGGGGATGTTCTCAGGGGCAGGGGGTGTTTGCGTCGCAACGACCGTCAAGCACCAGCTCTGACGGCAGGGCTGAATCCTGCGGTCTGTCGTGTCCGGCACCGGAAAGCTGTTGGGGCTGGGTTCTGTTTTGTCGCATGAGCATGGCGGGCATGCCGTGGTATTCAAAAAACGGCACAGTTTGTGAGCCTGAAGAAAAAATATGGGCCTTGTTGCGCAACATTCTGAAGCGTAGCCAGATCATCTCCGGCGTCCATGCCGGCAAGCCCTGTAAAATTGCCGCATCCTGCGCGCCGGAGAGGGCGTCCGCCATATTCATGCCGGTTTGCAACAACCGGAGCATTTGCGCGATCTTGTATGTGTCTGCTTCTGTTTCGGCCAAGGGGTAGAAAGCCACATCCACATGGCCGGAAAGAATGTTCACGGCATCACGGCAGCGCGGGCAGGATGGCGAAAAGAATACCCGAACCGTAGCGTTATCCCCTGCTTCCATGATAGGCCAGGGAGTGCTTTGCGAGCGGGCGACCGCGCCCACGTTGACGATGAAAAGCAGTGCCCAGAGCCAGAGCAAAAGAGAGCGGCTTGCCCTGTTCTGGGGAATTTGCGACTGGCTATAGTACGCCTGACGGAAGCTTGTGTAACTTATGGCAAAAAATATGGCAATAACAAGACAGCTTACGCAGGGTGCGGTAAGCGCCATGAGCAGAAGCAGGCAGGCGTCACCAACAAGCGCCAGTGAGGCGAGTATATACCCCAAGGAAGCCGCGCCGGCCAACGCAAGCAGAGCAAGCACGGCGAAAAAGCCTGCTCCGACCCACCAGAGCGATATGCCGCCCAGAGTGAAATCCTGATATAGTGAACAGCCGGCGGTAACGCAAATATTTACGTCATTGCCAAAAACATTCCAGATACAAAAGGCCACCGCAAGGATTGCTGTACACAGCGCGCCTGTGAGTATCTCACGGTTTTGTTTCATAGAGTCCCTGTAAAAAAGGACGCCCTGATCGGGCGTCCTTTTTAACGTTTTTTCGCCTTTTCAGTTTACATGGCTGAACCGGCAGCAGCGCGCTGCATTTTAATTTCAACTTTGTTTTCAAGTCCTGAATAGTATTCACGTAAAATAGCAAGCACTTCTTCGCGGCCAAAATGATCCGGCACTTCCGCGCCTTCTGAAAGCATCTTGCGCAGTTTTGTTCCGGAAAGAATAACGCGATCATCCTTGCCGTGCGGACAAGTGCGCATGCTTGCCATACCATCGCATTTTTTGCAATAGAATGTCCAGTCAATATTCAGGGGCTGGCAGAGCAGACGTTTTCCATCATCAGACGGAGTGGGAATTTTGCGGAAAATCTCCTGGGCTTCAAACATGCCGTAGAAGTCGCCCACGCCGGCGTGGTCGCGACCCACCAGCAGGTTGTTGATGCCGTAGTTCTGGCGGAATGTGGCGTGCAACAGGGCCTCACGCGGTCCGGCATACCGCATGTCCAAGGGATAACCGGCCTGGATGATAAAGTCTTTGACAAAGTATTTTTCCACCAGGGTGTCAATACATCTTACGCGTACTTCAGCCGGGATATCACCGGCCTTGAGCGTGCCCACAAGAGAGTGGATGACGACGCCGTCGCAGACTTCCACGCCGATTTTGGCCAGATATTCGTGGGAACGGTGCATTGGATTGCGCAACTGCAGGGCAGCCACTTTCTGCCATTTGCGTTCATCCATTTTTTTGCGCAGTTCCGCGGGCGTCATATACACGCCGGGGAATTTTTGCGGAAATTCTCCCTGTGAGAGCACTTTTACCGGGCCGCCGATATTGTATTCCTGCTGGGCCATCACCATCTTCACGCCGGGATGGTCTTCCGGGGCCACTTCCCAGAATTTTTCGGAGTCGGGGCCTTCACCCTTGAACACCAGTTCGCATTCAAATTTTTTGTCGGCGTCTGTCATTGCATAAATGTCTTCCACCTTCATGGTTGCCATAACTTCGCCTTTGCGCACAAGGGCAACCTCTTCGCCGTTCTTGAGGGCTTTGGCGTCGGCCGCAGAAATATCAAGGGTAACAGGCACCGGCCAAAACGTGCCGTCTGCAAGCAACATTTTTTCGCACACGCTTTTCCAGTCAGCTTTTTTCATAAAACCGTTCAGTGGCGAAAACCCACCGATGCCCATCATGATCAGATCGCCCTTGGTGCGGGACGATATCTCAATCTGCTTCAGGCCCGCAGCCTTTTTCTTTTCGTCTTCCAAGGTTTTGCCTTCGAGCAGGCAACATACCAAACCCTTGCCGCCATGTGCTGGCACCAACTTTGACATTGCGAAATCCCCCCGTTTGATGTTGTGAGCGGCTTCCCGGAGCATATCGACGGATGGTATGACGGGAAGAAGCTATTTCGGTTCATCCGCATTATGTCATCACATCTATGACAGGTCAACTACCTCGGACAAAGTTTTGTGGGTCAGAAGGGCACTTTGTCCATAGTGGAAGCTTCCGAGGGAAAGGCCGGTCCAATATCCTCATCCTGCAAGTGCTGCCGTGACGGTTCATGGGCACTCTTTTTCTGCCCTCCCGCCATTTGGTCATCTTCAAAAGCCGCGCTGTCGCCGCGATCACCTTTGCGGTCCAGAAACTGCACGCGGTTTGCCTTGATTTCCGTTGTGTATCTGTCCTGCCCCTGCTGATCTTGCCATTTTCTTGTTTGCAGGCTGCCTTCCACATAGACAAGGCTTCCCTTGGCCAAATAGTTCGCACAGTTTTCAGCCTGGCGTTGAAACACGGAGACCCGATGCCATTCAGTGCGATCTACCTTGTTGCCGTCGCGGTCGGTATATGATTCGTCAGTTGCAACATTCAGGCTTGCCACAGGCGCGCCGGACTGCGTGTAGCGCAGTTCCGGGTCACGGCCAAGGCGGCCTATGATCATGACTTTATTCAGCATGTTTGTGTTCCTCAGCGATGAAGTGTCGTTTGGAATTTTTTGGCGTCCTCTGCCGATTGGGGCTTTCCTTATGTCTTATGCGCATGTGACTTTGAAAATGTCAAGAGTCGCCAATGACCCTGCATGTTATTTGAGGAACTGGAAAAAATCAAAAAGATGTGGTATCTGATTGGCTATGCCGCCGCACTGATTGAGTCGGAGAAATATCATAAAGAAAATCGAAATGCGCAAACGGCAAAAAAATTATATAGGAAAACCCGGTTCATCAGAACTTGTTTGGCTTTTGCATGACAACTTTGGAAACGGCGGTAAGGCCTGGGGGAGAAACACAATGACAGAAGAACTGAAACCCTGCCCTTTTTGCGGCAGTGAGGCAGAACGCAATGTCCGCAATGTTTCCGTGCATTGTGCAAACCCTGCGTGCTCTGCTAATTATGTATTGTTTGGGCCTGAAGAATGGAACGAGCGGCCCCTTGAAGATGCCCTGCGTAGCCGCTCACAAACGGGCGGCAACGCGCTTGAGTGGGTGCCCATCAGCGAGTACAAGAGATACAGGGAACGCCACCAGTATGTGATTTTGGTCGGGTACACCGAATTGTCCAAAGAAGGATGGATATACAAAATCTGGCGCCGTGCCCCGCTTACGGCCTCGCATCTTGAAGACAGCCTGGACGCATTCGGCTATGACTTTACGCCGATAGCCTTTATGCCCATGCCGGAACCGCCGAAGGAGTATGATGATGTCAAAGTACAGGCGTTGTCTAAATAATCATGCGCATAACTATTAATTTACAGAAGGGATCGCCGTTTTCTGGGAAAAAATGTCAGCAAAAAAACCAGTATGGCGCAGCCTGCGGTCATATAAAATATTGATGAATAACCGAATGAGGGAACCAGCAATCCTGTCAAAGGGCCGGTCAGGCCAAAGGAAACATCCTGAAAGGCGGAGAACCAGGCTACCGCTCCCCCGCAGCTTGCAATAAGAATGCTATCTGTTCATTTTTTGTAAATGTCCAAGGCTTTGAGTGCAAGACCGGCGATCTCCGTTTGGCGCGCGGGCATTGACAAAGAGCGCCATGCGTCGCCCGCAAGCCAGAAGGGAACTTGCCGGGTTTGCTCCGTTGCGTCAGCGTGGCTGCCGTCATCACCCATGCCGTGATCGCTCGTGATCAGCGCGGCATAGCCGGCGTCAAACCAGCGCGGCAGGTAGCGGGCAAGCAAGGCATCGGCATTTCTCGCGGCATTGCGGTAGGCCGTCGAATCCGCGCCAAAGGCGTGTCCGGCATAATCAATCCCCATGGAATGCACGAAAAGCATGTCCGGTTCATATCGCAGCCGCAGCCATTCGGCGTCGCGGAAAAGTTCGTCGTCCGGGTAGGCGTCGCTGGTGTAAAAAAGTCCGTGGTTGATCGGCATCTCAAGATTGTCTGTCAGTCTGTCATGATCCGCGTCAAAGGGCGTGTGGTTGCAGAGCTCGCTTATCCAGTAGTAGGCCGCCGCCGCCGTGCGCAGACCGGCATCCCGCATCTGATGAAAGATAGTCGGCATCGGGCAAAGCATTTTTGCGTCATTGCGGACAATACCCGTCTGCACCGGGGGAAGTCCGCAAAGCAGCGTGGCGTAGAGGGGGCGTGAAAGTGTTGGCAGTTCTGATGTGAGTTCACAGTGCCCGGCGAGGCCCGCTTCTTCCAGCGCCTTGAGAAATCCAAGGCTTTGTTTGGCAGTGGCGGCAAGTCCGTCCAGCAGGACAAAAACAAGACGCCGCGTCACCAGTCGCCCTGCCTTTCATCCTGCGGAGGGCATTGCGCAAATTGCAGGGCAGGGGCGTCATTGTACAGCCGTGTGGCTGTGACCCCCTGAACAGGAAAAGTTTCTTTAAGCCAAATAAGATAGTTGTAAATTTTTTTGAACAGTCTGTCGGCGCCGTCTTCATCTTTTATATGCGGCGAAGCGCCGGGCATCATTTCCGAGGAGTGCCAGAACAGGCTGAGGACTTTGCCCCCGCGCCGAACATGCAGGCGGGCCGCCAGGCGCATAACGCCGCTGTAATGCCAGAGGGGATTGGCGCTGGCGACCCCCCAGTAACAGAATGAGTCAAGTATTTGTTGTGGGGCTATTTTGTGCCACAATCGCGCCAGAGGCGGGCAGATGGCCACCTGGGTGATAGGGGCTTCCAGCAGTCCGTCAACCCAGTAGGGGTCGGCCGGAGCCAGAAAATGATCCGGGCCGTTTGTGAAAGCGCGCAAGGGGCAGACTGAACTGTCCAGTTTGATGCCATGTTCGGTCAGCAACGGGCGTATTACGGACTTTAAATCCCATCGTCCCATGCGAAAACTTGTCACCGGGGAGCCCAGGAAATTCTGTCCTGCGTGCAGAAGCGCCTCCAGCCGCCGTTGCAGCAGATCTCGCGGCATTTGATCCGTGCGCGTGGGCGCGGTGATTTTGTCGCTTTCGTGCGGGGGGGGCGTGCTCCAGTGGTGCAGATGCGCGCCGATTTCAGCATTGCAACGCTCGCGCATAAATGTCAACACTGAGCGCGCGTTCGGGTCTGCAAAAACCGTGTGTGTACAAAATAGCGTTAACGGAAATCCCAATTCCTGTGTCAGGGGGGCAAGACGCGGCAGCAATTGCACATTGCGCACCGTACATCCGGACGAGGCGTAACGACCGGAAAAAAGTCCTTCTTCTTCCACATCCAGACTGACAATGACTTTTAAAGGTTGCTGTGCTGTCACCATCATGCGGGCAGTATACAGCCATGCGGAGAAGATGACAACCATGACTCGCCGCGGTAATGAAATTCATCAAGAGCCGCCGGATTTAGCGCGGCAGGCCGCGGCCTGCTTCACAGGGGCAACGACAGGCTCAATTTCCTGAAATCAGCCGGTGAAAGCGATTCCGGGCGAAGAAAGGGCGAAAAGCCCTCAGCTTCCAGCGCAGTGAGCATTTCAGGAAGACCGGCGCGTCGGAAAATGCCGCCAATCTGTTTGCGCCGCTGCTGAAAGCAGACGCGCAGAAGCCGCGCCAGCGCTCCGGGGCGCTTGGGCCATGTATCCAGAGGCAGCGGGTCAAAGGCAAGCACGGTGGAATCCACTTTTGGCGGCGGCGTGAACGCGGCGGGCTTTACCACAAATTCCAGGCGCGGCGCGACAAAACTTTGCACCCAGACGGAGAGTGCCCCGTATTCTCCGCTTCCCGGCAGAGCGGCCATGCGCTGCCCCACTTCTTTTTGCACCATAAAAACGGCCCGCGTCAGCCCTGCCGCCTGTGAAACAATATCCCAAATCAGCGCGGAGGCGACATTGTACGGAAGATTGCCGATGATTTTCCAGGGGTAATCCGGTTGTATGCGTCGCCAGTCAAGTCGCAACGCGTCCATAAGCGCGGATTGCGTGCCGGCGGCGGCCATTCGCTGACGTTCCGCCGCCCAGTGCCGATCTTTTTCAATCATCAGCAGCGTACGGTGGGGTAAAGCCTCAAGGGCGCGGGTCAGGGGGCCGGGGCCGGGGCCGATTTCAAGGATACGGTCTTGATCTGTGGGCTGCAGCAAGGTTGCGATACGTTCGCAAATTGCCGCATTGCGCAAAAAATGTTGGCCAAGGCTTTTTTTGGCGTGGGGAAAGGCCGGGGAGCGCGTCACGGCAGATCGAAGCGGTCAAATGTCAGCGAAAGACCGGCCCGCCCCTGAGTGGAGGAACGCAAGGACGTGGAAAAACCAAGAAGTTGCCGCAGGGGCGCCACGCCGCGCAGCAGTTTGCGGGTGTTTTGATCCTGCACGTCTTCCACCTTGCCGTTGCATGTGGTGAGCAGGTTCAAAGCTGAACCGAGAAATTCATCGGGCACGGTGATTTCAACGCGCATGATCGGTTCAAGGGCGACGGGGGCGGCCAGCGCCAGGGCTTCCCGTAAGGCCTGACCGGCCGCCATGTGGCAGCCGGGGGCGGTTGTCTGCCCCTCCCGTCGTTCCACATTGAGCAGCGTCACGCAAACGTCTTCAACCGGCCAACCGGTAAGACCGCCGCTTTGCAGGCCATCCCGCACGCCGTCCAGAGCTGCTTGCAGCAAGGCCCTGGGCAGTATTTTCTGCGCTGAAACCGGATCGTCGGGCAAAAAATCGCCTGTTTCGACAAGATTGCCCGCGGTGCGCGGCCTTGGTTTCACGCACAGGCAAACCGCGCCGTGGTGGCGTTCCTTGCCCAGTTCCTTGTCAAAAACCGCCGTGAATTGAGCCTCTCTGCTGATGGTTTCGCGCAGGATCACCTGCGGGTGCATGGCGCGCGGGCTGATATTGTATTCGCGGCGGATGCGTTCAAGCAGAATATCAAGATGCAGTTCGCCCATGCCGGAAACCATGCGCGATCCTGATTCCTCATCCAGACGAATGGTGAGAGTGGGGTCTTCGGCGCTGAACCGGCTGAGAGCCTCGTCCAGCAGTTTGCTTTCATCGGCATTGCGCGGCTCAAGCGCGAGGGTAAGCACAGGCGCGTGGGCGGCGATAGGTTCCAGAAAAATCTCCTGCCCCTTTGTGTAAGTTTCACCTGTATGGGCGGACCGCAGGCCGATGACGGCCGCGATGTCCCCGGCGGAAATCGCGGCCAGAGGCTCGTGCCGATCCGCGTGCAGACGAAAGATGCGTCCGGCGCGGTCGTCGGCGTGCCGCGTCACATTGCGCAGGGTGTCGCCCTCCTTGACGGTTCCGGCATACATGCGCAGGAAGGACAGTTTGCGGCTGTTTTCAATGAGAATTTTAAAAACCAGAGCCACTGCGGGCGCGTGGATGTCCGGCGGCACGGCAATTTCCGCGCCGTCCCTGGTGTGTCCTGTCGGGTGCGGCATGTCGAGGGGCGAGGGCAAGAGGGCGATAATCGCATCCAGCACGGGCTGAACCCCCATGTTGCGCAGGGCCGAGCCGCAGAGCACGGGGGTGATGCCGCGAGACAGCGTCACCCTCCGCAATGCCTTCTGGATATCTTGCAGGCGGAAGGTGTTTTCCAGATAGCACTCAAGAAAGACGTCATCATTTTCAGCCAGTTTTTCCAGCAGCATATCGCGCCAGGGTTTTGCCAGAAGCGCGTGTTCAGGGCCAAACGCCGCGCGGCGTACGGTTTTTCCCTGATCTGACGGATCAAAGGTCAGGATTTCTTCAGAAACAAGGTCAAGCACTCCTGTAAAGTCCCCGCCCTGCCCCAGGGGAATGTTCACAGGCAGCGGGTTGGCGTCCAGCCTGTCGCGCATCGCGGACAGCACAGCCTCAAAATTCGCGCCCTGTCTGTCCATTTTGTTAATAAAGGCGATCTTCGGCACGCAAAAATTTTCAGACTGCCGCCAGACGGTTTCAGACTGCGGCTCCACGCCGCCCACAGCGCAAAATATGCCCACCGCGCCGTCCAGCACGCGCAGGGAGCGCTCCACTTCAATGGTGAAATCCACATGTCCCGGCGTGTCAACAAGGTTGATCGTTTTGCCCTGCCATTCACAGCTGGTGCAGGCGGCGGTGATGGTGATGCCGCGATTCTGCTCTTCCGGCAGATAGTCCATGGTGGCCGCTCCATCATGCACTTCGCCCATGCGGTGTATTTTGCTGCTGTAAAAGAGCATGCGCTCGGAAAGCGTGGTTTTGCCCGCGTCAATATGGGCGATGACACCGATGTTGCGTATGTCCTGTATGTTTCGCATGCCATTACGCCAGCAAGGTTTGTTCTATTCGTCCAAGGAGATTTTTCAGCCCTTCACCTGTTGTCGCGCAAACAGGCAGCGCCCGCGAAAAATCGTCAATCGGGAAAGCGGCGGCCAGTTCGGCTCTGGCCGTCTGATCCAGCCTGTCCCATTTGTTGAGCACAAGCAGGCGCGGTTTTTGATCAATGCCCATTTCCGACAAGATGCTTTCCACAGCCGTAATCTGTTGGGCAAGATCAGGATGCGAGGCGTCCGCCACATGCAGCAGCATGTCCGCAGCCTCCAGTTCTTCCAGCGTGGCGTGAAAAGCGACTTTAAGCTCTTCGGGCAGGTCGCGGATAAAGCCCACGGTATCAGCCACTATGATCTCGCGTTCCGTGCTTAAGCCGTTGCCGCGCGGCAGCCTGCGCGTCGTCGTGTCCAGAGTGGCGAAAAGTTTGTTTTGCGCGAGTATGTGTGAGCGCGTGAGCGTGTTCAGCAGGGTGGATTTTCCCGCGTTTGTGTAGCCTACCAGCGCGGCGAGGGGGATG
Organism: Desulfovibrio sp.; assembly: GCA_031284485.1. GTDB lineage: Bacteria > Desulfobacterota > Desulfovibrionia > Desulfovibrionales > Desulfovibrionaceae > Desulfovibrio. The sequence goes on from JAISZT010000095.1 coordinate 30,864, forward strand.
AGCGCGCGGGAGCGGCGCGCTCTGGTAAAGGCGCGTTGACGCCGTATCCGCTCAAGTTCCTTGCGTATGCGTGTTATGCGTTCACGGCTGCGGCGGCGGTCTGTCTCCAGTTTTGTTTCTCCGGGGCCGCGTCCCCCGATGCCGCCCATAAGACGATCCATTGCCCTGTTTTTGCCCGCCAGACGCGGCTGGGTATAGCGCAACTGCGCCAGTTCCACCTGCAGTTTGCCCACCCTGCTTACGGCGTGCTGGGCGAAAATGTCCAGAATAAGCTGGGTGCGGTCAATGACTTTGCGCTCTGTGATGTCCGCCAGATTGTGCAGTTGCGCCGGGGAGAGTTCTCCGTCAAAAACGAGCATGTCGGCGTGTTCCTGCAGGGCCAGCACTTCCAGTTCAGTTAATTTGCCTTTGCCGAGGATGCTGCGGGGGTTGATTTGGGGCACGCGCTGCGCCATGCGTCCGACAACCTGCAAGCCTGCGGTAAGGGCGAGTTCGGCCAGTTCGTTCAGGTTGTTCTCCTGCGCGGCTTGCGGGCAGGAGTTCACGGAAACAAGCAGGGCGCGCGGCGCGCCGGTTTCTCCGGAAGTTTCCCGTGACGCTTCGTTGCGGCGCGCCAGTTCCGTTTCAATGCCTTCCGCCGTCACGGTAAAATGCGCCTCGGTGTGGTCCCACGGCGTGAGTTTGCTCAGGCTGTAAGGCGGGCCGACGCCGGATGGCAGTAAATGCGCCGACTGCCATTGTACCGGCGCGCCTTCCGGGCTGACATTGAGCGCGATGACGGCGTCCAGACGTAAAAAAAGCAGATCCGTCAGGTCTTCCTTGCTTAACCCGTCCATGGAAAGATGCGTGTGCAGGAGGCGCAGGCCGCGCAGACGTTCCGCGCCGACGCGGGCGCGCGGCAGTTCCGGGATCAGTATGCCGGTCGCATCGCCCACAAGAACCATGACGACCCGCCCTTTGCGGTCAATAAGCAAGGCTACCTGCCGCCCCAAAGCGCGTGAAAGCAGGGCAAGCTCGCGGCCCTGATCAATGGTGTAGACGTTCGCGGCCGGGAATCGGCGGTTGAAAAGGCGGGTTAAGGCGCTGATCTGGCCGGGTTTGAGTCCTTGCAGATTTCCTTCGGGTTTTGGAATAGAAGCCTCCAGTTATGGCCGTAAATAGGAGGTTACAAGCGCGTCATAGCGTGAAGTCGCCTCAAAAGCGCGGGAAGCCATAATTTGCCGGAATTCAAGCCCGACGGCCATGTCGTTTTTTTGTAATTCCCGCATGGCGGCTTCGTACCATTGGGGCGAGGGCAGCACCAGAGCGCTGTGAAAATTTTTAGCCCCCGCGCGGAGCATACAGGGGCCGCCTATGTCGATTTCTTCTACCGCTTCTTCCAGCGAGAGCCTGCGTTCCACCGCGCCCGCAAAATCGTAGAGATTCACACAGATCAGATCAAAGGGGCGTATGTCTTTTTCGACCAGCGTCTGAAGGTGTGACGGGTCGTCCTTGTTGGCGAGAATTCCGGCGTGAATTTTGGGATGCAGGGTTTTAACCCGTCCGTTCAGAATTTCGGGAAAGCCCGTTACGGCGCTCACGGCGATTACCGGCAACCCCGCAGATTCCAGGGCTTTTTGGGTACCGCCGGTGGAAACAAGTTCGACATTGTTTTTAACCAGAAATGTCGCAAAATCTGTAAGGCCGCTTTTATCCGTGACACTTAAAATTGCGCGGCGTATGGGCAGCATCTGCATGGCGCGGTCACCTCCGGAAGATTTGTCGGTACAACCATAACCGAACGCAGGCATCTTCGCAATAATCTTTGTAATAATCATGCTTGCCGCGCGTAAAGCGCGGGGATAGACTGACCGGACAAGCCGTTTGGAGAAAATATGCTGATCAAGTTTGTTTCCTGGAATGTCAATGGGCTGCGCGCCGTCTCCGCCAAGGAGAACTGGCGCTGGTTTTTGGAAACCGATGCTCAGGTGGTGGGCTTGCAGGAAACAAAGGCCCACCCTGAGCAACTTGCGCCGGAAGTGGCCTGCCCTCAGGGCTGGGATGCGTACTGGGCTTCAAGCACGGTCAAAAAAGGCTATTCGGGCGTTGCCGTATTCAGTAAAATAGCGCCGCTTGAAGTTCGCGTGGAACTGCCGGATGAGGAATTCGGCGGCGAGGGGCGTCTGCTTCATCTGGAATTTGATAAATTTCATTATTTCAACGGCTACTTTCCCAACGGCGGGGCGGAAGAACTGGACGAAAACGGCAGACCCACGGGAAAATTCAAGCGCGTGCCGTATAAAATGAGTTTTTTTGAGGCATTTGTGAAGTACGCCGAGGAGTGCCGACAAACAAAACCTGTCGTAGTATGCGGAGATTTCAATATTGCCCATAAAGCCGTTGATCTGGCGCGTCCGGCCCAGAATGTGAAAAACACGGGGTTTTTGCCGGAAGAGCGGACTTTTCTGGATCGTTTTGCCGCCATGGGCTATGTGGACACCTTTCGCCATGTGCATGGCGAAAAAAGCGGCTGTTACTCCTGGTGGTCGTACAAGTCGCGCGCACGGGAAAAAAACATAGGATGGCGCATTGATTACTTTTTTGTCTCCCGGGAGCTTGCCCCCGCCGTCCGCGATGCGTGGATGGAACCCGATGTTTACGGATCCGATCACTGCCCGGTGGGGCTTGCCCTCGAATTGCCGTAATGTTTACACCAGGCCGAGCAATCGCGCCACCCGCTGCGCGTCCAGTCCCGAATGCACCTGGATTATGTCCTGATGCTGCTGCCGGGCCTCTGTTTCCATCAGGGACAAGGCTCCCTGCACTTCTTCTTCATTCAGGATGTGCGGTGTGGCCGGTGTGCTTCCCTGCAGTTCGGGAGCGGCGGAAGAGGCCGCTTCCTGCGCGCGTTGCGTGGGCAGCATGGCGTTGACGCGCTCCTGAAATGTCGGAAACAGCGGGCCTCGTGTATTGTTTCTGAAGCTGAATTCCAGTTCCATGGATATGCTCCTTGAATATAAAAAGTACGTGAAGCGGAAAAGTTAACCACTCGCGCTTGTTATGCAAACAATGTGCCGTTTGTGCGATATTTGTCTCCCTTTTCCATCCTTCTTATATAATTTAAGGTTTTTTATTGACTTTTTGATCATGATAGGCAAAAAAATAAGGGGCGGACTGTGAGAAAATCAAACGGGTGAACCGATGTTGAAAAAAAATGGCGGCATACGGCAAAGGGACGTTTGTCTTGCCTTGACGTTTTTGCTGCTGTTGCTCTGGCTGCTGTTCAAGCAGGCGGTTTTTGTTTACGCCGCCATGCTGTTTCTGTTGCTTGGCATGTGCGCGCCGGCGGCGATGGAGCCTTTTGCCGTGGTCTGGTTCGGTTTGGCCCGCGTCCTGGGCAGTGTGACGTCCTCTGTGCTGTTGACCCTTGTTTACGGCGTCATACTGCTGCCTGTGGCCCTTGTGCGCCGTTGCATCGGCAAAGACGCCATGAATCTCAAACTCTGGAAAAACGGAAAAGGCTCCTGCCTTGTGGAGCGGGAGCATGTCTTCACGCCTGAAGATTTCATCCATCCCTACTGACGAGGGGAAGACATGCATTTTTTGACCGATTTGTTCGGATTTATGAAAACGCGCAAAAAATTCTGGCTGCTGCCCCTGCTCATCGTGCTTGTTCTTATGGGAACACTGCTTTTTCTGACAAGCGGCACTGCTGTAGCACCCTTTATTTATACGCTTTTTTAGCAGAAATGGAAAGCCCGACCCATATCCTCGGCATTTCGGCCTGGTACCACGACAGCGCCGCAGCCCTGCTTAAAGACGGCGTCATCCTGGCGGCGGCTCAGGAGGAACGTTTTTCACGCAAAAAACACGACGCCGGTTTCCCGGCAAACGCCGTTTCCTACGTGCTGGAGGAGGGGGCCGTCAGTCTGGATGCGGTTACGGCCATCGTTTTTTACGACAAGCCCTTTTTGAAATTTGAACGCCTGCTGGAAACATACCACGCCTTTGCGCCGCAGGGGCTGAAAAGTTTTCTCACGTCCATGCCGGTCTGGATCAGGGAAAAGATTTTTATGCGCTCCATGCTTGAAAAAGCCCTGCGCGAACTGCTGCCCGGGGGCAGGGCGCTGCCGCCGATCTTTTTTTCCGAGCACCATCTTTCCCACGCCGCCTCGGCCTTCTTTCCGTCCCCCTTTGAGCGCGCGGCCATTCTGACGGTGGACGGTGTGGGCGAGTGGGCCACCACGTCCATTGCGCGCGGCGACGGCAACAGCATCACGTCATTCAATGAAATCCACTTTCCTCATTCGCTGGGTCTGCTGTATTCGGCCTTCACCGCGTACTGCGGCTTCAAGGTCAACAGCGGCGAATACAAACTCATGGGGCTTGCGCCTTACGGCAACCCCGGAGCGGAGCAAACGCGAAGTTTTGAGCAAAAGATACTGGATGAGATGATCGACATCCGCGAGGACGGCTCCTACGTGCTCAATATGTCGTATTTCAACTATCCTGTCGGCTTGCGCATGTACGACGAAGCCCGCTGGATAAAGCTCTTCGGCATTGATCCGCGCAAGGCCGAATCCGGGGACGTGCCCCAGGAATACATGAACATGGCCATGGCCATACAGCGCGTGACCGAAAAAGTTGTGTCGCGCCTGGCCGTCACCGCCTGTGAGCGCGCGGACTCGGACGACCTTTGTCTGGCCGGCGGCGTTGCCCTCAACTGTGTGGCCAACGGCAAACTGCTGCAATCGGGCAGGTTCAGAAACATCTGGATTCAGCCGGCCTCCGGCGACGCGGGCGGCGCATTGGGCGCCGCGCTCGCTTACTGGCACATAGGGTTGAACAAGGAACGCGCGCCCGACGCCGGCGACAGCATGCGCGGCGCGTATTTGGGGCCGTCCTTCGCTCAGGACGAGATACTGCGCGTCTGCAAGCGTTTTCACGCGCCCGTCCGCGTTATGCCTGAAGAAAAGGCTCTGGTGCGAACAGTCGCCGATCTGCTGGCCGGGGGCAATGTGGTGGGCTGGTTTCAGGGGCGCATGGAGTACGGCCCGCGCGCCTTGGGCAACCGCAGCATTCTGGCCGATCCCCGCAATCCGGAAATGCAGAAACGCCTCAATCTTAAAATAAAATTCCGCGAGGGGTTCAGGCCCTTCGCTCCTTCTGTGCCCGAAGAAGACGCCTCGACCTATTTTGACCTGCGCGATCCGTCGCCCTATATGCTGCTTACAGCGCCCGTGACGGAGGCGGCGCGCAATCCGGCCCCCGAAGGCTACGATGCGCTGCCGCTCTGGGACCGCCTCTATTTTTGCCGCTCCAGTCTGCCTTCCGTCACTCATGTGGACTATTCCGCCCGCGTCCAGACCATTTCGCCCAGAACAAATCCTCGCTATCTGGCCCTGGCGCTGGCGTTCAAGGAACGGCACGGTTGCGCCGTGCTGGTGAACACAAGCTTCAACGTCAGGGGCGAGCCGGTGGTCTGTTCCCCCACGGACGCCTATCTTTGTTTCATGCGTACCGGGATGGATTATCTGGTCATGGGCGATGTGCTGCTGTCAAAGGCGGATCAGCCGCCCTTGCCCGAAGAATATGTCAGACAGGGCGCGCATGAGCTGGACTGACTGATGCGGAAAAATATATTTGCCTTCGGCGGCACCTTGTTGCTTTTTGCTCTGGCCTTTCGCAGCGACTGGGTTTTGAACCGCCTGTTGCCGAATTTCAGCGCCTGGGAATGGGTTTTCCGTTTTCTGTCGTGCGCGGCGGCCTTTACCGTTCTTGCCGTGGGCTTTCGCAATCAAACGGCGCGCATGCTCTCTCTGGTCGTCATGGCCTGCTCCCTCGGGTTGGGACTGACGGAGATTGTGCTGGTGGCCCAATCCCCAACCCCGCCGGAACAGCGTCACTTAAAGGGCGAGGAAATCAGGAAGGCCAAAAACGACCCCGAGGCGCGCGGTTTCGACGAGGACTGTCTTGACGACAACCATCCCGCGCTCGGCTACGCGCCAAAACCGATGGCGATGACGGCCTATTCCATAAAGATGCACGGCGACGAAATCGTCTATGACGTCGTCTATTCCACCCTGCCCAGCGGATGGCGCGTAACGCCGCAGAACAGCAACGCGCGCTCGGCCGTGATCTTTTTTGGCTGTTCCTACACTTTTGGCGAGGGGCTTAATGACGGGGACACGTTTCCCTTCAAAGTCGGCGAGCGTTTGGGCAGTGATTTTCAGGTGTTCAACTTCGGTTTGAGCGGCTACGGCAGCCACCAGATGCTGGCCCAGATAGAGAGCGGTTTTCTTGACGAACCTGCCAAAAAATATGGACGGATGTTTGTTTTTTACACAACCATTTACGGGCATGAACTGCGCAGCGGCGGGTATTCGCACTGGGACAGGCATGGGCCGCGCTATATTTTGAACAACGGCAACCTCGAACGGGTCGGCACGTTTGCCGATATTCGGGAATCACCCGCGACGCAAACCTTCAGGAAAATTTTTCAGAACAGCAAACTGTACCAGCGGCTGAGAAATTCGGGAGCGTTGAGCCGCCTGCACGTCGCCATTATGAGCAGAGCGGACAAGCTGCTGCAAGAGCGCTACAATACGCGGCTCTGCGTTATTCTCTGGCCGGGCGCGCCATATGGAGCGCTTCTGCGGGAAGCCGGCGTGCCCTATATTGCTATGGGTGAAATTTTTCCGGAGATGCAGGAAAATAAAAATAAAAAATACCACATCAGCGAGTATGACGGGCATCCCAACAGTCTGGCCACGGATGCGCTGGCCGACTTGCTGGTAAAAAAAATCGTGACGCATTATTCCAATTAATTATGCCCTGTATGGTTTGAGATCTTCCAGAAAGCCCTCCTGCACATCAAAGCCCAGTTCCTGCGCCTTGTCTGCGGCTTCTACGGCCTTGGCGTAGTTTTTCTGATCGAAACAGGCCAGAGCCAGATTATTCCACGCCGGGGCGAAGGCCGACTCCTGATTGATGATATCCAGGCACAGTTCTTCGCATTTTTTGAATTCGCCCTTCATGTAATAGGCCGTCGCCAGACCGTTTTTAGCCTGAATAAATTCGGGATTCCACTTAAGCGCCTTGTTCAGCGCCGCAATGGCCTTGTCCGGCTGTCCGCGCTGCAAATGCACAAAGGCTATATTGCTCCAGGGCACAGGAAATTTTGCCCTGCAGTTCGCGGCTTCCTCATTATAGCGCAAACAGCCGTCCAGGTCATCGCGTTCCAGGCAGATGCCGCCCAACTGCACATAGGCTTCGGCCAGATGGGGCGAGTTGCGCACGGCATTGAGCAGGGCTTCTTCAGCGGCCACAAAATCGCGCTTTGACAAAAAGGCCAGCCCAAGGTTGTAGTAATGAGCGGCGCACTGCGTGTTGCCTTCAATTTCACTTTTGAGGTCGGCTATGTATTCGTCCAGGTCATCGTAACGCTCTTTCATTCAGCATGTCCTTTTTCCGATAAGTTGTGGTACCAGAGGCAAAAATCCATGACGCCCGCATATTTTTCATCCCTGTTGACGAGGCCGAGTGCGCACTCCAAAGCCCCTATGCCGTAAGCATGGCTGTACGGGCCTTTTTGCGCCGCTTCGCGCAAAAAAGCGTCAACCAGTTGCCGTATTGTCCTGTTGCCCGAGTCCGTGCGCATATCAAGGGGATCGTTTGGTTTTTGAAAGGGATCCCAGGCATCGTAGCCTATGCGGTCAATAAATTTGCGGCGGCGCGGATTCAATTTGTCGTAAATTTCGCGCTTGAACTTTTCCTGATCAATATGATCCGCCATGGCCTATTCCCGCTTTTCCGGGCCGATGCCGAGCCATGTTTCATCATAGGTTGTGAGCAGGGTCATGGAGATGGGCATATACACCTCATGCAGTTCCGCGAAGCGGCTGCGCAACGTTTTTTCGAGTTCACGAGTGAGGTCGTCAAGGCGCGCTTGCACCTTGTCCAGGTGCACAGTGGGGTAGGACTTCCCTTTTTCAAAGGCTGAAAAACCGCAGACGTGCCCTTGCCCGGCAATGGCCGTAGGCACGCCGTAAATGCGGCAGGTTACGGGCCTTGCGTCATAGAGCAGGCAGCGATCATTTTCGTCCAGCAGAGGACAGGGCAGTTTTATCTGCGCGGCGCGCGCCATGATCGCTTCTTTGGATTGTCCGTCTTTTTCTTCCTGAAAAAGTCGCCGTTTCAGGCGGGTCAGTTTGCGGTCTGTTTCAGAAGCGCGTTTCAGAATGGCCGAACGCTGCGCCCCGTGGCCAAAGGCGGCGTCAAAAGCGCGTTTGAAGTACACGGCTTCCACCAGCGGCAGGTCAAAAAGGGCGTGGCAACAGTCGCTGCACCCTTCATGGCAGAGCACGCAGTCAGGATGCATTGCCTGCATTTTGGCGAACAGTGAATCGGCGTTATCTCTGACCGCTTCATAATGCGAAAAAATATCACTCAGATCAGGAAGCATGGGCGGCTCTCACGATACAAATGCGCCGCCGGACGCGCAGACGCCCGGCGGCATTGCGAAAAGTGTAAACGGCCGGGGCAACACAGCGGGATGCCCTGACAACTGTCAGACTAATTTTCTTCTACAGTAATGGCGCTCGTCTCACAGACTTCCACACAGGATTCACAGCCGAGGCATTCTTCGGCATTGACAGGTTCCGATTTGCCGTCTTTGATTTCATAAACTTCCACAGGGCAAACATCCACACATTCGCCACATGCCACACATTTGTCCAGATCGACATGCACATTATAACCCATTGTATCCTCCTAGAATAAATATATCCTGCATTGTGCAGGGACAGCCATAACCAGTACAGTATTTTGGATATCGTCACTCACACGTCCTGTCAAGCCTGCCGAACGGGTTTTTATAACACCAGGCGCGCATGGTATTCCCTGCCATCGCGCAGTATTTGTAAAAGTAATTGATTTGACAGGCGTTCCTGGCGAAATAGTTTGAGCAGATCGGCCATATTTGAGACGCGCGTTCCCCCGATGCCAATGATTCTGTCTCCGGCGCGCAAAAAAGAGGCCGGACCGTCGCGCCGTACAGTTTTGACGAGCAGGTTCGCGCCGCGTTCCTGTATCGTGACGCCCCAGCGCTGCTCCATAAGCGCCAGAGCGGTGGCGTCGCTGAAATGAGCGGGCCTGACCGCGACAGTGCGCGATTGGTCGCCGCGCCGCAAGCCAAGGCGCAGGTTTTCCGCGCCGGTCTGGTTGCGTAGCAGGTTGATGTAGTCCCGGCGGTCGCGAACCGGCGTCGCATTGATGGTTTCAAGGATGTCGCCCGGTTCGATGCCGGCCTTTTCCGCCGGGGTGTTTTTGTAAACCGTGCTGACCAGAACCCCGCGCGCTTCTTTAAGCCCCAGAGCCATAGCCATGCGCATATCCATGTTTTCCACGGTCAGACCAAGCCAGAGGGGGGCCACCCGCCCCTGACCCACAAGGTCTTCCATGACGCGCCAGGCTTTGTTGATGGGAATGGCAAAGCCTATGCCTTCGGCTCTTGCGTCCACAGCGGTGTTGATGCCTATGACCCTGCCTTCGAGATTCAGCAACGGACCGCCGCTGTTGCCGGGATTGATGGCGGCGTCCGTCTGGATCAGATCTGTGAACACGCCGTCATCGTTGCGGATGGTGCGTCCAAGAGCGGAAACCACCCCTGTGGTGACGGTGTGGTTGAAGCCGAAGGGATTGCCGATGGCGATGACTGTTTCACCGGGCAGAATATCAGCAGAGTCACCGGGATTGACAGTGAGCGGCCGGGCGGCGGGAAGATTGGCCGCGCCCTTGATTTCAAGCACGGCGATGTCAAAATCCGGGTCGGCGCCTTTAACGGTTGCCGGAAAGTCCCTGCCGTCGAGCAGATGCACCATGACTTCACCGCCTCCGGCGATAACGTGGGCATTTGTCAGCACAAGCCCCTTGGCACCGTCCACGATAACGCCCGATCCCAGGCTGGTGCGCGTCCGACGCCGCGGCTGATTGGGAAAATTGAAACCCGGAATGCCCCCCCCGAAAAATTGTTCCAAAGGAGAAAGCGTCTGCCTCTGGATGCTGTGTGTGCTGGTGATATTGACGACAGCCGGGGCCACGGACTGCACGGCCCGCACAACAGGCGTCATGCGCGGGCTGTCGGCGCCGATTGAGGCGGGTACCGCGGGCGTGGGCAATAACGCGGCAAACAGGCAGAAAATCAGCAGGCCGATAGAAAGGTTGCTTTGTCTTGTTGCGTATGACATATTGTTTTTATAAGCTTTGCTTGTCAGAACGTAAAGTGCAGAGAGGATCAGAAAAATATGCCCACAGACATGACTGCTCCGATTTCGCAGGTTTCGCCCGGCTCGTATGGTTCGTTTATTCCCACTGTTCAGCCCTTGCGGCAAGACTTTCTGGATGAGGCCCAGACCCATCTGGACAGCCTGACCAAGCCGCGCGGTAGCCTGGGGCGTATGGAAGACCTGGCGAAAAAGCTTTTCGCCGTATGTTGCGGGCAAATACCCATCACGGTGAGTCCGGCCCTGATGCTGACTGTGGCGGCAGACCACGGCGTCGCAGAGCAGGGTGTTTCGCCCTATCCGCAAAGTGTGAGCCGTCAGATGGTGCTGAATTTTTTGAACGGCGGGGCCGGCATCAATGTTCTGTGCCGGACTTCGGACATGGATTTGCGGATTGTGGACGCCGGCTGCACCGGCGGGCCGTTTGGAGCGCACAAGATGCTTCTGGACAGACGCCTTGGCGACGGCACGGCGGACATGAGCCGGGGGGCGGCCATGAGCCGCGAAACATGCCAAAAAGGCCTGTTGACAGGCATTGAACTGGCTTGCGAGGCCGTGAGTCAGGGCTACCGGTGCCTTGGGGTCGGCGAAATGGGCATTGCCAATTCCACTGCCGGGGCAGCCCTGTACAGCGCCCTGCTGAATATTGATGCCGGCGACATCGTCGGGCCGGGAGCGGGTTCTGACGCGGCCATGGTTCAGCACAAGACGGAAATTGTCCGCCGCGCCTTGCACGTCAATGCGAAGATTTTGCAAACCGGCGACGCTGTGGACATTCTCGCGGCAGTGGGCGGTTTTGAGATCGCCGTCATGTGCGGGCTCATGCTTGGCGCGGCATCGCGCAGGCTGCCCGTGCTGGTGGACGGGTACATCTGCGGCGCGGCCTACGCGGCTGCCGCGGCCATCTGTCCCGAGGTGAGCGGCTATTGCATACTTTCACATCTCTCGGCCGAACCCGGCCACAAACTTGCCATGGATCGCCTGTGCGCGGCGCGTCCCCAGGACTCGATCCCGCCGCTTCTGCATCTGGGGATGCGTCTGGGTGAAGGAACCGGCGGGGCCGTGGCCTACCATCTTTTGCGTTGCGCCGCCGCTATTTATAATGATATGGCGACGATGAGATCGGCCGGGGTGTCGGGCAGAATGTGACGGAACCTGCAATTGCCGGGACTCTTCTGGAGTTTGAAGGCGTCAGTTGCCGTTTCACGGTGCGGCGGGGGCTGTTTGGCGAACGCCGGACGCTCACGGCTGTGGATGATGTCAGCGTCTGCCTGCGCAGAGGGGAAAGCGTCGGGCTTGTGGGTGAATCCGGTTGCGGCAAAACAACGTTGGGCAGGCTTGCCTGCGGTTTGTTGCGCCCCACATCCGGGCAGGTGCTGCTGGAAGGCAAGGTCCTGCCGGAGGCGGGGGCGGGCAGTTGGGCCGCCGGGCGGATTCAGATGATTTTTCAGGATCCTTTTTCCTCGCTTAACCCGCGCCTCACAGTAGGCGCTTCAGTGCTTGAGCCGCTTTCGGTCGGTTCCATGCCCGGCCATGAGCAGGCGCAACGCGCCGAACAGATGCTTGCCGCCGTTGGTCTGGAGAACGCCGGAAAGCGTTATCCGCACGAATTTTCCGGCGGCCAGCGACAGCGTATTGCCGTGGCCCGCGCCCTGATAACGCACCCCGATGTTGTTGTCTGCGATGAGCCTGTTTCCGCGCTGGACGCTTCAGTTCAGGCGCAGACGCTCAATTTGTTGCGTGATGTGCAGGAGCGCTTCAGTCCGGCCTATCTGTTTATTTCGCACGACATGGGGGCTGTGGGTTTTGTCTGTCAGCGCATACTTGTCATGTATCTTGGACAGATTGTTGAGGAAGCGCCGCGTGAACGGCTTCTTGCCGGCGCGGCGCACCCCTATTCCAGGGCATTGCTTTCCTGTGTGCCGACAGGGCAATGGCGTCACGAGCTGCCGCCGCCTCTGGAGGGCGAGCCGCCAAGCCCGTTGGCCCCGCCGGAGGGTTGCCGTTTTCATCCGCGTTGCCCTGAGGTTCGTGATATCTGCCGCCATGAGCCGCCCGCCTGGAAAGATCTCGCCCAAGGCTGGCGCGTACGCTGTCACAATTGTTAGGCGCGGCTGGCGCGCAGGCGCAACTCTTCAACGATGACTTTTTCATAGTCCGGCGCGATGGTGACGTTCACGTGCAGTTCTGATTGCAGCAGGCGCTCGATCTGCTGCGTTTCTTCCCATATTTCCAGCAGTTCGCTGTCCGCCAGACTTTTTACCCGCTCGGCGAACGAAGTGTCATCATCAAATGGAACGCATGAACCCATGGCATTTTTCCCCAGGCAACGTGAATTATGGATACATCCGCCCGTCGGCAAAAAACTGACCTGTCTTGATCAGCCGCAGCCCGGAACGCGGACAGGATTCCGACTGGTCAAGAATTGCCAGACACAGTGACAAAGGCGACATATAATTCATACGCCAGTCCGTCACAAATGTCACGGCATCGGAAGTCGGGGCAAAACTGCGCAGCAAGGGGCGGATGTCGGTTGAGCGCAGACCGTTTTTTGTTTTACGCATATATGGAAAGGCGGTTTTGGCGGCAAAAGCTTCAAAGGCGCGCGCGGCGGCAAGGCATTCTTCGCTTGCCGGCAGGGTCACAACGAACGTTTCGGCTTGCGACTGTTCCGTGCGGCCGATTTTTCCGATGGTTTCAACGCGGACGATGTCAATGCCCGGCGGCAGGCACGGGGTCAGTTGCGCGGACACTTCCAGTGAAGAAAGACTGCTGTGCAGGGTCAGGGCAAACCATTCGGCCCGGCTTTGCACGCCAACGGGAAGAGCGCGTCCGAAAGAAATCAGCGGTAGGGGATGGAACCCCCGGGAAAAGGCCAGAGGAAGATTGGCGCGGCGCAGGGCGCGGTAGAAAAGCGCTTGAAGATCCAGTTGGCTCAGGTAGGCGCTTTCATCCAGTTTGGTATGCCAGATACGGTATTGGGCGGCCTTGATTGTGAGATGGGGCGCAATCTGGGGCGGTGCGCTTTTTTTTGCGCGGCAGAGCAGTTGTCCGTTGGCGTCGCGGGTCGGGGCATTGCTTTTCTGGTCGCGTGTTAAAAAATTCAGGCGATTTTTGTGTTGCCCGGCAGAGCCTGTGCGGGGCAGGCGGGAGGGCCGCGTTTTTGTGTCGCACACGCCGCAGTTGAGGCATGCCCCGTAACGGCAGTCGGCCGACAGCTTTTCGGAGATGTCGTCATTCAGGGCACGGTTGCGTTCGCGCAATAAAAATTCTTCAGAAACGCCCGCCTCAAGGTGGCTCCAGGGCAGCGGCGAAACTTTGGGGCCGATGCATTCATCCGCGCTTATACCGCATTCGGCAAGCGCCATCACCCAGGGGGCGAGGTCAAAATGTTCCGTCCAACTGCAGAAAACAGCCCCTTTGTGATAGGCTTTTTCCACCACATCGGCCATTTCGCGCCCGGCGCGGGACAAAATGCCTTCCAGATGGCTCACGTCCGGTTCGCGCCAGCGCAGGGCAAGCCCCTTTTGCCCTTTGAACAGTGATTTCACAAGGCCCACGCGCCGCCGGATTTCTTCCACGCTTATCTGCCCTTCCCATTGAAAAGGGGTGAAGGGTTTCGGCACAAAAGGAGAAAGCGCGGCCGTAACCTGGAGGCGCGCATTGCCCCTGCCCGCCGCGTCACGCGTTTTGCGGCAGAGGTCGGCAATGGCCGCCAGATCGTCGTCCGTTTCCTTCGGCAGGCCGATCATGAAGTAGAGTTTGACCTGCCGCCAGCCGTGCTCCAGCAGTTTTTGGGCGTGCAGGAGAAGATCTTCCTCGCTGACGCCCTTGTTGATGATGTCGCGCAGCCGCTGCGAGCCTGCTTCCGGGGCCAGGGTTACGCCTGTGCGGCGTAAATCCGCCATGCGTTCAATGATTTCATCGTCAACGGAACCCACGCGCAGGGAGGGCAGGGAAAGGCCGATCTGCTCGCGCGCGCAGTGCTCAAGCGTGGTCATGCAGAGCGTTTTCAGCGCGGAAAAATCTCCGGCGCTCAGGGAAAGAAAAGAAATCTCGTCAAAGCCGGTCTGCCGCAGGCAATCGTACAGCAGGGCGGAAATATTTTCCAGGGAGCGTTCTCTTGCCGGGCGATACACCATGCCCGCATGGCAAAAGCGGCAGCCGCGCGTGCAGCCGCGCGCTATTTCCAGGGCAAGGCGGTTGTGTATCGCGCCTACGGGTGTCACCTGCCTTGCGGGATAGGGGGCGCTGTTCAGATCCGCCACAATGCGGCGCGCCGGGCGCGGCAGGTTTTGCGGCAGCGGGCGCAGGGGCAGACCCTTGTGTTCAGGTGGGGCCTGTTCGTCAGGGGCAAAAAGCGAAGGCGCGTATATGCCGGGAAGCAATGCCGCTTCACGCAGAAAATCTGTTTTGGACTTGCCGCCGGAAAGGCTGTTTTGCAAAAGGCGCAGCAGTTCCGGCAGTACTTCCTCACCATCGCCCAGAGCCATCAAATCCACGAAGGGCGTCAGAGGTTCGGCGGACAGCAGCGCGCCGCCGCCCGCTATAACCAGAGGGCAGTCCGTCAGGCTGTCGCCCCGATTGGCCGCGCGCAGGGGGATGCCTGCCAGATCAAGCATATACAGAACATTTGTATAGCAAAGCTCGTGTGTTATGGAAAAAGCCAGACAGTGAAGGTTTTTCAGCGGCGTGTCCGACTCCAATGTGCAGAGAGGAGCGTTATGGGCGCGCAAGATGTCGCCGGCCTCGCGTTCCGGGGCCATAACGCGCTCCGCCCACCAGTCGGGATTGTCGTTGACGATGCTGTAGAGAATTTTTTGCCCCAGGTAGGACATGCCCACTTCATAGGTGTCCGGAAAGGCGAGAGCAAGGCGCAGACGAATGCGGGCCGGATTTTTGCGGCAGACGCCTTCTTCAATGCCGGTGTAGCGGCTTGGCTTGGGGAAGAGTGGAAGCAATTCTCTCATAATAAAAAAGGCGGCGTTGCCCGCCGCCGGAAAAAACGGTTGCCGTTTGCCAGCCGGAGCATTTTGCTTTTGAAAATACTCTAGGTGATAAGGCCGCTGCCGGAAAGCGGCGTGCCGCCGAACTGCATTTTGCCCATGCCGCCGGCGATCTTGATGTTGGTGGTGGCCTCAATGTATTTGTCCTGCAGTTCCTTGGGCGTGTCGGCATAGCGGTACAAAAAGGCCTTGCCGTCCAGCGTGCCGGAAAAATTTGGTTCAAAGGGGTAGCCGTAAGGCAAAATCATCATCTGCACGCCCTGCTGCGTGGGGATGGTCTGTATGGCGGCCACGCCGCTGAGTTCGTCTTTATCCTTGTCGTATTTGCCCATGACCAGTTCGCCGGTCACCAGTTTCATCAGCCGTATATCATAAGCCATAGCGTTCTCCAATTTCAAGTATTCGTACTGGATAGACGTTGACGGTATTCCTGTCAAGGCCTTTTTGGATTGTCATCGGCATGGAAAGTGATTACACTTGCCCCATGTCGTCAAACACTATGTCCGCCCTGTCCGGGTTTGAGCAGCGCATCGGGCACGTTTTTGCCCGTCCGGATCTGCTCACGCAGGCTCTTACTCACAGCTCGTTCGCCAATGAGGTCGGGCCGGGGCTGGAACATAATGAACGACTGGAATTTTTGGGCGATGCCGTGCTTGAACTGTGTGTTTCCTCAGAATTGTATGAGCGTTTTTCCGACCTGCGCGAAGGGGATTTGACGAGAATGCGCTCCTGCCTTGTCAGTGAGGGCAGCCTTGCCGACATTGCGCGGGAGATCGGCCTGGATGACTTTCTCAGACTGGGCAAGGGTGAGGAAAGCCAGGGCGGCAGAGCGCGTGATTCCGTTTTGAGTGATGTTTTTGAAGCCGTGATTGCGGCTGTGTATGAAGACGGCGGTTTTAAGGCCGCCCGTGGCGTGGTGTCGCTTTTGTTCGCTTCGCGCTGGCAGTTGTGCGCGGCGCGCGCGGCGCGGGCCAAGGATTTTAAAACCCGCTTGCAGGAAGTGGCGCAGCGTTTGTTCAAAGACAGGCCGACATATGCAAAGCTGGCCTGCAGCGGGCCGGAACACGAGCCGATTTTTGAGGTGTCGGTTACGTTGCCTGACGGAAGGGGGTTTGTGGCCAGAGGGGGCAGTTGCAAAAAAGCCGGACAGGAAGCCGCGCGCCTTGCCCTGGCCGCGCTTGAAGACAACGCTGACACGGGCGAGATTTTTTCGGACTGAGGCTGCGCCCGGATCCCGGGTTTTGCCGACGCCGTCCGAACCCGGGCCGCTTGCGGCAAGGTCTGAAGTAATCCGCGGCGGCGTTTGGCGCAGCCCGGGGGCACATTGCCCCCGAGCCTCCCGTCTTTGGTCTGCCACAGCCTATTTTCAGATGGTCTAGCCGCCGATAAGCTGCAGGGCCATCCTTGGCAGCGAGTTCGCTTGCGAGAGCATTGCTACCGCAGCCTGACTCAAAATTTGGTTGCGGACAAATTCCGTCATTTCCGTGGCGACGTCCACGTCTGAAATCCGCGATTCCGCGGCCTGGAGGTTTTCAGCCTGAACGTTCAGGTTGCTGATGGTGTTTTCCAGACGGTTTTGCATTGCGCCAAGGTGGGCGCGGATTTTATCCTTGGAAATGATTGCCTCGTTAATGGCTGCCAAAGCCCGTTGAGCGGACTGTTGCGTGGATATGCTGAAACCGGCATCGTCCACGGACTGGTTGCCCAGGCCCAGAGAAGACGCGGTGACGCTGCCGATGGTTATGTAGTAATAGTCTTCGGCGGAATCGTTGCCGGTGCCGAAGTGGATTTTCATCTTGCCCTTGGCGGTGAGGCCGCTGCCGTCGTGCGCGCCGGAAAGCGTGCCGTCCAGCAATTTCATGCCGTTGAAATCCGTGGCGTTGGCGATACGGGTGATTTCCGACGCCATGGCCTGGTATTCCGATTCGATCATCAGGCGCTGTGTGGAGTCATACGTGCCGGTGGCGGCCTGTTCCGCCAGTTCCTTCATACGGATGAGCTTTTCGTCGATGACGCTCATCGCGCCGTCCGCCGTCTGGATCATGGAGATGGCGTCCGCGGCGTTGCGCGCGCCCTGTTGCAGAGCGGCGATGTCCGCCCGCTGCAATTCGCGGATGGCAAGACCGGCCGCGTCGTCAGCCGCGCTGTTGATGCGCAGTCCTGTGGACAGGCGCTGGGTTGATGTGGCCAATCGGGAATAATGCGCGTTCAGGTTTCGGGCCGTGTTCATTGCGGCCATATTGTGATTGATAACCAAAGACATGGGACACCTCCTGGGGTGGTTTAAATTAGCTGTGCCTTATCCCATGCAATGGTCGTGCCAATATTTATTTATGTATTATTTTAATATATTACAATAACGTTTTCAGGAGATGTGATTTTTTTGACGCAGCCTGTCCTCAGCCCGAGGCGGCGTACGGCAAATCCTACCGGGGCATGCTCCTTCCGTTTTGAGCGCCGTGCCGGCGCATAGACGAAGGGCAATCGTGCAGAATTCTTCTACGCTATGCCCTCGAGGGATACAGGCCTTTTGTTTTTACGCCGTAAAAATTTGAGCAGGGCAGCGGACAAGCTCGGCGTGCCATAAAAAAGCCCGCCGGAACACCCGGCGGGCTTTTTATGTCATGGCGCTTTCAGCCTCGGCGCTTTTGTTATCTCTTCATGCCGATGACGGTTTCAAGCATGGTATCCACGGTGGTGATGCCTTTGGAGTTGGCCTGGAAGCCGCGTTGGGTGGTGATCATCTCCACAAATTCGCGGGCTATGTCCACGTTGGACTGTTCAATGTTGTAGGATTCCACAGAGCCGAAGCCCGTGTGCCCGGCCACGCCCACGAGCGCATTGCCGGAGGCCATGGTTTCGGCGTACAGATTGCCGCCCTCACGCCGCAAGCCTTGCAGATTGCGGAAGTCGTACATGGTGATCTGCCACAGGGCCAAGGTGATGTTGTTGCTGTAGCGGCCGTACAGTACGCCGTTGCTGTCGATATTGTAGCCGTTCAGCACGCCGGAGGCGTAGCCGTCCTGATCGACATTGGTGATGAAGGTGCCTGTGCCTGTGGCGAACGAGGCCGAATCTTTGCGCTCGGCGCTCTGCATGGTGGCGACCTTGGTGGTATAATCGATTGCAGCGCCGACGACCGTAAGATCATCCAATGATGTTGCGGGATTTTTCCACGCCCCGCCGGCATTGGTCAGGCCGAAGTCCAGTTCGACAATGTAGTTCTGGGCCTGACTGAAGGGCGGGGGGCCGCCTGAGCCCTGCATCATTTCGCCCACACTGTTGGCCAGGGGCTGGCCGCCGAAGTTGGCCGTGAACACCGGCAGGCCGTTGCTGGAGAACTTTGTCGGCTGCCAGGAGGTCATATCGTCCGGGTTGCCGTTGTATTGCTTATTGACGTTGCCGGCGGCGCTGCCATCGTACTGTCCGCCGAAGGTATAGGCCGTCTGGTTGACCAACTGGCCGGAGCCGTTGAATATCATCACGCCGGTCATCAATATTCCGGCCTTGTCCGCGGTGTTGGCCCCTGAGGGGTCGTAGAATGCCGTTTCGCCCGTGAGCTGCTCGGTGGCCGGGTTGTAGGTGCCGTTCCAGCTGCGCATGTCTTCCGAGGGCGGGATGGTGACAAGATATTCGTATATCGTGTAGCCGGCTGGCAGACCCTGCACTTCGTACACCAGAGTGGCCGGGGTGGTAGTGGTATCATACACCGGCGTGTTGACCTTGTCAAAGTATATGGTGAGGTCGTGCTTTGATCCGCCCTCATCGTACACCTTGAGGGTGGATTGGGTGGCGTAGGCCTGTTCCGGCAGTGCCGGGTCCGGCGGCACTTTTTGCGTGTTCTGGGCGTTCCAGAGATTGTAGAGCGCGGTCATGGGGTTGGCGTTGTCAACGGTTTTGTCCTGGATGTCCTCAATGAGAAGCTGGTTTGCCACAGTCACGTTGGTGGTACGCTGGGGGATGAGGTACCAGGAATCCAGCACGATATCCATGGGCGCGCCCTGGCCTACGTAGGGATTTTCGTCCTTGCTGGCCCGTATGGCCGCGCCGGTGTTGAACATGATCTGTTTTCTGTTATCCACCTTGTAGCCCTGCACCTTGTACATCTCCGGGTTGACAAGCTCGCGGTCTTCATTGAAGTAAAAATCTCCGGCCCGGGTGTAGTACAGCTCTTCGCTGTTGGGCTTGCGCACGCCGAAGAAGCCGTTGCCGTTGATGGCAAGATCAGTGGCGGAGTTGGTGGATTGCATGGACCCCTGCGAAAAATCGCCCAGCACGGCGTAGATGCTCACGCCTTCGCCTATCTGCGTCGGGCCGCTGGTAGAACCGCGGTCAATGTACAGATAGTCGTTGAAATCCATGCGCTGGCCCTTGAAGCCGATGGTGCTGACGTTGGCGATGTTGTTGCCGACCACGTTCATTTTGTCGCCGTGGGCGAGCAGACCCGAAACACTTGTCCACATGCTGGCTGAAAGACTCATGACTGTTCTCCTTTATGGTGCTTGTATAAATTTTATTATATTTTACGGGGTTGTGCCCGTGTCGCCCGAGGCGTCGCCGGCAGTGCCGCCTGACGTATCGCCTGCGGCGCCCGTGTCGTTATTGGCGACAACTTTCGGCTCCATAACCTGACGCACATCGGCAAGCGCCACCAACTGGCCGCCTTCCAGGCCCAGGTACACCACGCCGTTGTCCGTCACCACGCCCGTTACCTTGGCGTCCACCACCTGGTCGGCAAGCACGGCTTCGCCCTTGGCGTTTTTCAGCGTGAGATTCACCGTGTACACGCCGTCCGCCACCGGGATGCCAAGATTGTTCTTGCCGTCCCAGTTAAATTCGTAAGTGGTTCCCGTCGCTTTTGCGCCGGTATCTTCGTAGTAGACGCGGTTGTTGTTCGCATCAAGAACTTCAATTGTGCCGCTGACCACATTGTCCGCGGGCGCGTAACGGAAGCGCGTGATGGTCGCGTTGCCCGCGGCGTCCGTCGTCTTGCCGACAGCGTAGCCCGCCACGGTGACGCTCTTGCCGATATAGGACGTGGCGTTGATCAACTGGCTGTTGTTGGTGGCCGCGGTCAGCCCTTCCATGCTGGTGTTCAGGTTCATGAGCTGTTCCAGACTGGAAAACTGCGACATCTGGGAAATGAATTCCTTGTCTTCCATAGGGTTCAGCGGGTCCTGATACTTGAACTGCGTGACCAGCAGAAGCAGGAAGGAATTCTTGTCCAGATCGCCCCCTGTCTGTTTGGCGACTGCCGCGTTAAATTCGTTGTTGGCCTGGGTGATTGCTGCGCTTGCCATGGTGTTCTCCGTTACGGCCTTTCTTACGCCACCAGATGAAGTTTTTGGTCAGCATATTTTGCCGTATGCCCCGGAGATTGCACAGGCTGTTCCAAAGCGGCGTCCGCCTGATTTTCTCTTGAATGACGCATGGTTGACAAATTTTTCAGACGGGCAAGTTCTTCCCGGCGGGAAGAATTTTCCTGCCACGCGTTGTGTTGATCCAGATTTTGCCGGGGATCATTTTGCCGCTGGTCGCCGTTCAACTGCACTTCCAGTTTGTCCACCTTGACGCCCTGCTGTTCCAGGTTGGCGCGTATGTTTTCAAGCTGGCTGTTGAGCATTTCGGCGGTTTCGTTTTTGTCGGAAAGGATGCGCGCGCTCACTTCGCCGTTGCGCAGGGTGAGAATAAGCGTCACCGCGCCCAGTTCTTCCGGATTGAGGCGCAGGCTCATGCGGGTTGCGCCGTCGCGCAGGGTGGTGAGCAGGGCGCCTTCCACTTGATTGGCCGCCTGCCGGGGCAGGGTGGCTTTGTTTTCCGGATCCGGCTCGCTCGCGGCGGGCGCGGGCATGTCATGCCCAACCGGCTGATGGACGGCGTGTTCGGAAGCCGGTCGGGTCGTAGTCGGCGTGTCAGTCAGTCCATTTGACTTGCCCTGAACAGGAGCGGCGCTCGTTGTCGTTGTTTTCGGCTGATCCTGCTTCGGATTGTCGCCGGAGTTGTGATTCTGCCCGTCAGTCTGATTGTCAAGCCGAACTTCCAGCTTGTGGGCGGCTTGTCCGGAACCCGGCTGGGTCGACGCAGTAGTCGGCGTATTTGGCTTGCTCTGAACAGGGCTGCTTGCCGTTTTCGGCTGATCCTGCTTCGGCCTGTCGCCGGAGTTGTGATTCTGCCCGTCAGTCTGATTGTCAAGCCGCACTTCCAGCTTGTCTATTTTGACGCCCGCCTGTTCAAGACCGGCCTGTATGGCGTCCATTTTTTTGATGAGCAGTTCGGCGGTTTCGGTTTTTTCCGGGCGTATGCTGGCGATCACTTCGCCCTTGGCCTGAGTGAGGACGATGCTGACCGCGCCAAGTTCCCGCGGGTCAACCTGCGTATCGGCGATTGCCGTTAAAACGGCCTGTTCAAGCCGCTGCGTGATTGGGGATTCTTGCCCGAAGGGCTTGGAAGCCTTTATCGGGCTTTGCGCGGCCTGCGGCCGCAGCACGTCCGCCCCGTGCGAAAAATCAACGGGTTTGACGGACGGTTCAGGTCGGGGCGCGGCGTGCCGGGGCGACTGCCGGTCCGCTGTAAAATCTGTTTCGCGCTGATTTGGCGCGGAGGAGACGTTTACTGTATGATCACGCGCGGTGTTCGGAATTTCTTTTGCGTCCGGGCCGGCTTCTTTCCTGGCATCATTGGCAACGGGTTTTACGGGGGCAGCGTGCGCGGCGGGTTTTTTCGCTGTGGCGTCGTCTCCGTTTTTGTCCGCCGAGGCTTTGATAGTTCCGGCCCGAAGGGTGTAGAAGTCTTTATCAGGCTCCGTCTGGCTGCCGACAGCCGCGCTGTGGCCGGAATTCGTTTTTTTGCTCACCGCGGCGCTGGTAATGGTTTCTCCCTGTTCGGCGGCGGTATCGTCGCGTTGTCCGGCTTTCAGGGTGTCGTCCAGCGTCTTGTAGCTCTTTTTACGCACGGCCTTGTCTATGCGCGTTTTGCCCCTGTCGGCCTTGCGGTCGGAGAGGGCGGAGGCGGCTTCTTCTTTTTCCATGCGGGCGCGCGCTTTGCTGACGATGGGCTGCAAGGTTTTATTGAGGGCCTCGTTAATTTGCTGTTGTTGTGTCGCCTGCCTGTCAAACTGCATTCTGGCCGGGATCATGAGGTCGGAAAACAGCGCGCTTGTCACGCGCGCGGCGTCCTGTCCGCCAAACGCGCCGGCAATGGCTTGCAGGGCGTTGTTGTCAAGGCCAAGGCCGCGCCCGAAGGAGAGGCTTTCTTCACGGCTGATTTCAATGCCGCCCGCTTTTTCCAGAGCGGTAAAAACCTCCCGTACAAGGGCGAGCGCCTTGTCGCCCTTGCCCTCAAGCATGAGCGCAAGCGACTGGTCGCTCAAATTGCCGGTGGGGTCAATTTTGCCGAGCAGGGACTGAATGTTGTGTATATCCTGCGGGTCTAGGGTTTCCGGCGTGGCGAAGTCGCGCAGACCGGCCATGACCTGGGCCAGCGTCGCGCCGTCCGGCTGACCGGCCAGAGCGTCGAATTTTTTCAGCGCTCCCTCAGGAGCGCCGGCCTTGAGCAGTTCGGCGCGCAGTTCCAGCAGTTCCTTTTTGGTAAAGCACACTTCATCCAGCGTGTAGAGGACGCCGTCTGTAGTGTTGCGGCTGTACGGCCCCTGAACGAGCGGGGCGGAGCGGCCGGATTGGGCTTCATCGGCAAGGGCCGCGGCAACGCTGACGTGTGTTCCTTCTTCCACGTCTTCAAGGGCTTCGTGGATGGCGTCCAGAAAATCCGCGTGTTTCGCGTTGTTTTTGCCGTCGTTGCCAAGTTGCGCAAATTGGGAAGCGTTCTGTTTGCCCTTAACCGGGGCGGACAGAAAGTCTGTTGTTTGAACCTTGGCGACAGTGGGAATAATCTGCATTGCGCACTCCTTGCGTCACTAGACTATTCAAGGAATGTTCCAATACTGAATATTTGTTATTTCAATGAAATAGAATGGTATCCCGACTACGCGGGCGGCAAGAATTGCCGTGAGGCGCAAAAAGCCCCCAGGTGGTCGGGTTGGGGCGGGATACGTCCGACAAAATCTGAAATCCGAATTAGATGTGACCAAATAGCCCCGACAGCAGGGTCAGCCTGTCCACGGCGGTCTGCCAGCCTTGCGGCGAATAGTCCTCATTTTGTAGAAACATGTGCAGATGCCCGTTAAAAAGGCGTATCAGGGGCGGCTGGCTGCGCCAGAAATTCGCGGGCAGCATTTTGTCGCGGCTTTTGATGCCCTGGGCGCAACCCGCGGCGAGGCGGGCAAACCCCTTGCGCAGACGATCTCCCAGAGGCGGAAAGACAGTGTACAGGTTTGCCAGTCGGCTTTGCGCGAGATGGCGAAAGTTCTGTTCGTCCGGCGTATGGAGATACAAAAACGCGGCCTGCCAGAAATCTTCCAGCAAAAAGCGGCAGGACGGGGCGCTGCCCGGCGCGGTCTCCAGACAATGCAGGCCCAGGCTGTCGCGGCCGGTGCGGAACAGGCGTAAGCCGGGATGATGAACTGTGGGAAAGTCGCGCGTGTTGTCCAGCAGAGAGAGTGCTATGTCACAGACCACATGGGGGCTGAACGCCTGCTTGCAGTACGGCTGTGAACGGCACTGCCAGCAGCCCGCACAGCTTTGGTTCGCGCGCAGTATCCACCGGCCGCGCGACATGGGGCCGGTTTCCCGCGCGTGGACAGGCCCCATGGACAGGTTGAGCACAGGCACATTGAGCCAGTCAGCCAGATGCATGGGGCCGGTATCCGGCGTGATGCAAAGACTGAGCGATCGCATGACGTCCGCCAGTTCAGTGATCGAGAGCCGCCCGCAGAGATTTGCTTTTGGCAGTTTCGCCAGTGAGGCCACTTTCTGCCCCAGAGCCTCCTCTGCCCGTCCGCCGAGAAAAACAGGCGTTGTGCCCGACTTTATCAGGCGGGCGGCCAGACGCGCCCAAAAGGACGCGTCAGGGCGCTTCGCAGCCTCGCTGGCTCCGAGCACAAGACCAACGCGCCCGGCGCGCGGCAGGGGCGCGGGCATGTGGCGCGTCTGGGGGACGGGTTTTTTTTGCAGATCCAGCATGTGCAAATCAGACCAGTGAAAGGCGTTGTGGCGGTTGTTTTGGGTCAGAGCCGCGCGGTACAGTTGCCAGTATCCGTAAATGTGCGTTTTGCCGCTATGCGCGGCAGGCCCGAGTTTGTGCTCGGATGTGAGACGGGCAAGGCAGGCCGCCGCTTCGGGACGTCCACTCAAATTGATGGCCGTTGCGTACTGCCCGCGCGAAAGTTCGGCGCAGTGCGATGGGGGGAAGAACACCACTTCCGGCGACAGCGGCACAAGTTCTTTGAAAAAAAGCGGCTCGGCCACAACCCGGATCGGGTGCTCCGGCCAAAGGTGTTTCAGGGTCAGCAACAGGGGAAAGGTGAGGATCAGATCTCCCATGCGTTGCAACTGGAGCACGAGAATCGGGTCGGCGCTCATCTGGCGGGCGTGCCGTACACTTGCCGCATGTGCGCAAGCAGTCTTTCCAGCCTGTGTTGCCAGGTATGGCAGGAAAGCACGCGTTGTCGCGCGGCCTTTATGATTTTATGGCGTTCCCGGGGGTTTGCCAGGTAGTAGCGCGCCAAATCCGGGGCTTGCTCCGGGTCATGGTAACAGGCCATTTCAGACGGTTCAAAAAGCTGATCCATCTGGGCGCGCCAGTCTGTCAGCACAAAGGCTCCGGCGGCGGGGACGTCAAAAACCCGCTGGTTGACCGCTCCCTTCATCTGCTTGCTTGTGCAGTTGAAATTGACGGCGGATTGTCCGTAAAAGGCCGGCAGTTCGTCATAATAACTCAAGGCGTCCAGAAAACGGTATTGGCCTTTTTCCTTGCGAAATTCACTGTGCCATCCGCTGTCGCCCACAATAAGGGGTTTGAGCGGCAGGAGTTTTCGCACACAGCCGTTGCGGTACAGGCGCGTAGCCTGCCAGGTGACGGCTGTTTCGTAAGCCAGACGGGTTTCATTGTCCGGCAGGGCATTGTATCCGGCAAAAACTTCCGGAAAATCCTCACGCAGAAAATCGGCTACAGCCCGGTTGTCGCTTTCCATAAAAGCCTGTGAAATTTTGTTGAAGGGCAGCAGCAGGGCACGCGGAAAGCGTCCCGTTTTCAGGCGGCCACCCACTTTGTAGAGCATGGAATTGCCCACAAAGGAGAGGTCGGCTTTCCAGGAAAACGGCGTTTTTCTATTGTGTTTTGGCGTAAAACGGTCAGGATCCGTGCCGAGCGGCAGATAAAAAACATGCTCAAAACCGGATTGGCGCAGGCTTTCTATATTGTCTTCATCCCAGGTGAAGAGCGTTGTCCAGGGGCTGACGCAGCGTGAATAAAGATGAACGATCAAATGCGGATTGTCCACAAACCACGAGGCCAGCGGCAGTTGCAGGCGGGCAAGCAGATCCATGAGCACGCCTTCGACGTCAACCCCCATGTGATTCAGCGTTATCAGGCAGTCCGGTTTGAATGAAACCACCGCCTCAAGCAGTTGCTGCACAAATTCCGACTGGGCCAGAGTGTCGTCTTTAAGAACGATGAGCCGGTGCTCAAGATCAAGTTTGCGGCAGGCGTTTTGTAGTTCTCCCATTAAAAAATATTTGCTGGTCAACAGCAGAAGGCGCGGCTTTGCCTCGCGAAAGCGCGGTTGCGCGGCGCGGCTCCAGAAGTCAAAGCGCATGCTTGCCGCAAGTTCGTCGCGTAAATTGCCGTAATAGGCGCGATCCAGACGCAGATAAAACGGCAGGGGCAGGGGCAGCAGACGCTTGCCGCCGTTGCGCGCCTGCCAATGGGTAAGGGCGTTCAGAGCTTGCTGCGGATCTTTTTCGTCCACAAGCAGAATGCGCGAACATTGGGAATCCGGCAATTTTTCCGGTATTCCCGTCAGTTGCCGCAATTTTTGTTCTTTATCCACTACGGCTACCGGACCATCGGATTTTTTAAGCAGTTCGCGCAGGGCGTGCCCAAGACCCGCGCCAAGCAAAACAGGCAGGCTGTTTTGCAACTGATCCGGGGCAAGCGCCGCAATAACGGCGGTTTCCCGTTCCGGGCCGCCGGGGGCGAGCATGGAAAACCGGCGGTTGTCTATGCGCGCCAATACGTCCGTGAGAATTTTGTTGTGGTAAACAGCTTCAAATGCCGTCATTCGACTCACGCTTGCTTGGTCATTCCGGTGGTCGGGGATATAGGCTCCACAATGATGTCGTCATAGCAGAGGCGAAACGCCACGCTTTCATAGACGCGTTCCACCAGCATGAATGAGCGTCCTATGGAAATTTCAACTCCGGGGTAAACCCTGCCTGGAACCATCAGGCTGCACCTGTGGGCGATACGCTCATCAAGGTGAAGCACTTCCCACAGGCTGTTGCGTCGTTCGATGAGTTGTTTGCGCTGCTGCGTGAGTCTTGCCAGTTTGCGGCTGGCATCACTGGCGTCGGGCGGCAAATGCCCGGCAATGGCCTTAAGGTGGATTATGGTTTGTGACAGATTGGAAACAATGTTGTCTATTTTTTCCAGATTCTGGATGGTCAGCGGGTCGTAGCCAAGATTCACCTTTGTGGGCACAGCGGCCTTGTTGCCGATCTGCCTGCCCACATACAGGGAGCCATAGGCGTTAATGGTGCTGCCGTAAACCTGATCGCGCACCGCCATGTTGCCGGCGACATAGGTTGTGCAGTAGAGGCAGTATTTGTCAATAACGGCATTACCCCGGCAACGCAGTTCCATTTTTTCCAGAAAAGGCACACGGACATTGCCTCCGGCGGCAATGAGGCAGCGCTGCCCCGCGCCCCCGCGCGCGCCGACTTCCACCATCAGATCGCCACGGGCGCGCACAACGCCTCCCTCAACCAGGCCCTTGATCCTGATATTGTTGCCCTGCACGGAAAAACCGGCCCGCACCGAACCGTGAACGACCATGTCATTCACAAAAAAGATATTGCCGGTCTGGAAACTCACGTCCTGCCGCACGTTGAGCAGATGCTTGACCGTAATTTTTTGTTCGTTGTAAAAAACATAGCCGTTGACCGCGGAAAGAAGGTAATTCGGGTGCTCGGAATCAACACGGGTGTTCGCTCCCGCCGGAAAAACCGGTCTTTCCAGTATGTAGCGCCGCTCCGGGTTTGGACCGGCTTTTTCAAGGGGCACTATTTCGGCCAGTATCTGGCCGTTGATGACATTTTGCACATAACCGAGGCTGTAGAGATCTGATCCGTTCTTTTTTTTGATCGGTTTCAGGTCAAGATGGTTGAAGTGTGGATTGAAATAATGTCGCAAATAATAGGCCATAGTGTTTCGTCCGTTATTCAGCCGCTTCGGGGATATAGCCTTGCAATTCTTCCTCACTGTCAAATGTGGGGAAAAAAGCTTCTATCTGCGCCTCTTTCAAAAGTTGTGCCACATGCGCTGCCGGCATAAGCAGAACAAGCCTGCGTCCGTGACCAAGCCCCTTTGTGTTCAGGCTCACAAGCACCCCAAGCGCCGCATTGTCCATTTTGCCCGTTCGGCTCAGATCAATAACAAGTTGGGAAATATCGGGCGCAAACATATATTCTTCAAGTTTGCTGTTGAATTCTGACGCGTTGGCAAGAAGAACATCACCGGTGAGACGCAGGATGGTGATTTTTTTATGCAATTCGGCCTGCAGGGAAAACATGGCAATGGCCCCTTGGAATATGCTCTGACGTTACTTCTTGTATAGCTGGCAATAGGCAGGAAAGGCAAGATGTGTCAGGATGATTTGACCGGATTTTTATAACATTTTAAAAAATTTCGGGGGTTGAACCACTTTGTTTTGGGACATGAAGCGCGCTGACAATGGCCCAGGCCCTGATGCCTTCACCCCTGCCGGTAAAGCCCATGCCTTCCTCGGTAGTGGCCTTGAGGTTGACCTGCGCCACAGGCAGGCCCAGAAGGCGGGCGATGTTTTTGCGTATTACAGCGCTGAAAGGCTGTATGCGCGGTTTTTGGGCTACAATGGTCATGTCCGCGTTTTGCGGAACAATATCGGCCTCGCGGACCATTTCAAGCACTTTATCCAGCAGAACCGCCGAGGAAATATTGTGGAAGCGATCATCATTATCCGGGAAATGCTTTCCGATATCATCCATCCCCGCACAGCCGAGAAGCGAGTCCATCAGCGCGTGCAGCAGCACATCGCCGTCGGAATGAGCGATCACATCCGGGCCGCCCGGTATGGCGACGCCGCCAAGCCTCATAGGGCGGCCTTCGCCTTGCGCCGCGCAGCGGTGCACATCATAGCCCATGCCGACGCGGGGACAAGGTATGGGCATCGGATCAGCCAGCAGGGCAAGGTCTTCGGTATACGTGATCTTGGTGTTGCGCAGGCAGCCCGGCACAACGCAAACGTCATGCCCCGCCTTTTCCATAAGAGCGGCATCGTCTGTAACGGACGGAGCCGAATTTTCGGCATGCGCTTTGCGCAGAATATCCAGGCGAAAACCCTGCGGTGTCTGCACGGCGGCCAGTTCCTCGCGGGGCAATGTGGCGGCGACAAGATTGTTTGTCACTATCTTGATGGTGTCGGTCACCGGCAGCGCGGGCACGACAGCCACCGCGCCCTTGTGCAGCGAGGCACAAACCTCGCGTATCAAAGCAGGGCCGATAAACGGCCTTGCCGCATCGTGAATCAGCACATAATGGGCGGTCCGCGGCAAAGCGGCCAACCCCAGACGCACCGAATCCTGCCGCTGGGCGCCGCCGTCCGCGACAACCCATGGCAGCCCTAGATTTTCACGTTCATGCAAATCTTTAAGGCGTGATTCCTCTTGTACGCGTACATTTGCCGGAAAAACAAACACAATTCCCCCGACAGCCGCGCTACGGCTCATGGCGCGCGCCGAGTGCCAGTAAAGCGGAACGCCGCGCCAAAGCAGAAACTGCTTGGGCTGTCCGCCGGCAGTGACGCGTTTGCCCTGGCCGGCTGCCAGAATCAGCGCCCAGGGTTTTTCAGGTTTTTTTGACATGGCGCAACGCTCTTTGTACAGTGTAATGCGACAACAGGCGGGAGCCGGACGATAAGCCGGGTTCTGTCGCGCGCCAAAACGCGCGTAACCGTCATTCCTCTAGGAGCGCGATTGCCCGCGCCCTCCAGCGACCTACCCGGAAAGCAATGGCCGGGCCGGCCGCTTTCCCTATTTGGTCTTGCTCCAGACGGGGTATGCCTAGCAGACTGCGTCACCGCAGCCTCTGGTAAGCTCTTGCCTCACCGTTTCACCCTTACCGCGCCAGGCGCGGCGGTATACTTTCTGTGGCGCTGTCCGGGGGTCGCCCCCCCTGGGTGTTATCCAGCGTCCTGCCCTGTGGAGCCCGGACTTTCCTCTCCGGATTCAATGATCCGCAGCGACGGTTTGTCCGGCTCCCGTTTGTTGTCACATTTCGGCTGTTTTTGCCGCTTCTTCCGACATATCAAAATGCTCGCACCAGAAAATAAGCCGCTGGCAGTTCGGGCAACTGAGAATTTGCTGGCCGCGCTGAAGCTCAATAAAAGATTGTGGCGGTACGGTAATGTTGCAACCGGAGCACACCCCGTCTTTTACCGCTACAATGACCGGGTGTTCCATGCGGACGCGTATGAACTCATAGCGCATAAAAACGGGCTGCGGAATGAACCTGCTGACCTTGGCGCGTTTTTTGTTCAGGTCTTCCAGCGTTTTTTGCGCCTTTTGAATTCTTTCTTCCATGCCGTCGCGCTTGGCCTCAAGTTCGGTTTTCAGTATATCGTGACTGCTGTCAATTTCTGCCAGAGCGTTATTCTGCAATTGCAGTTCTTCCAGCAGGGTCACTTTTTCTTCTTCACGGGAACGGTTGATTTTTTCCATGCCGTCCATTTCACGCAGCATGGCATGGTATTCCCGCGTGTTTCCAACCTGCATGAGTTTGTTTTTGCTTTTTTTGATACGGGCGGAATCATCGTCAATTTCCAGTGAAAGACGTTTTTGCTGTTCCTGCAGGTGGGCGAGTTTGTCAAGAATGCGGTTACGCTGCGCTTCAGATTCTTCATAGCGGCGTTCCATGTTTTCAAGTTCGCGGGGTGAGCGCTCAATATCCTGCCGGACGGCAAAAATGGCGTCGTCAACCTTTTGCAGTTCAACCAGTTGCTTTATCTGATCAAAGTAAATGGCATTGGTCATTGGAAACCTCCTTGGAAATCAGGGGAAGGGGACGTAGCGGGGATTCGGACGGGACAAAACATACCGTCAGCCCTTCAAGGCATTCAGACAGCATTCGGCTCATGCGGCGCATCATTTCTTCTTCCAGACTGTGGTGTCCCACATCCAGCAGACAGATTTCCGTTGACAGAGCGGTATGATATTTAACATCGCCTGTTATGAAAAGTTTTGCCCCCGTAGCCATGGCCTCGGCCAGCAGGGAGGATCCGGAACCCGTACAGTAGGCTATGCGCCTGATGGAATCGGGCGCATAGCCGCAGATTGTGGCTGTGGATAAATCAATATGCCGTGATAACAGGCGCGTAATGTCCCTGACGTTCATCGGCGCGGGCAGATCGCCGGCCAAGCCCGCGCCCATGGGCTGATTCGAATTTTCCGGCAGGCAGGGCGCGGGGGCCAGCACGGCAAGGTTGGCAAGCTTCAGTTCTTTTGCCAGCCAGCCGGCCGGCCCGGCGGGGTTGGCGTCCAGTGAAGTATGCGCGGCATACAGCGGCACATCCGCGGCAAAAAGCAGGCGAAGTACTTCATGGTAAGCATCCAGACGGCAGGGAAGCGCAGGCTTGAGCGCGAGTGGATGGTGGCATAATATACATTGGGCGTTGAGATTAAGGGCTTCAAGAATTGAAGCGGGCGTTGGGTCAAGGCACACCGCCAGCACATCAATCGTTTTTCTGTTCGCGGCAACCTGCATGCCGGAGTTATCCCAGCTTGAAGCTGTGGCAGGGGGAGCGATTTTTTCGATTTCAATAATTACTTCATCAAGCTGCATAGGTTGTCTTCATTTTTATTGATTGCGCAGATAGCGCACGGCGTTTACAAAAAGCATTGTGCCCGGCGGGTCAAGCTCTCCCCTTGTCCAACGAGGGTGATTGGTCACATGGTGGAACGCTTCCGGGTGAGGCATAAGGCCCAGCACATGCCCGGTGGGGTCGGTAAGTCCGGCAATGGACAAGGATGAACCGTTGGGGTTGAATGGATATTGTTGCGTGGCGAGGCCGGTTTCAGGGTCGGCGTATTGCAGGGCAATGAGTTGGGCGGCTTCAATACGTCGCATACATTCTTCGTCTTTTGCCACAACTTTGCCTTCGCCGTGACGCACCGGCATATATGCCATAGGCAGTCCTTTGGTGAAAACGCAAGGGCTTTCAGGATTGGGCAGAAGATATGTCCAGCGGTCTTCAAAACGCGCTGAATCATTGTTGGCAAGGGAAATACGGCGTTCAAGACGGTTGCCGTCAAGGGCGGGCAGAAGGCCAAGCTTGACAAGCAGTTGAAAGCCGTTGCAGATACCCAGTACAAGGTTGCCTTTGTCAAGAAATTCCAGCAAACCGTCCAAAAGCAGAGCATCGTTGCCATGCCGCATGTAGCGCCAGCGTATGGCCGCCGCCTGCGCGGCGCCAAGGTCGTCTCCGTCAAGAAATCCGCCGGGGAAGATGAGAAAATGATAGTCGGCAAGGCGGATTTTGCTTGCGACAATATCGGCAAAATGGACTATGTCTGCCCTGTCTGCGCCAGCCAGGCGGGCCGTATGCGCGGTCTCCAGATGTGAATTTGTGCCGTAGCCGGTAATGACCAATGTGTTGACAGCGCCCATTGCGCCGGGCCTCCTTAAAAAAATTATAATACGTGCCTTATGATGTTTAGTCAATGTTATCTTTGTCAGATTGTTGCGGCGGCGTTGACATCCACCCGATTGTGCGGACATAGTGTCCGCACATGATAAATATTCGGGAAAAGTGATCAGAGGCATGATCCGTATTCAGGAAATCCTTGACGCGTTTACGGCCAGAAATCAGAATGCCGATCTGGAACTGATACAGCGGGCCTATGTGTTTGCCGCAGCGGCCCATGCGGGGCAAACGCGTCTTTCCGGCGAGATGTATCTTTCACATCCTTTGGCCGTTGCCTATTCGCTGGTGAAAATCGGTTTCGACGAAGCAACGGTCGCCGCCGGCCTGCTGCACGACACCGTGGAAGACACCAAGGCGAGCCTTGAGGAAATTGACGAGAATTTTGGCGAGGACGTGGCCGACATTGTCGACGGAGTCACCAAAATCAGTCTCATACCTTTTGACAACAAAGAAGAAGCCCAAGCCGAGAATATTCGTAAAATGATTCTGGCGATGAGTCACGATGTGCGTGTGCTCATGGTCAAACTTGCGGATCGTTTGCATAACATGCATACGCTGAACTTTCAGAAAGTCCACAAGCAGCGTCGCATCGCCCAGGAAACCATGGATATTTACGCGCCTTTGGCAAACCGGCTCGGCCTGCATAGCCTGAAGCGTGAACTGGAAGATTTGAGTTTTAAATATTTGTGGCCGGACATATATAATCAGATTGATCACTGGCTGGATACGCATCAGGTTGTGGAAAAGCAGATCATCGACAAGGTGGTGAGTCTTATTACCGATCTTCTGGCTTCAAACCATATTCATGGCAATGTTTATGGCCGCATTAAACATCTGTACAGCGTTTACAAGAAAATGCAATCCCAGTCTTTGTCTCTGGATGAAATGCACGATATTATGGCCTTCAGGGTGCTGGTTGACGACATCAAAGATTGTTACGCAGTGCTTGGCCTTGTGCATTCCCAGTGGCGGCCTGTGCATGGACGTTTTAAAGATTATATCTCCATGCCCAAATCCAATGGATACCGCAGCCTGCATACAACGGTCATCGGGCCGGAGGGTGAACGCATTGAAATCCAGATTCGCACTGAAGACATGCACAGGCAGGCCGAACACGGCGTTGCCGCGCACTGGCTTTACAAAGAAAACGGACGTGTTCACAGCAAGGATATGGAACAGTTTTCATGGTTGCGTGAAATTTTTGAACGTCAGCGCGAAGAAGCGGATTCCCGAGAATTCATGCATTCGCTCAAAATGGAGTTGTTCAAAGACGAAGTATATGTCTATACCCCTGCCGGCGATGTCAAGGAATTGCCGGAAGGGGCCATGCCGCTGGATTTCGCCTTTCATATACACAGTGAGGTGGGGCAGCATTGCGCGGGGGCAAAGGTCAATGGCCGCCTTGTGCCGCTGCACACGGAACTCAAGAATGGCGATGTCGTTCAAATTATAACTGATCAGGCGCGAAACCCCAATCGCGACTGGCTCAAGCTTGTCAAAACCGCCAAGGCGCGCAACCGTATTCAACATTATCTGCGTACCGAGGAGCGCGTCCACGCCATCGCCCTTGGACGTGAAATGCTTGACAAGGAGGGACGCAAAGTAAGCCTGAATGTCGGCAAAGCCCTCAAGGACGGACATTTGGCCATTGTGGCCAACGATTTGAATTATGACAATGTCAATGAATTGATAGCGGCTGTCGGTTATGCCAATCTGACCCCGCGCCGTGTGCTGAATCGCCTGTACGCCGTGCTGCATCCTGAGGAGACTGCCGCCCAGGCCTCTGCTCCGGCAGCCAGGGATGTCGGCAAGGATGACGGTCAGCGCAAGAGTGAAGGCGTGACGGTTTCCGGCGTCGACGACATATTGATGCGTTTTGCCAAATGCTGCAATCCTGTGCCGGGTGACGCCATTATCGGGTATATAAGCCGGGGGATGGGCATAAGCGTACACCGGGCTGACTGCCCCAATGTGGTGAATATGGAGCCGGAAAGGCTGATTTCCGTGCATTGGAGTAACGAAGAGCAAAAACCGTACGAGGCAGGCATTTTTGTCATTGCCAAAAATGAGCACGGTGTGCTGGCCGAGATAACACAGGTTCTGGCAAAAAATGAAGTCAATATTTCCGGTCTTACAATGGATGCCAAGGTGGACGGACGCGCAAGCCTGCATTTTACTGTGGAAGTGAAGAATTCAACGCAGCTTTATGAACTCATAGAAGCCATACGCGCGTTGCCGTTTATTCTGGAAGTTGTGCGCGACAGTGAAAATGTCGAATAAGATTGTTTATTTTGAAGGCACTTGTCATCCCGATCCAATATTGATATATAATCAAATTGTTGCACAGCGAGAATTTTCTTTAAAATTTTTGTAATCATGGAGGGTAATCGTCATGAGTAAGGAATGTGATTTCTGTGGTAAAAAACCACAAGTCGGTAATCTTGTGAGCCATTCAAACATCAAGACAAAACGCCGTTTCAGCCCCAATCTGCAGCGTGTTCGCCACCAGTTTCCCAACGGAAGCGTTCGCACGCTCATGGTCTGCACCCGTTGTATGCGTTCCGGCGCGCTCACCAAGCCGATTGCCCGTAAACAGGCCTGAACTGTGTCCCGGAGATGATTGAACCCCGGCGTCGGGGTTTTTGCAATGCGTCGACAACGTGTCCTCCTGCCTGTTGTTCCCCGGCCAAATCTTTGCCGTAAAATGCGGCGCAGACCGATTGGTCTTTGTCCATTCTGGCGTGATATAACAGCGCCAACCGGCTTTTTGAGTTACACCCAGCGCCGGGACTGGCTGCTGGTGCTCAGTTCGCGACGGATTCCCTATGCACTGATAAAATTTCGCGGGCGTGAACACCTGTATGTGCCCCCGATGGCGGAGAAGCTCGCGCTCACGGAATTGGCCGAATACGCGGATGAGCGCGTCCCTGCCTCATTGGCTGCGCCGCTTCACGGCGGCAGTGTGTATGCCGCGCTTTCTTTGTTCCCGCTGATTGTCTGGCATGCGATGCGCTTTGCCTGGATGCCTGCGCCGGATTTTTTACCGCCGCCGTCTTTCTGGCTTGACGCCGGCGTGCTGGACACCATCAAGGTGCGTGTCTACGGGCAATGGTGGCGAACTGCCACCGCCCTGACGCTGCATGCGGATACCTTTCACCTGCTGAGCAACGTGGCCTTTGGCGCGCTTTTTTTGCCATTGCTGGCGCGTCTTGCGGGCATGGGGCGGGCTGTGTGGCTGACAATTCTGGGCGGAGTTATGGGCAATGCCCTGACTGTCTGCCTGCATACTACAGGGGTAGTAAGAAGTCTGGGTTTTTCCACAGCCTTGTTCGCGACCATTGGGGTGATGGCGGGTTTTATGGCCTGTCGGCAGGAAGAACGGCGCAAAATTATTTTGCCGATAGCCGCCGCCGCCGGATTGCTGGCTGTGCTGGGAACAGGAATCGAAGGGGATCAAACGGATTACGCCGCGCATGTGGCCGGATTGATTTGCGGGTTTTTCTTTGGCGCTGTTGAGGCTCTGCGTTTCAAATACGGCCACGCCAGACAAATCTTGGCCCTGCTCCTTGCTTTGCTCTTGCCCGTCCTGGCATGGCGGCTGGCCTTTATCGCGCAATAATCGCGTTATCGCACGGCGGACGCCTGTTGCGGTTTTGCGCCTTCGCTCAGGCCGGCTGTCTTTGAAGTGGCCATGGAGTAAATTTCATGCGGATCCAGGATCAGGATGACGGAGCCGTCACCCATAATTGTGGCGCCGGATATGCCCCTGAGATCGCCAAGATACGCGCCCAGCGGCTTTATCACAATCTCCTGGCGTTCAAGCAGGCGATCCACCACAAGTCCAAGACGTCTTTCATTGTCGTGAATGACCACCACGGGAAGTTCGGCCTGAGTTTCCGCGCAGGGCAGGCCCAGCATATCGGAAAGCTCAACCAGTCCCAGCACTTCACCACGCAGGGTGACGGCTTTGCGTCCCTTGATGTCTGTAAGACGCGCGGCTTCAATCTTGGTGGTTTCGGATACGGCATCCAGGGGAATAGCGTATGTCTGGCCGGAAACGTTGACCATCAGAGCGTCAATAATAGCCAAGGTCAGCGGCAGGGCCAGGGTAAAGCGCGTACCCTTGCCCATTTCGGAAAAGGTGTTGACGCTGCCCTTGAGGTTTTTGATATTCGTGCGCACAACGTCCATGCCCACGCCGCGTCCGGAAATGTCCGTAATTTTTTCTGAAGAGGAAAATCCCGGCGCAAAAATCAGATCCACAGCCGCCACATCATCCAACTGCGCGGCTTCTTCCTGAGACATAAGCCCCTTGCGCACGGCAACTTCACGCATTTTTTCCGGGTCAATGCCCGCGCCGTCGTCCTCAACTTCAATCGCAACAGAATTGCCTTTATGGAAGGCGCGCAATGTTACCTTGCCCTTGGGGCTTTTTCCCGCTGCTGCGCGTTCTTCTTCAGATTCAATGCCGTGGTCCACAGAATTTCGGATCAAATGCACCAGGGGATCGCCTATGACTTCCACCACGCTTTTATCCAGTTCTGTCTCCTCACCTTCCATGATGAGGTCAACTTCCTTTCCGCTTTTGCGCGAAAGGTCACGCACCAGACGCGGAAAACGCGAGAAAACCGAAGACACAGGCACCATGCGCACTTTCATGATGGTGTCCTGCAAGTCATCGGAAATACGGGCCATAGCATATGTGGTTTCAGAAAGGTTCTGGGCTACCTCGGCAATATTCGCTTCATTTCCTTCATCTTCCAGAGATCTGGCGATCATGGTGTAGCGGTTGCGGTTTATAATCAACTCGCCGATCAGATTCATCAGGTGGTCAAGTTTTTCATGATCCACGCGGATGGTAGAGGATGTCTTGTGGGCATCCCCGGCGGGTGCGGCTGTGGGCGCTGCTGTCGGAGCCGCGGGCTTGGCTTTTTGCAGATGGTCGGATTCAGGTTTCAGCTCAGGCTTTGGCGCGGGTTTGCGTTCCGGCGCATCAGCTCTGGCTTGCTGCGGCGCGGGCATCGGCGTCGGTGCTGCTTTTGCAGGCGCCGCCTCGGCGGCCGCAGGGGACGCCGGTGCAGTTTCAGGAGATGCTTTGTCGGCCGCCCCGGAAAGTGAAATTTGATTTTCTGCCAGGGCTTTTTTCACCATATCATCAATAATGCCGACTTCCTGGCTTAGCAGGTCGACCATTATGCTGAAGTCAATGCCATCTTTTCTGCCCTGATCCACAATGCCCGCCGTACGGTCGGCATAGACGCTGATATCTTTGAGCCCCACAAAGTTGCTGGCGTTTTTAACAGCGATCAGACAACGATAGACCGCGTCAATGGAGTCTTTGTTGGAACCGTCAATTTTTAACGTTTCCAGGGCGGCAAAGATGATTTTTATCTGTTGCCGCACTGTAACGTTGAACGCGTCCGCATCGCTTCCTTCCGCGCCAACGGGGATAATGACAGGTCCGGCAGGCGCAACAACGGCTTTTTGTGCAGGAGGAGGAGCGGCAAGGCTCTGGGCCTGCAGAAGTTCATCGGGCAAGGCTATGCTGCCGCCAGCCAGAACCTGCTGCAACTGTTTGATGACCAGGGCGGCGTTAAAAGGCGTAACCTGTCCGCTTGCTATGTCAATTCGCTGCACCAGAGATTCCATTGTGTCCACAACCAGCAGGAGCAGATCAATGAGTTCATGTCCGGGAGTGATTTTACCCTGACGTACGTTGTTCAGCAGAGTTTCCGCTTCATGGGTCAAGGCATTGAGTTCATTATAGCCGACAATTCCGCTGTTGCCCTTCAGATTGTGAAAATAGCGGAACAAGTCATTAACAAGTTCATCCTGACCGGTGGGATTTTCTTCCAGTTCCAGCAAGCCGGAATTAAGATTTTCAATAATATCACAAGATTCATCAATAAAGTCTTTGAGATGCCCTTCTCCGAAGGCCGTGAGCGCATACGAATCGCACAAAGGCAACTCGGCAATCCATTGTTTGCTGCTTATTGCCGGAGCGCCGGAGGCAGCCTTGGGGGCAGCCGCAGGGGTGGGCGTTACCGGAGGGGCAGGCTCAACTGCCACAGATTCAGGCGCAGGTTCAGTTTTTTGTTCGGTTTCAGGTTCCGTTAAAATTTCCGGCGCGGCAGCTTCAACAGGCGCAGGCGCGGTTTCACCGGCCATGATAGCTTCAATCTGGGAGGTAATATGGTCAAACGGGACATCGCCTTCCGTATTTGAGGTTTCAAGGTTATCCACCATCTGGCGCAACGCGTCAGTAGACGCCAGTATGACGTCCATAATTTCCGATGTCACCACCATGCTGCCTTTACGCAGTTCATCCAGAATATTTTCCGATTTATGGGCCAACTGGTTAATACGGTTCAGCCCAAGGAAGCCGGAAGCGCCCTTCAGGGAATGCATGGGGCGAAAAATGTCATTGAGCAAAGCAAGATTATCGGGAGCTTTTTCAAGCTCCAGTAAATTTGGCTCAATGGTTTCCAGATGTTCCTTTGCTTCTGCGATAAAGTCCGCAAAAAGTTCTGGATCAAAGAATTCTTGGCTCATATCCGTACCTGCATTTAGTAAGAGCATAGACGCCCAAATCCGGCATATGCTATACCCTCTTATCGGTTAGCCAAGGAGCATCTTTATATTGCGAACCATTTTTTCAGGTTGGGCAGGTTTGACCATATACAGGTTGGCCCCGAGGCTTATGCCTGTTTGAATGTCATCCTCCTGGCCTTCGGTGGAAAGCACAATAATGGGTATGTCTTTGTATGCGTCTTGAGCGCGGATGTTTTTAATAAAAGTGAAGCCGTCCATACGCGGCATGTTGACGTCTGACACAATCAAATCAACCGCCTCAATATTATAAAGTTTTTCAATAGCGTCCAAGCCGTCCTCGGCTGTGGTGACTTTGAATCCCTCAGATTTGAGCACAAAGGCCACCAAGTTGCGGATGGTTTTGGAATCATCGACAACCAATACGTGTTTGCTCATAGCATTTATCCCTGTAAATTACTTGTTTAAGGCGAAAAATATACGCCTTAACCCATTTTGCGATACACCATTGTGCCCTTGTGCTGTTCAAGTTGAAAAGCACGATTGATATTGTGCAATGATTCTGAATGTCCGATCAGCAAAGCGCCGCCCTGCTCCAGGTTGTCATAAAACGCGTTGATAACCCTGCGTTTCATGTCATCATCAAAATATATAATCACGTTTCGGCAAAAGACAATTTGGGATTTTTCCACTCGCCTGCACTGCTCTTTGTCATTTAAGTTTATCTGCCCGAAAGAAATAAGATTTTTTGGCCCGGAGTTGATTTTGTACAGATTGCCGTCTTGGGTAAAATATTTTGCGATTATTTCCGGCGGCGTTGTGCGCAACGCATAATCGGAATAAACACCGCGTTTGGCCGAGGCAAGGACGGCTTCAGAAAGGTCGTTGGCCGTAATTTTGATATCCCATGTGGATATTTCACTTTTAAGCACCTCATGCAGAATAATTGCAAGGGTGTACGGTTCTTCACCGCTGGAACAACCGGCTGACCAGATCCGCAGACGTTTGCTCCCTTTTTTTCGAAGCTGATCCAGTATGCCGGTCAGCACAATCTGTTGAAAAACGTCAAGCTGAGGAGGGTTGCGGAAAAAACTTGTTTCGTTGGTGGTGACCACTTCAAACAGTTTTGTCAGCTCGTTGCGGCGGTTTTCATCAAAGCGCAGATAGTTGTAGTATTCATTGTAGCTTTTAAGATTCAAATCCTTAATTCTTATGGAAAGCCGGTTTTCTATAAGGTATTTACGGTTTTCACCAATAAAGATGCCACATTGCTGATAAATAAAATCGCGTAGTTGAAAAAATTCTTCGTTGGAAATCTGCAAATCTTTACGAAACGGGGTTGCGGCCCTGGCGGTGGTTGCGTTCGTTTCGGGCTGCTGCGGCCGAAAGGCCGAGAATGGCGCCACTGGTTGACGCAGAGAAGTTTCCGGTGTTTGTGAAGTGCGGGGCTGGAAAGCCGGCCGGGTTGCGCCAAAATTTGTGGCCGGGCTTGCCGTGGGACTTGTAAACGGGCGAAACGGAAGAGATGATGCGGCGCTTTGTCCCGTGGCTGCGGCTGTGGCGGAGCAGAAAGGCGAAGGCGCGCCTGCGGCCACGGTTGCTTGTGTTGTTGTGGATGCCAACGGTGTTGCCGGATGAAAGGGCGATGTTGTTTTAGGCTGTGCTGTCACCTCGGCAGTGTTTGCCGAAAACGATGGTTTGAGTGAGGGCGAAGACGCAGCCGCAGTTTTCTCATCAGAACGCGCCGCCAACGGAGAGGCTTTGGGGAGGAGGGGGGGAGGAGTCGGCATGCCTACTCCTGTTCGGCCTGAATTATGGTTACAGCATCAGCCGCGGCACGCTGAATTTCCGGATCTTCATGGCTCATAAAACCCAGCAGAACGTTAAATGCCTTGTTGCCGCCAATTTTGCCCAGTGATTCAATGATCTTCAGCGCAACCATAGTGCTTGCGTTTTCCAGCATGTCACTCAAAGTAGGCACGGCTTCTACTGTCCTGTTGACCCCAAGGGCTTCGATCGCGCGGATTCTCACCCACTCGTTTTCATCTTGCAACGCAGTGAGCAGATGGGGGATAACAGCCGGCGTGCCTATCTGGCCGAGTAAATCCACGAGTCCAAGGCGCACATCTTTGCTCTCATCCGAAAGTCGCGGCAGGAGAATCTCCAGATAGCCTTCCGCTTCACTGCCTAAATTGAGAAAAGTTTCCACCGCGGCTTGTCGGATATTTGGTTCAGTATCTTCAAGCGCTTGCGAAATTTCCGCCAGATTTTCCTTAACGCCGTATCGTCCCATGGCGTAGACCGCCATTATGCGCTGTATTGTGTCTCCGTCGGCAAAGCGTGTTTTGAAACGGGCGTTGAGTGTGGGGGTATTCAGGTTGATGCAGGCCTCAAGAGCCATCTCTTTCACATCAGGATAGCGGTGATCAAGTTGGCTGAAGACGATGTCTTCCACACCAGGGCAGGAATGCTGATTGCCGAAAAAAATCAAAGAACTTTTTAATATTTCCGCATCAATACAGTCATTCATGACCGTGAGAAAAAATGGCATGTCCTCGCAAGTGGCGATGCCGGCAATTTCACTGACAGCCATGCGCTGAAAATCGAGGTTCAGACGCCAGAAGACTGTTTTTAAATCTTCGAGGGGCCGTTTATCATCTTTATCCATAAAATGGCAGGCGTCAAGAGCTATGGCTATTTGTCGTTCATTTTCGCCGCAAAGAGCGTCACGCACTGTATCGTTGTACCCAATGGAAGCGATGACGCGTACGGCGGTATCGTACAGTTCCGTCTGCCGCTCCGGGTTCAGGTTCTCGGCAAGGCTCAGCACCTGGCCGGTGGCGTCATCTTGTCCAATGGCGCTCAGCCCTTGCAACGCCGCCAATAAAATTTCCTCATCGTTGTCTGTCAGTGCCTCAAGAAGATAGAAACGCAACCGTTCCTGTGATTTTGCGGGCAAAAGGGCGAGAGCCGGGGCGCTTAAAATCTGCACTATGGCCTTGATGATTTTGTGGTGCAGCGGGCCTGGCACATTACCCAAAGATTTTGCCAGCATGGGAATAATTTTAACATCGCCGACATGGCTCAGGGCATCAATAATGGACGCGCTTACCAGTGTGGAACAGTGCGGCAACAGTTGCAGCATGGCGTGGGTTGCCGAAGCGTCTTTGATTTTGGCAAGGGAATCCACCACGGCAAACTGTACCCATTCTTCGTCACGCATCGCCTTGCACAGGGCGCCGACAGATTCAGGATACGCCAGCAGCCCCAAACTTATAGCGGCCTGATAGCGGACATTTGTTTCCGGGTCTTTAAGAAGAGAGTCGCAAAGCAACTCTACCGCCTTGTATTTTTTGCAGTAGCCAAGTATATCCGCAACAAATATACGAATATCAGGATCGTCGTCGTGCAGCCAGGATTCTATGCTGTCAACACTGTCCGAACCTATTTCACGCAAAATATCCATGGCCACGTTGCGTACCGGCGCTTCATTGCTGCGCAGCAACGGCAGCAGGGAAACAATTGTTTGCGGGCCGCGAATTTTGCGCAGGGCATATTCCGTCGCTTCCTGTACGCCGATGTTTTCGCTCTTCAATCGCTCGCCGAGTAACGGCACTGCCTCTTCAAGGCGCATGTCCGCCGCCGTGAAAGCCGCGTTGCGGATGATGTCGCTGTCTTCCGATTGCAGGTCGGCAAGGATACCGGTTGCGTCTGGATGTACGTTTTCCATTGTCATTAGTCTCGCAAAGATACAGTTCAGCCCCTGACCGTTGTAACAATGGCCTGGGCTATATCGTCCGCGTCCAGAATCTGGTTGGCAAGGCCTTCATCTACCACAGCTTTGGGCATACCGTAAACCACGCAGGATTCTTCACTCTGCGCGATGAGGTAGCCGCCTTTTTCCCTGAGCACCTTGGCGCCTTCACAGCCGTCATAACCCATTCCGGTGAGCATGACGCCGAGCACACGGTTGCCCATGCTTTTACCGGCCGTTTCCATAAGCACATTGACTGTAGGCTTGTACAATGCATCGCGTGGTTCTTCGGTAATGGCCACTTCCGGCAGTGAACTGCGCATTCTTATTCCGATATGTTTTCCACCCGGGCAGATATATGCGTGTCCTCTTTTTAATTTGTCGCCGTCCACAGCTTCGGAAACTGTAATCCGGCTCGCGTTGTCAAGGCGTTTGGCAAATGGGCCGGTAAACATTGCCGGCATGTGCTGGGCGACGAGGATGCAGGCTTGCAGATCTGTCGGCAACGCGGAAAGAATTTTTTGCACCACTGGAGGTCCGCCGGTGGACACGCCAATAACAACAAGATCGCGGGCGCCGCGGCAGGGGGTATACGCAGTGTGCGGAGGCTGGGTAACAT
This sequence comes from Desulfovibrio sp., assembly GCA_031284485.1. Lineage (GTDB taxonomy): Bacteria > Desulfobacterota > Desulfovibrionia > Desulfovibrionales > Desulfovibrionaceae > Desulfovibrio. The sequence continues at coordinate 73,906 of JAISZT010000095.1, forward strand.
GCGTTGGGCGAACAGGCATCTGGGCAAGCTTGAGCCGCTGATAGTGCAGTCTGGTTATGGCTTTTTTGCGCGCAAGGGCTTTAACTTTACGGCGCAGATCCGAACCAAAGGCTCCAATGTCATTGTTTATTGTTTTGAGGATAAAGTCAAGCGCGCCGTATTCCATGGCTTTCAGTGTGCTTTCCGCGCCGCTTTCCGTGAGCGAACTTACCATCAGAACCGGCATGGGGGTGGTTTTCATAAGCTGCTGCAATGTGGCAAGTCCGTCAAGACGCGGCATTTCCACGTCAAGCGTCATGACGTCCGCGTCCATTTCTTTTGCTTTTTGCAGTGCTTCCTGGCCGTCACGCGCGGCGGCCACAACTTTGATATCCGGGTCTTTTTCCAGAAGATCGACAAGAGCATTGCGCATGAAGGAGGAGTCGTCCACAATAATAACTCGGATCATGTCTGTTGTTTGCTCCAAGGGTTATTTTTTAACTTTCAATGAAATACTGATAAGATGTTACGCCAAGCTTTATTATTTGACAATTAAAAAAATGAAAAAATGCCTTGCATATGCTTTCAGAGCGATATATTACATTCCACTGACGGGATGTGGCTCAGCTTGGCTAGAGCGCAGCGTTCGGGACGCTGAGGCCGCGCGTTCAAATCGCGCCATCCCGACCAATGATTACAAGGGGTTGGGCATGATTGTCCGGCCCCTGATTCTTTGGGGAGGCGCACCGCCACATGCCTCCACGTGAAAGAGGCGTCCATCCCGGCTATTCCAGAACTTCCGTCGTTATCTGATCATTCGTGTAAATGCAGATTTCAGCGGCAATACGCATGGCCTCGCGCGCGACGTCAAGGGCGTTGAGGTCGCTGTGCCGCAGCAGCGCCCTTGCCGCGGACAGCGCATAAGGCCCGCCGCTGCCGATCGCCGCAACGTCATCATCCGGCTCAATAACATCGCCAGTGCCGGAAAGCACAAGCAGATGCTCCCTGTCGGCCACAAGCAGCATGGCCTCAAGCCTGCGCAGATATTTGTCCTTGCGCCATTCTTTTGTCATTTCCACAGCCGCGCGCAGCAAATTGCCGCGCAGTTGTTTGAGTTTGGCCTCAAAGATCTCAAACAGGGTAAAAGCATCGGCAGTGGCCCCGGCAAAACCGGCGAGCACCTGTCCTTCGTGGAGGCGACGCACTTTTTTTGCTGAGTGCTTCATTATCATACTTTGTCCCATGGTTACCTGACCGTCGCCGGCCATAGCGATGCAGCCGTTTTTTTTGACAAGCAGAACGGTCGTGGCGTGCGTTTCATTCATCAGTTTTTATCCCAGATTTCCTTGCGTTCTTTATACACGTTTTCCAGACGACGGAACTGACTGTTGCCCGGAGCGCCGCCGGCCAGACCCTTGGTTTTGTCAAAATACCGGTCCGCCAATTTTTTATTGTTTGCATACAGCGCACTGTAGGTCAAATGTATGTAGGCCTCAAGCGATTTGCCCGACTTGCCCAGGGAACGCGCATAGGCTTCATGCACTTCCGAATCTTCGGGTACATGCCGCAGCACATCTTCATAATATTTGTCCGCCTGAGCCTGCTTCCCGCTCTCGTCCAGCATGCGGGCATAGAAAAAAGAGGCCATGTAGTCGTGCTGATCAAGGCGCATGGCTTCACGCAATAAGCCGTCAGCCCGACGCAGGTCGCCTTTGCGGAAGTGGAAAATGCCGGCTTCGCGCAGCACCAGGGGGTCGCCGGGTGCTGCGGCGAGCGCTTCATCAAAGGCTTTTCCCGCTTCTAAAATATTATTTTGCCGGGAGCGCACGATGCCTCTGCCCATGGCGGACAATCCGTCTTTTCCGGAAAAACGCTGCAAGGCCGACTGCTCATCGCCATAGCGCGCCCACAGCAGCGTTCTGACCCGCACAAAATGTTTGTTATCCTGCGTGCGGTTTTGTACGCTTGGGGGCATGGTAGCGATGCGGGCCTGCAACCCGTTGATCCTGTCGCCTATGGCGGGATGCGTGGAAAGGTATGTAGGCACACTTGTGCCGCTCATAAAGCTTTTTTGACGTAATGTTTTAAAGCCGCTTATCATGCCGGCGGGCGGATATTTGGCGGCTATAAGATACTGCAGGCCAATCTGGTCTGCCTCGGTTTCGTCCATACGGCTGTAATTGAGCATGGCGGACTGTCCCGCCCCCAGGGCGCCCGCGGAGAGAGCGCCCCCGCCGGAACCGCCGACGGCAACGCCCGCAACGGCCAGCAGCAGCGAGGCCACAGTGATGAACTGCGCCCGTTCCAGGCGTGAAGCAACATGGCGTTGCGTGACATGGGCAAGCTCATGCGACAGTACGCCGGCAAGCGCTTCCTCACTATCCATATTCATGATCAGACCTGTAAAAACATAGACATAGCCGCCGGGGACGGCAAAGGCGTTCAGCGAATTGTGCAGAATGGTCGTTGCCTTAAAGGCATACGGCTGCGGCGGAATAGCCTTGACCAGACGTTCCAGCAGGGAACCGACATACTGGCGCACTTCTGGATCGTCCACCACAGGCATGCTGGAACGAACCATAATGTCAAATTTTTGCCCCATTTCCTTTTCGTCCTTGATGGTGACGCCGCCGAAAATAAATGCGGCTGCCGGCATCGGCACAATTTGCGACGCAAGGAAAATCGTCAGCGTGAACAGCGCCGTCAAGCGGCAAAGGAGGGGGTGACGCGTTGTGCTGCCCATGGAGCTATTGGATGTCCCAGGTTTGCCCTTCCGGAGTGTCCTGAACAGTGACGCCGATGGCTTGCAGTTGGCTACGCAGACTGTCGGCGTCGTCAAATTTTTTTTGTTCACGGGCTTTTTGTCGTTCTCGCAGCAAATTTTCCACTTTTACAATATCAAGGCTTGCACGCTGCGCTCGCATCATACGCAATTCATTCAGAAAATCTGCTGGAGTTGCGCCGAAAAGCCCCAACTGCACATTCCAGTTCGTGGCGCGGTCCAAAAATTCCTCAAGCAGATCGCGCGTGTTTTCAGAGGATCGCAGAATTTTGTTTTCAAGCAGACGATTGATGATGCGCGCTTGGGCGAATATGTGCCCAAGTGCTGACGCTGTATTGACATCATCGTCCAGCGCGTCCTCGAAAGATTGCTGCAGGGCAGTCCATTCTGTCGGCAAATCCTCAGGCAGGGCAATTTTTTTCCAGACTGTTCTTTGCAGCAGGCGGCGGGCTTCCAACAGGGAGGAATAAATGCGGTGCAGAGCCTTTTCCGCCTCTTCCAGGCCTTGTTCTGTAAAATCAATGGGGCTGCGGTAATGTTTGCTCAGCAGAAAAAAACGCAGGGTTTCGGGTAGATAGCTTTGCAGAATTTGGCGAATGGTTTGAAAGTTACCTTTGGATTTTGACATTTTTTCAGCGTTTATCTGCACAAAGCCGTTGTGTACCCAGTGTGTTGCAAGCTCGCAGCCGCAGACAGCCTCGGACTGGGCCACTTCATTCTCATGATGGGGAAAGATGAGATCCTGCCCGCCGCCGTGTATGTCCAGGGGCAGGTAGGGTTCGCTCATGGCGGAACACTCAATATGCCAGCCCGGCCGGCCTTTGCCCCATGGGCTGTTCCAGAAAGGTTCTCCGGGTTTTGACGCTTTCCAGACGGCGAAATCCAGCGGATCTTCTTTTTCTTCTCCAGGGACAATGCGGGCGCCGACCAGCAGGTCGTCCAGGCTGCGTCCGGAAAGTTTGCCATAGGGCGCGTGGGATCGAACACGAAAATAAACGTCTCCTGAAGGTGTGGGGTAGGCTTTGTCGGCAGCTATAAGTTTCAGGCAAAGTCCCTGGATTTGTGAAATGTATTCTGTTGCACGAGGTTCCAGGTCTGCGCGCAGCACACGCAACTGATCCATATCTTCATGAAAGGCGTCAATATACGTCCGGGCGATTTCTTGCCAGTCACGTCCATCCCTGTTGGCGCGGGCAATAATCTTGTCGTCAATATCGGTAAAATTGCGCACAAACAGAAGGTCAAATCCAAGATGACGCAGTCGGCGCGCGAGTACATCAAAAACGACCGCCGACCGGGCGTGACCGATATGACAGTAGTCGTAAGCCGTGATACCGCAGACGTACATATGCACTTTACCGGGACGGATCGGGGTAAATTTCATTTTTTTCCGGCCAAGTGTGTTGTAAAGCAGCATGGTTATCCTTTGAGCAGATCAAGACGTTGCTGATGGCGACCGCCTTCAAATCGGGCTGCCAGAAAAGATTCAACAATGGCAAAAGCCAGTTCCACCCCGGTAATGCGCGCGCCAAGGCAAAGCACGTTTGCGTCGTTATGGTTGCGGGCAAGTCGCGCGTGAAGTTCCGTGGCGCACAGCGCCGCGCGTATTCCGGGATGGCGGTTCGCCGCCATGGACATGCCTGTGCCTGTGCCGCAGATCAGAATGCCGAGGCAATCCGAATCTTCGACAGCTGCGCAGAGTTTGTGCGCGAAAACTGGATAATCGCAGCTTTCGTCCGAATACGTTCCGTCATCAACGATGTCGTGTCCCAGATCGGCCAGACGGCGGCCGAGCGCTGTTTTTAAGGCAAATCCGGCATGATCGGAGGCAATGTGGAGGCATGGCATGTCAAGTTCCTGTGTGGGTAATTTTTTTTATTTTTTATATTTTTCAAGCGGCAGCAGGGAAGCACTTTCCGGGAGCGTCAGGCGCAGTTGCTCGGCGCTGAAAGCGACAGCGGGTTTTTCGCGTTCCTTGACCAGCAGAATGGCGCGGTTTCCGTTGCTGTGCGCCAGTGTCAGGCGTTGTGGCAGGGAGTCATAGGCAATTTCCATCTTCCAGCCCTTGTCGCCGTCCTCACGCCAGAGCGCGGGCAGGCCGTCGGCGTTCAGCACAAGATCGCCGCCGGGCTTGCCGTCAAGCGTGTAGCGCACACGGCCATCGGCAAGGCGCACACTCCCGGCGGGATGCCTGCCGAAAACCTGCATGTAGCGGCCGTTGAGAATATCCGACAGGTGGCGCAGGTTAAAGGGGATGGGAACACCCACATTCAGCAGCGGCTTCGCTGTGCCTTCATGAAAATAGGCTTTATCTTCGCGCGGCGTGTACAGTAGAAAATGCTCTCCGTCTTCCAGAATTTTTGCGGCGACTGCCCCCACTCCCGCCATGACGTCAAGGCGAAGCGCGCCCTCCCCATTTCCCCAGAAAAGCGCTGTAACCCTGCGCGTGTCGCCTTCAGTGCCGAAACGCAGACTTGTTTGTATGCGATAGGGAGCAGGCTCCGCCGCGCTTGACGTTGCCATTTTTTGCCATTGCCCATCAGCAGTCGCCTGCGTATCCACCCCGGCGTCTTGCTTCCCGGCACAGGCGCCGATGAGCAGGAGCAGGCATAAAAGTAATTGTTTTTTCATAGTTGTGAAAGACGTTGGCGCAATGTCTCAGCATTGGCGGGTTTGAGATCCAGGGCCTTTTGATACGCTTTGCGGGCTTCGTCCCTGAGCCCCATGTGCGAGGCGATGTCGCCGTAGTGTTCCCAGATGGAAGAATCCACTTGGCCGCCAAGGGATACGGCGCGGCGTATTTCAGTCAGCGATTCGTTGACGCGGCCGTATTTGAAAAGCGCCCACGCCAGAGAATCAACGATATAAGACTGGTTTGGCGAAAGCCTGTCGGCCTTGACAAGCAATTGTACGGCGCGTTCAAGGTCCCGATTTTCCTCAGCCAGAGTATAGCCGACATAGTTGAGCGCCTGATAGTTGTCCGGTTGAGTTTTCAGAATATTTTCCATGACGGTAAAAGCGTTTTTTTTATCGCCTGTTTCGTCAAGCAGAGAACCGAGCAGAAAATTCAGATCTGTGTTGTCCGGCCATTTTTCCAGTGCTTTTTGGGCAACGGAAAGGGCTTGCGCCGTCTGCTTCCGCCGGGCCAGCAAACGTATTTCCAGATCCCAGAAATCCGGTATGCCACTGTAGTTGCGCTGACCGTTTTGGGCGATTGCGAGCGATTCTTCGTCCTTGCCGGATTCGGCCAGCATCTGCGCACGAAGTAATTGGGCCTGCCCCGCGACTTTGCTGTTGGCGGGAATTTTATCCAGCCAGGCAAAGGACATGGATATATCCCGACGCTGCTCGTAGGCCAGTTCCGCCAGAAGCAGGCAGACTTCACCGGGCGCGCCGCCCTCGGCCACTATTTGTTTGAGCAGGCTTTCAGCCTGAAGGTAGTGGCGCGAATCAATAAACATGCTGATTGCCATGAGCCTGAACTGCAGGTTGCCCAGTCCGGGGCGCAGGTATCTCAGCGCTTTTTCCGGCTGATTCAGTTTCAGGGAAAGGTGTATCAGTCGAAGAACCACATCCTGCGGAGAAAAATTGAGTTTGAGAAGTTGCTCATAAATATTGCGCGCTTCTTTGAAATTTGAGCGTCGTTCATGGATAAACGCCAGTTCGGCCAGGGCTTCCACGAAATATGGCATTTCTTTAATGGATTTTTGCAGATGAACGATGGCCTCGCCCTGCCGTTCCATGCCTATCAATGCTCTGGCATGATAGTACTCCACTAGTGGAGTTCGCTGTTTGGCCGGGATATCCGTAAGTAGTTTTTCCGCTTCATGAAATTCGGCATTTTTGACAAGCAGCAGGGCCAGTTCGAGCCGTGCGTCCATGGAATCCGGATGTCTTTGCAGATAGTTGCGCATAAGCGCCACGCCCTGTTGGGTCATGGCTCCTTCCATGAGCGCTTCGGCGAACAGCAGATTGAGCGACAAATCCTCCGGCCAGGCGGCTACAGCTTGCTCCAGCAAACGGTGGGCATTTTTTGATTTGCGGCTCATCAGCCAGACACCGCCTTCCATCCAGACCGCAGCCGGAATTTCAGGGGTTTTGAACAATGCCGCAGCTTGAAGCAGAGCTTCTTCATCTTCGCTGTTTATGGCATGGATGAAGCATAAATACGCGTAGGTACTTTCAGCATTGGAAGAGATTTTTTCTTCTATGGGTAAAATTTCAGTATGTTGCGTCAGATTTTCGGGTTTTGCTCCGGACGTGGGCGCTATGGTCTTTTTTTCAGACAGTTCCGACTGATTTGCAATGTTGCCGACACAGCCTCCGCATCCGTGGAGAGAAAGGAAGGCAGCAATTATCACTAACGCGCGGAACAGGGTAATGGCGTTATGTTTCATTTACGACTGTATCCATTCGTCTGAAAAATCCTTGATATGCAATGTCAGATGCTGCCGGATTTTTTCCAGCAGCCGCGCCTCAAGCTGTCGGACGCGTTCTCTTGTAATATTATACCGTTCACCTATTTCACGCAAGGTGACAGGTTCGTCGGAGAGCAGGCGATTCCGCAGAATATATATTTCTTTCTCATTGAGTTTGGGGATAATGGTTTTCAGACGTGAACGCACAATGTCCGCAATTTCATCAGACGCCAGATCGCTTTCGATGCCGGGAGCCAACGCGGGCAGAAAATCCATTCGCGTTGCGCCGCCGGATTCTTCACCCATCGGCACATTGAGGGAAAGATCAGAAGATGCGAGACGCTGGTCCATTTCCACGATTTGTTCTTCGTTGACGCCCAGGCGCTCGGCAAGCGTCGCAGCGTCCGGGTCATAGCCCTGGGCGATCAGTCTTTGCCGTTCCCTGTTCAGGTTATAGAACAGCTTTCGCTGGATCTGCGTGGTGCCGATTTTAACCAATCGCCAATTGTCCATAATAAATTTGAGAATGTACGCCTTAATCCAGAATGAGGCGTAATAGGAAAACTTGATTCCCTTGTCCGGGTCAAATTTGTTTACGGCTCGCATCAGGCCCACATTTCCTTCCTGGACAAGGTCAAGCACGTTCTGCATCCATCGGCGTTGAAAATCCATGGCAATGCGCACAACCAGGCGCAGATGTGAGGAAACCAGGCGAAACGCGGCGTCAGGATCATTATGGTCCCGCACCCGGAGAGCCAGCGAATGTTCTTCGTCCGGCGTGAGCATGGGAAAGCGGCTCAGTTCGCGCAGGTAGAGATACAGATTGTCGCGTATGCCTACAGGAGAGGGGAGACGCGAAACCGCGGGTGCGGGCAGCGCGGCGGCACGATTATTTTTTGCCTGTTCGTCAAGCGTGTCCGCGCCATTGTCATTTTCGTCCAGATCAAGAACAGATTCCGGCAAAAACCCATCGATGGCGACATCAAACTCTTCAATAGAAATTTCTTCAGTATTTTCACTGTGTTGTACAGATTCGGGTATTTCGATTTCAGGTTCGGCGAGTGTGGCGTTCTTGTCGCTTTTCCCGTTATGTTCACGCGTTGTCGCGGATATCTTGCTATTTTTTTTCATTTTACCCATACTAAAGCATTGCAGTTCAAAAAAATACTGCGTTATGTTATAAATTTACTTTGTGCTTTTCAACGCTTTTTCGCAATATGGATCAGGTGGCCGCCATGACATTCAGACAGGCGCTTGTACAAGAACCCCCTCTTTTACTTGACGGCGCGATGGGCACCATGCTTCAGGCTTCCGGTATGCCTGACGTCAGCCCTGAACAATTTTGTATGGAAAACCCGGATACCGTACGTGACATTCATAAAATGTATCTGGATGCCGGCGCGGATATTCTGACTTCATGCACATTTGGCGGCAGCATTTTCAAGTTGCCCGGCAACACGGATGTTTTTACTTTCAACAAGCATATGGTCGAGGTGGCAAAAGACGCCTGTCGCAATGCCGGAAGACCCGTCTTTGTCGCAGGCAACGTGGGACCGTGCGGTCGTTTTGTCAAACCGTTGGGACCGCTGGATCCGGGTGAATTGATTGCGGCCTTTGCCGAGCAGATACGTGGCCTTGCCGCTGGTGGGGCGGATTTGATTTTTATTGAAACCCAGTTTGATCTTGCCGAAGCCCGCGCTGCCGTGATAGCGGCGCGGCGGGAATGCTCCCTGCCGGTGATGGTTTCCATGACATTTGAACATGGAGTTAGCCTGACAGGTTCAACGCCGGCCATTTTTGCTGAAACCATGCAGAATCTCGGTGTTGATGTGGTAGGCACAAACTGCAGTCTGGGGCCGGACCAGATGGCCCGGACAGTGCGCGAATTGCTGGAAGTCTGTGATTGCCCTGTCATGGCCGAACCCAATGCCGGATTGCCGGAACTTCGCGGAAATATTACAGTCTTTCCCCTGGAGGCTGAAGAATTCGCACAGAAGACGGCGGCGTTTATCGATCTGGGGGCGCGCGTGCTGGGCGGCTGCTGCGGCACGACCCCTGCGCATTTGTCGGCGCTCGCCAACATTTTGCGTGGCAGAAGTGTACCTGTCAGATCAACGTCGCGCCGTTCCGGAATTTGTTTGACCACCCGTTCGCGTCTGGTGCGCATCGGTCCGGATGCGCCCCTGACTATTATTGGAGAGCGTATAAATCCCACCGGAAAGAAAAAACTTACCCAGGAATTTCAGGAAGGCCGTTTTGATTTCGCCCTGCATCTGGCGGATCAGCAGGTGGAGGCCGGCGCTGCCGTTCTGGATGTTAATGTGGGCGCTCCTCTGGTGGATGAGGCGCGGCTTTTGCCGGAATTGACGCAGCTTTTGGCGTCGCGTCTGACCTTGCCGCTTTCGCTTGACTCGCCGGATGTGGAAGCCGTCAAACGCGCGTTGCCCTATTGCCCCGGTTCTTTTCTGGTCAATTCCATCAGCGGGGAAAACCACCGCATGGAGCGGCTGGGGCCTCTTTGCCGGGACTATGGCGCCCCTTTCATTTTATTGCCTCTGCAAGGATCTGTTTTGCCGGTGAAGGCGGCGGAACGTATTCGCATCGTTGAAAATTTGTTGTTGGAAGCGGAAAGTCTGGGCATCCACCGCGCCTTGATCATGGTGGACATTCTGGCCTTGGCGGTTTCTTCGGGGAGCGACGCAAGTCAGTGCCTGGAAATGGCGCGCTGGTGCCGACGGCAAAATTTGCCGACAACACTGGGGCTTTCCAATATTTCCTTTGGTCTTCCGGCCCGCGATTTGCTGAATGCCACCTTTTTGTCCATGGCGGTCGGGTCGGGGCTGACTTCCTGCATCGCGGATCCTTCGGCCGTGCGTCTGCACGAAGCGGCCGACGCGCTGAGTGTGCTCGGCAACCATGATCCGCGTGCCGAAACCTTTATAGCCTCCTACGCGGAATGGAAATCATCGTCAGGCGCTGTTGTGCGTGAAAGCAGGGGTGTTGCCGCCAAAAATGCCGGGGAGGCTGTGCTGACCGGAGACAGGGAAAATGTGGTTTCTTTTCTGGAGATCGAAATGGCCGGAGGGTCTGACCCCTTTGCACTTGTGCAGGAGAGCCTGATTCCGGCTATTACGGAAGTGGGCGCGCGTTATGAGCGCCGCGAGTATTTTTTGCCCCAGCTTATCCGCTCCGCGGAAACCATGCAGATGGCCTTTGCTTATCTGAAGCCCTTTCTCGCGAAATTGAGCGATGCGGAAAAGCGGCCGGTAGTGGTTATGGCCACGGTAGAAGGCGACATACACGACATCGGCAAAAATATTGTGGCGCTTTTGCTCGGCAATTACGGCTTTGAAGTGGTGGATGCGGGCAAGGACGTGCCGGCCGAGACGATTGTTGCCTGCGCTGTTGAGCATGGGGCGCGCATTATAGGCTTGTCCGCGTTGATGACAACGACTATGGTGCGCATGGAAGACACTGTCCGTCTTGTCAGAGACCGTGCTTTGCCTATACGTGTCATGGTGGGAGGAGCCGCTGTTACGCAGGCATTCGCCGATGTGATCGGGGCGGACGGCTATGCCGCGGACGCCGTGGGCGCTGTGCGTGTGGCAAAGACCCTGTTGCAGGCTGCTGAATGACAACATACTGACGTGTGAAGGTGCATAATGAAAAATTTGCTTCCACTGCTTCTCCTGTGCCTGTTATTGCCGCGCGGGGCATTGTCTGAACCGCAGGTCCAGGTGCCCACCTTGCATATGCCCGGCCTGACTGATTTGTTGGCAAAAAACAGGGGCAAGGTGCTTGTGCTCAACTTTTTTGCGACATGGTGCCCGCCGTGCCGCGCGGAAATACCTGATCTGGTAAAGGCGGGCAGGGCGTACGCCGATAGGAATGTCCAGGTTATCGGGCTTTCGGTGGACGAGAATGCAAAGCCGGTCATGCCTTTTGTCAGCCGCATGGGTGTGGATTATCCTGTATACATGGCGGGGAGTGATGTGGCGCAGGCCTATCGGGTCAGCAGCATACCCCACAATGTTTTTTACGATAAAAACGGGAATCTCGTATTTTCCGAAGCGGGCGTGGCGGATGACGAAATGTTGAAATCAGTTATTGAAGAACTTTTGGAACAAAAATGACAGAGGGTTATCTGACGCGCAAAGCGCATCTTGAAGACGTGAAAGGCATGCACGCGCTTTTGTTGCAGGCCGCCGGCAAGGGGCTTTTGTTGCCGCGCGCGCTGATTTATCTATACGGGCACATACGCAATTTTTATGTGGTAGAGTCGCCGGAAGGTATTTTAGTGGGTTGCTGCGCCCTTGCGCCTGTTTGGGAAGATCTGGGTGAAATATGTTCCCTGGTTGTGCGTGAAGACATGCGCGGGCGGGGGTTTGGACGAAATCTCGTGCAGGCGTGTATAAGCGAGTGCCGTGAATTGCATCTGAAAAAAATTTTTTCTTTGACGTATCAGGAAGTATTTTTTGTCCGTTTAGGTTTTAGAGTTGTGGATAAAAGCGTGTTGCCGCAAAAGGTATGGGCCGACTGCGTGAACTGCGCAAAGTACCCGGATTGTGACGAAATTGCGCTTGTTCTGGATGTTTCGGAAGCAACGACGGCGTGGATGTAAAGAGAATGGATGAAATTAGGGTGAAGGTAATTTTCGACAGAGAGCGGATCGCCACACGGATAAAAGAGCTTGCTGTTGAAATTGACGCGCGTTACGGGCAGGAACCATTGCTTGCCGTATGTGTGCTGAAAGGTGCCGTGTTCTTTTTTGGAGATTTGGTGCGAATATTGCATAATAAAAATCTGGAATTGGATTTTGTGCGCCTGACCAGCTACGGCATGGATGATGCCAGCTCGGGCGCTCCAATTCTCACAAAGGATGTGGAAGCAGATATTTATGGCAAGCACATCCTGATTGTGGAAGATATCGTTGACAGCGGTTACAGCATGCGTTTTTTGCTGGATTGCTTTGCGGCCCGCGGGGCGCGCAGTCTGCGTCTGGCGGCGTTGGTGGACAAACATGAACGCAGGCAGGTAGATGTGAACGTGGATTTTGCGGGATTTGCAGTGAACAGCGGCTTCCTTGTCGGCTACGGCATGGATTGGGCTGAACGCTGGCGGATGCTGCCCGATATTTGCGAGATTGTTCCGGGATAGTTTTTCGGACTGTGTTAGTATTGGTGGAGATTATGGAATGGAAATAACATGCCCTCAATGTACAAGCCGTTTTAACCTGCCTGACGAACATGTCAGGGCAGGCGCAAAGTTGCGCTGCTCGGTCTGCAAAACGGTTTTTGCCCTGGAGATTCCCGCGCCCGTGCAGAAAGCATCGCCGGAACCCGAAAAACCCGCGACGCAACAGAGAAAAAAGATACTGACCAAGCGTCGGTTTATGTTGCTGATTATTGTGCTTGGGCTTTGCCTTGCCGGCGGAGTGGGAGGTATTTGGATATTCAATGCGCTCAATGCTCCAAAGCCAAGCACAGAGGATGAGATCGCCAAAAGAATTGAAATGCTCACCATGCGCAATGTCCGCCAGTATTATGTGGATAATGAAAAGACGGGCAAGGTTTTTGTGATTGAGGGGAAGGTTGTGAATGAGTTCCCCAAGGCAAAGGCCCTGATCACTATTGAAGCCGCCATTTACGACAAGGATAAAAAGCCCCTGGCCGTTAAAAAACAGATTGCCGGTGTGCAGTTGTCGCTTTTTCAGTTGCAGGTTCTCAGTGAAAAGGAAATGGAAACCTTTTTGAACAACAAGCTGGAAATATTGGTCAACAACCTTAATGTGCCGCAAGGGGGCGAAGTGCCGTTTATGACGCTTTTTTACGCGCCGCCTGCAAATGTCGCCGAGTTTGGCGTGCGCATTGTGGACGTGCGGGATGCGGAGGAACCGGGCAAGTAAGGCTGTACCATGCGGGCCTGCGACGGCCCATGCGCCGCAAATAATAGGAGGCAACATGCCCTACGTGAATATCAAGGTGACCGGCGGAAACGAAGCGCCGACCAGAGAACAGAAAGCCGAGCTTATAAAAGGGACCACGGAACTTCTGACGCGTGTTTTGCACAAAAATCCTGCAACAACGATTGTCGTCATAGATGAGGTTGAAATGGATAATTGGGGCATTGGCGGCAGAAGCGTCACGGGAATAAGAAAACAACAGTAGTTTTTGCAGCCGTTGATAAATGGTCACAGCCGACATGGTGGATGTCGGCGTCGCGCGCCGGTACGGGAAAATTGCCGAAAGTCGTACGGCAAAGCCGGAGTATCTCATGGCGTCGCGACCGGTAAGTCTTTCCAAGTGGTTCAAGATTGCGCTCAATGATGAGTTCTTGTTATAGGCCCTTGAAAATCCGGATGCGTCTGCCCTGGAAACAGCTTGATTTTTACTTGAACAATTCTCTTTCTTGTGCTCCGGCTGTGGTGCGGTCTTCCACATCCACATCCTTGGGCGGCGTGAAGCTGAAGTCCGTATCTCTGACCTGCGCATTGGGTGAAAATGTTGTAAAGCGCACGTCGTTGGCGTTGCCGTAAAAGTCTGTAATAGTGGCTCTGCGTATGTAACCCTGCGCCGTATCGACCCATATGACGGCTTCCACCATTTGCGGCGTCGGTTCTTTGGGATAGAGACGCAATTTTGTGAAATTGTTCTCCACGCCATCAGGCTTGACGTCAAAATCCTTTGTCAGCGCCGCCTGCCCTGTAAGCACATGTATAATGCCGCGAGAGTCCCTGATCGTGTCAAGCGGGTACTTATAGGCAACGCCTTCATCCGGCAGGTAGTCCCAGATTTCTTTTTTTGTAGCCACCAGGAGTTCTTCGTGGGGTTTTTCCGTAGTCCAGCGGAGCAGCAGGGGCTTTTGAAAAAGCAGATTGCCCTGTCGTTTTTCCACGCTGCCGCTTTCCCTGTGGGTTAGCGTCTGTTCAAAATTGGCGGAAAAAGATGTTGTTTCGGCATAGCGCCGCTGGATGACGTCTGCCAGATCGGCAGCGGGGCAAAGACTGGATGCAAAATGCAGTGTGCAGCATACAATAGCAGTCAGCGTGTAGAAAATTCGCATAAAGGCTCCTGATGTTTATCTGACGACATTACGCGGCTTGCTGCCGTCCGCAGGCCCGATGATGCCGTCTCTCTCCAGTTGTTCAATAAGTCTGGCAGCCCGGTTGAAGCCGATTTTGAAACGTCGTTGGACAAGAGAGATGGATGCCCGCCCCTGATCGGCGACAAAAGCGCGCACTTCAGGATAAAGCGTATCTCCGGCCGCATCGTCGCCGCCGTTCTCGTCATTGCCGGTTGCTTCGGCGCCCCATTCGGCAAAGTCGATTTTGTAGGCGGGGGCAATCTGATTTTTCCAATACGTCACAACATTCTGCACTTCCTCGTCACTGAGAAAGGGGCCGTGCAAACGCAGCAAACGTCCGCCGCTTGGTTTGAACAGCATGTCGCCCCGTCCGAGCAGTCGTTCCGCGCCCACCTGATCCAGAATAGTGCGTGAATCATGGGATGAGGTGACCTGAAAGGAAATGCGGCAGGGAAAGTTTGCTTTTATAAGGCCTGTGACCACATTGACGCTTGGCCGCTGCGTAGCGAGAATCATGTGGATGCCGGCGGCGCGCGCCAGTTGCGCCAGGCGCACGATGTTGCTTTCCACCTCGCGCGCGGCCGTCATAAGCAAATCCGCCAGTTCGTCGATGACGATCACAAGGTAGGGCAAAGGCCCAAGGTCTGTGAAACCCTGCGGGACGGAGTTACCGAAAGCGGCCAGTTTTTGGTTGTAACCCGCAATATTGTGCACCCTCAGGCGGGCCATGCCCTCATAGCGGCGATCCATTTCATGAATGGCCCAGTCCAGGGCGTTTTTCGCTTCCGTCATCTCTGTGACCACGGGATGCACGAGATGCGGCTCATCAGTGTAGAGGGCCATTTCAACGCGTTTGGGATCCACCAGCAAAAGCTGCATGTCTTCCGGGCGTGTCCGGTAAAGCAGGCTGATCAGTATGGCGTTCAGGCAAACGCTTTTTCCGGCCCCGGTGGCCCCGGCCACCAGCAGATGCGGCATCTTGGTCAGATCCGCCATATAGGGCTGCCCGGCAATATTTTTGCCCAGAATCATGGTCAGCGGGCCGCAGCCGTTGCGAAAGGCTTCGGACGACGCCAGTTCGCGGAAATTGACTATTTCTCTGTTGTCGTTGGGTATTTCAATGCCCACTGTGTCTGAGCCGGGGATGGGGGCCTGGATGCGCACGGAAGTGGCCTTGAGCGCCAAGGCAAGATCGTCATTCAGGTTCGATATTCGGCTGACGCGGATTCCGGGGGCCGGGCGCACTTCGTACATGGTGACCACAGGCCCCGGCGTGATGCGGACAAGTTCGCCCTGAACGTCGAAATCTTTCAGGCAGGTCATCAGCGCCCTGCCTTTGTCTTCACGGTTTTCATGCGCCTTGCCGCTGGCTTGGGCGGGCGGCGTGAGCAGATTCAGGTCGGGCAGGGGAATTTTAACTTTTTTTCTTTTTACCGCAGCGGCGATGCTGCCCAGGCGCGACGTTTCTTCCACGGCATTTTCAGCCGGCTGCTCTTCGTTGTCCGGCACGGGGCCGAAATCTTCCGAAGGGGGAAAGATATCGTCATGTTCATCGGCACGCCCTGGAGCGTCGGCATCGTTATAGACGGCGGGAAGCGTGTCGGGCGATGGGTGTATGTCGCCCAGTTTGTCGCGCCATTTTGCCGACAAGGCCGACAGCGGTTCAAACAGCCGCCGCAGGGAATACCTGGACGAAAACGGCGCAAGCCGCTGACGCAGCGTTTTTTTGTCTGTTGATTTGGGCGCGTGAGCCGCAACGTCTTTTTCCTTGCCGGGAGGAATGGGCAAGCGTTCAAGACAGCGCGCCGCCAGGTTGAACCAGGAAATATTGCAGGCCAGTTGCAATCCCACGAGGAGTAAAAAAAACCAGAGCAGGGCGGAACCGGCCGGGCTCAGATATTTGGCGGCATTGTCATGCAACGCGCTGCCCACCATGCCCCCGCCGAAGAGATCTCCCATGGAAAAGTCCCATGCGGCGCTTATGACAAGCAGGCAGATGGTCAGCAGGAAGAAGCCGCACCAGCGCCACCAGCGTACGGCATAGGATGGAGAAACGTAGGCCGCCCCCAGAGCCGCGAAGACAAAAGGCCAGAGAATGGCGGTGACACCGAAGACATCATTGAGAAACCCCGCCGCATACGCTCCGAATAATCCGGCCTTGTTCTGGGGAGGCACGCGGCCGCTGACCACATGGTTGAGGCTGGGGTCGTTGGCGTTGAAGCTGATCAGGCTGAGCAGCAACAGCAATGCCCAGAACAGAAGGAACAGCCCGAAAAGTTCGCGGCTGAATTTATGCGTGTCCGTAAGGCTACCTCCTCTTACAGACAGGGTTTATTCCCTGCCGAGGTACTCTTTGGAGCGCGTGTCCACCTTGATGCGGTCACCCGTGTTCACGAAGGTCGGCACCTGCACGATGAGGCCGGTTTCCAGTGTGGCCGGTTTGGTGACATTGCTCACCGTGTCGCCCCTGGCGGCGGTTTCGGTAGTTACGACTTCCAGAACAAGCGTCAGGGGGATGTCAATATCCAGAGGACGCCCCTGATAGAGCAGCACCCGGCATTCCTGTCCGTCCTTGAGAAAACCTTCTTTGCCGCCGGTTGCACCGGAGGACATTTGCATTTGTTCGTATGTCGTCATGTCCATGAAGACAAGTTCGTCGTCCAGACGATACAGAAACTGCATGTCGCGTGTTTCAAGATCGGGCTTTTCAACCTTTTCTCCGGAGCGGAAGGTATTGTCCTGCATCCGTCCGGTAAGAATGTTGCGCAGTTTGGTGCGTACCATCGCGCCGCCCTTGCCGGGTTTGAAATGCTGGAACTCCACTATTTCATAAGGTGTGCCTTCCACTTCAATTTTAAGTCCCTTGCGAAAGTCTGTGGTAGAATACATGACAACCTCCTGAATGTCCTGTGCGCGCCGTGTGCCGCCCCGTGACAAGGGCTGTTTGCCAATATGTCCAAAAGCGTCTAGTATGGCGTATGTATTGCGATTATGAACTATATATTATCTCTAAAAATCATTCTGTTGTCAAGATATTATGAATATCAGCCTTGAGCTTGCAACGACAGCCTATACGGCAAGTCAGCTTCCCGATCTGCCCGAAGCGCAGATTGCCTTGGCGGGACGTTCCAATGTGGGGAAATCCTCATTGATCAACGCCCTTGCCGGTCGAAAAAAATTGGCCAAAGTCAGTGCGACGCCGGGAAAAACGCGCTCCGTCAATTTTTACAGCGTGTCGCCGCACAATTTTTATCTGGTGGATTTGCCGGGGTACGGTTATGCCCGTGCAGGCCATAGTGAAAGGCGGCAATGGGGGATTTTGCTGGAAGCGTACTTGACGCGCCAGCCCCGTCCTTGCGCCCTTGCTCTGCTGTTGGATTGCCGTTTGCCGCCGCAGCCGCCCGACCTTCGCCTGCACGCCTTTGCCTGTGACGCGGGACTTTCCCTGCTGGGCGTTTTGACGAAGGCGGACAAATGTTCGCAGTGCCAGCGCGCTGACCGTCAAAAAGAATGGTTTGAACTGCTGGGAGAGAAGCCGTTGATCACATCGTCGGAAAAACGTTTTGGCATAGACGGGCTTTGGCAGCGTCTGATAGCGGCCTCAGGGGCAGTCGTCACGGACGTCCCGCCTGACGGGGTTCAAGGTGTATGATTATTCTGCCTGAAAGGGGAACCTTTGCGTGTATGTGTTCTTCAAGGCGCAGGCAGACGTTGTGCGCCTCATGAACGCTCAGCCCGTCGTTGACTTCACAGTGAAAGGAAATACAGACGCCCTGTTCCGGAATTTCATAGATGGAAAAATTGTGAGGGTTGTCTGTTTGGGTTTCTTCAACCACCGCTGCTTGCACCGCTTCGCGTGACTGTTCGGCAAAATCCGCGGGGACTGAATGTTTTGCCTGCAAGTCACCGTCATTTTTTTTCGGTTCAATATGGCTTATTATTTCAGTTTTTGGCATGACGCGCCGCAAGTGCGCTTCAAATTTTTTGGTGCGTCTGTAGGCCTCGTCAAAAAGCATTTTCTCGGGCAGTTCAATGTGCATCTCAACGCGGATTCCGGCATCGTCGCGCAACGCATGGACGTTGTGAACCGACAGGCCGTGTTTTGACGCCGTGTTCTGCACCAGATCAAAGGGATTGCCCGTCTGACTGCGCCGCTCTTTTTGCGGTTCCACATGCACGGTCACGTCAGCCCCCGGAAGAACGTCCCTGACCGCCTGCTCCGCAGCGTGGGCCAGAGTATGCCCCTCATTGACGCTGATGGACGGATCCACGCCCACGGTCAAATCCAGAAAGGTTTGCGGCCCGCTACTGCGCAGGCGCACCCGCCGCGTCATGGTGATTCCGGGCACCTGCTTTACCGCATTGATGACGGCCGTGCGTTCTTCAGCGGAACCAGAGTCCATGAGGATATCAATGTTTTCGCGGGCTATGCGCAGAACGGCGCGAAGGATGATGACAGCGACAATCAGCGCCGCCACAGTGTCCGCCTGGGTGAGTATGTTGTTGATCGGCCCGGGAAACCTGAGGATTTCGGTCAGCCAGACGGCCAGTACCCCCACAAGCACCACGGCCGATGACAGAACGTCCGAGGAAAAGTGCAGGGCGTCGGCTTCCAGGGCCCGACTTTTGAATTGTCTGGCGGCGCGGCGCAGAATCCGGCTGCGGTTCATGTCTACTGCTATGGAGACAGCCATGACGGCAACACCCCAGAAAGACGGAACAACAGGGCTGGCCTGCCTGAAAAGGCGCTGTATTCCTTCATAACCCACCCAGATGCAGGTCAGAAAGAGAAGGATGGTCGTCACCAGGGCTGAAAGATTTTCAATTTTTCCATGTCCATAAGGATGGGACGCGTCGGCCGGAGAGCCTGCGATGCGCACGGCCGCCAGGGTCAGCCCCGTTGCCAGCAGATCAAAACTGCTGTGCAGGGCCTCAAAAAGTATGCCCAGACTGTTGGTTGATAAGGCAACCGCCAGTTTGAGACCTGCCAGGACGAGGGCCACAATCAGCGAGATGAGCGCGATGCGCTGTTTTTCAGGAAGGGAAGTTACAGCCAGGTGAACCACTGCTTCCACGAACCTTGGCGCTTTTCACGTGTTTGCGCGGCCTGTTCCTCACGATAGTGATAATATGCGGCCAAACTTTTTTCTTTTGCGTGCGCTGTAACATCAGGGACGTCTTTAAAATTTTCAATAACATATTCGTAGCGCCGCCAGGCTGTTCCGTATTTTTCCATGTGCCAGAATACATCGGCGACATAGAGTTCGTGCTCCGCCATAAGCTTGCGGCAGGCGAGCATGTGTTCTCCGGCGCTCTGCACGTAGACGGAATCGGGATAACTCTGGCGCAGTCTGTTGAAATACTCGTAGCTTTCCTGCAATTCCGTAGGCGCCTTGTCAATGGAATGAAACTGCTTCATGAGCGACATGCCTGTCTGGTAGAGCACATAGGGGACGGTTTCATGCCGGGGATGGAGGGATTCATAATCCTTGTAGGTTTCCGCCGCCAGAATATAGTCTTCATCCAGAAAATAGGCATCGGCCAGCGAGAGTTCGGCTTCCGTGGTATAGGGGCTGAATGGATAGGTATCCCGCAGTTTATTGTACAACTCTACAGCGCGAACATAGTTTTTTTCGCTCATGGCGTCATTGGCGGCTTCAAAAATTTCTTGTGCGGTGTCTTCAGCCGGCGGCAGATACACCATATCAATGATGCCGCAAGCGGAAAGGGTAAAAATACTGACGGCAAGCGTAACGCAGCAAAGGAGTTTTTTATACATGGAGCTGTTCCAGAAAGAGGAAAGCCGCCTGAGCGGCCGTTGCGCCGTCACCTGCGGCAGTGATTGCCTGACGGCAGTGTTTTGAGCGTATATCACCAGCTGCAAATATGCCGGGAACGGAAGCGCGCATTTCCGTATCCGTTACAATAAAACCCTGAGCGTCACATTCCACCGATTTCGGCAGAAAGGTCACGTCAGGCGCAAAACCCACATAGATAAAAAGTCCGTCAACCGCAAGATATTTTTCCGCTCCGCTCCGGGCGTTTTTCAAGGTAAGCCCGGTGAGGCGGTCTTCGCCGTGCAAATTTGTTATAACGGTGTTACGCTGAATATCAACTTTATCGGTCATTTTTTCAAGGCGATCCAGATAAATTTTCAGACCTCTGAATCCTTCCCGCCTGTGGATCAGCGTCACTTTGGCGGCTATATTTGAAAGATACAGGGCTTCTTCAAGAGCACTGTTGCCGCCGCCGATAACGGCTACAGACTGCCCGCGAAAAAAATTGCCGTCGCAGATGGCGCAATAGGAAACGCCGCGCCCAAGCAGTCTGTCTTCACCGTCCACGCCAAGTTTACGGTGACTCGCCCCTGTGCAGACCAGAACAGTTTTTCCTGAAAAATCCCGGCCGTCCGCATGCAGGACAAATTGCCCCGCCGCGCCGGAAACGGATTCGACAGCATGCGGAATGCGGTCAACGGCAAGTCCCTCCAGATGCGCGTTCAGGGTGTCGGCCAGTTCATATCCTTTGA
Organism: Desulfovibrio sp.; assembly: GCA_031284485.1. Classification (GTDB taxonomy): domain Bacteria; phylum Desulfobacterota; class Desulfovibrionia; order Desulfovibrionales; family Desulfovibrionaceae; genus Desulfovibrio. Next base: position 94,697 of record JAISZT010000095.1, read on the forward strand.
TTCCTTTGGGAAATCCTGGATAGTTTTCCAGGTTTTCCGTTGCCAGCACTTGCCCCCCGGGTGTGAGCCGTTCAAAAAGACACACCGAATGACCGGAGCGGGCAAGATACATGGCGGCGGTTATGCCGGCCGGCCCCGCTCCGATGACGAGGGCGTCAAATGCTTTCATGCCAGCGCCTTGGTGTCGAGCAATTCGGCCATGGCCGCTTTGGTGACGGCCCCGGTTATATGTTCGACGGTTTCGCCGTTTTTGAAAAGAACCAAGGTGGGAATGGCGCGAACCATAAATTTTGTGGGCGTTGCCGGATTTTCATCCACGTTCATTTTTACCACGCGCACTCTGCCCGCATATTCTTTTGCGATTTCGTCAACAATCGGACCTACGGCCCGGCAGGGGCCGCACCAGGGCGCCCAGAAATCAAGCAAAACCGGAATGTCCGATTTGAGTACAACTTCGTCGAAGGTCGCGTCTGTGATCTGCTCAGCCATTATAAATCTCCTTGATTAGTCCATCCAGATCGACGCCAGCGTGCGGCGTTGGTTTCTTCGTCTGAGAGTAGTTGTCTAACGCGCCACTGTCAAGGCGTTCTGTCACAATTTGTCGGGGGGGGCTTGACGTAAACATTTTAATAATATTTAATACTAGTGACTTGCGTCATCTAAAAATTTTGATACAATGGACTCATCCAAAGAAAGGGTGGGTCAAAAATGAGAACGAAAAAATATGTCATAATGCTCACGGATGACGAACGTAAAACACTGCGGCAAAGGGTGAAAAGCGGAA